>NZ_WHOH01000001.1:1524930-1849860 GCF_009741735.1 Lentibacillus sp. JNUCC-1
CGCTGGTGTGCTGTATATTCTGTCACTCAGATTTGTGGACACAAGTGTGTTTGCCACTGAAGTAACGATTGATGTGCTGCTCATGACGATTATCGGTGGTGTCGGCACACTGATTGGGCCGATCATTGGGGCAGGACTTGTGGAATTTGCCCATCACTGGCTGTCAGGCTTGTCCGATGTACACTGGATTTTCGAGCGGTGGATTATTTTATACGGTACGATTTATATCCTTGTCGTCATCTTCTTCCCGCTTGGCATTGTCGGGACGATTCGCGCTAAATTTTTCAATCGACCAGTCAAAGGCATCACACAAAAACAAACCGAAGAGAAACCAGAAAGTGCGTGATAGCGTGACAGCAATCATTAAAGAAAGGCGGCACATGCAATGGACACCATTGGAATAGTAAGTACGGGGATATACCTGCCTGAAAAACGGATGACGTCTGCAGAATTGTCCCAGGCGACGGGTATTCCCCAGGACATTGTCGAACAAAAAATGGGCATCATGGAAAAACCGCTTCCCGGGGAAGGCGACCACACAGTAGAGATGGGCGTGCGGGCAACTCGGACGGCCCTGGCAAAAGGGGGAGTGGATCCAGCCGACATTGATCTTGTCATTTATATCGGGGAAGAACATAAGGAATATCCGTTATGGACAGCAGGCATTAAATTGCAGTATGACATTGGCGCCGTTAATGCCTGGGCATTTGATACCGCCCTCCGCTGCGGCACAACGATTATGGCGCTTAAACTGGCCAAAGATATGATGACCGCAGATCCCGATATTAAGACCGTGCTGCTTGCCGGCGGATACCGGAATGTGGATTTCATCCATTACGACAACCCGCGAACCCGGTTTATGTATAACCTTGGAGCCGGGGGTGGTGCGATCATTGTTCAGAAAAATCATGGAAAAAACATTCTGTTAGGCACCCATATGATGACAGACGGGTCTTTTTCCGAAGATGTTGTCGTGACCACCGGGGGAACAAAAAACCCTGTTACGGCAGAAACTCTGGCCGCGGGGCAGTATCAGCTTGATGTTCTCGATCCTGAGGGCATGAAACAGCGTCTTGCGGATAAATCGATGGCCAACTTCATCTTTGCCATTGAAAAAGCCTTGGAAAAAAGCGGTTATACCGCGGCAGACATTGCCTATGTCGCAATGCTGCATATGAAACGATCTGCCCATCATTATGTGCTCGACACGCTGGGGGTACCGCATCACAAATCTATTTATCTGGAAGACTACGGACATATCGGCCAAATTGACCAGATTTTATCATTGGAGTTGGCAGAAGCAGAAGGAAAGCTGCATGATGGAGATATTGTTGTGCTCGTTTCAGCAGGCATTGGCTATGCATGGGGTGCAAATGTGATCAGATGGGGAGAAACTGACTGATTTTTACAGGAGGGAATCATCATGGGAAATGTAAAGCTGAAAAAGGTAGAATTGTCGAATGGCGAAACACTTGCTTACCGCGAACGTGATGGTGGAGACGACGTGGTCTTGCTGATCCATGGCAATATGACGTCTTCTGTGCACTGGGATGTTGTGTTCGAACACATGCCTGAGAATTACAAGCTATACGCTGTGGATCTGCGGGGATTTGGCGAATCCAGCTATCATAAGCAAATTACGTCGATCAAAGATTTCTCAGATGACGTGAAGCAGTTTGTCGATGTCGTTGGTTTAAAGCAGTTCGCACTTGTTGGCTGGTCCCTTGGCGGAGCGGTGAGTCAGCAGTTCTGTGCAGATTATCCGGGGTATTGTGACCGGCTGTTCTTGCTGGCCTCGGCGTCCTCACGGGTTATGCGTATTACCGGACAGGCGCAGATGGCATGCCAGATGTGCATGATCGTGTGGCAACACTGGATGAGATGTTTCACGATGACAAGCGGAATATGGTCCAGGAAGCGTACGATACCCACAATTATGCGTTTCTAAGACAGCTGTGGGATATGTTGATTTACACTGGTCAGAAGCCTGACGAGGAGCGCTATCAAAAGTATCTGGAAGACATGACCACCCAGCGGAACCTGGCAGAATGCTACCATGCGCTGAACGTGTTTAATATAAGCAGTCATCCTAACGGGCTTGTACCCGGTGAGGATAAGGTGCGGCAGATCGACATCCCCGTCATGATTACCCGGGGCGATCAAGATCTGGTCGTGACTAAAGACATGACCGACGAACTGCGCGAAGACTACGGCGATCGCGCTACGTATCACGAATTTACCGGCAGCGGCCATTCTCCGCTGATCGATGATCGGGAAGAGCTCATTCACGTCCTGGACGAATTTCTAAAACAGTAACAGGCTGTTGCTTTGATAGACTGACACATTCGTTGGATAGAAAGTGTTGTTGCTGTGATAGAATGCCTTCTTGCTCTGATAGAACGACATTCTCGTTGGATAGGATGCATTCTTCCTCCGATAGCATGACTGGCTTATCCGATAGAGCGGATTTCTCAATGAGCAAAAGTAAATTTTCATAAAAAGATCGATAGCAGAAAGAAAGGAAGCGTGTTTATGGTGAAAAGACTGGAAAACAAAGTAGCGATTATAACGGGTGCAGCAAACGGGATCGGTCTGCAGGCGGCAGAAACGTTTGCCCTGGAAGGCGCCAAAGTTGTCATCGCCGATTACGACGTCAAAAGTGGTGAGGCGAGTGCCGAGAAACTCAACGCCAAAGGCTTAACCTGCATGTTCGTCCAAGTCGATGTTGCAGATCGAAACAGTGTGGACCAAATGGTTGAACACACAACATCCACATATGGCCAAGTCGATATTCTCGTCAACAACGCAGGCATTACCCGTGACGCCATGTTCCGCAAAATGACCCCAGAACAATTTCAACAGGTGCTGGAGGTCAATTTAACAGGTGTGTTCAACTGCACCCAGGCTGTTCTGCCAGCCATGCTAGACCAAGGAAAAGGCAAAATCATCAGCACATCCTCTGTCTCAGGTGTATATGGTAACGTCGGCCAGACCAATTACGCCGCCACCAAAGCGGGGATCGTTGGCATGACGAAAACCTGGGCCAAAGAACTCGGACATAAAGGGATCAACGTCAACGCGGTTGTCCCAGGTTTCACCGCCACAAATATGGTAGAAACCGTCCCTCAGAAAGTGATCGATCAGATCGTGTCACAGGTGCCGATGCAGCGTCTCGGGGATCCGCAAGATATCGCAAACGCCTATCTTTTCCTGGCATCGGAAGAATCGAATTACATTAACGGTCACGCTCTTCATGTCGATGGCGGCATTATGATGTAACTCAGCTGTGACCGTGGCATTTTACAATTGGTTTCATACATCACGTTGGCGTTAAAGGAGTGCTCTTATGCAGGCAAATATAAATTGGTTTGAAAGCCGGGTGGCACTGACCCCAAACGATACAGCTGTTATAGATTCTCAAACAAAAGAAGAATGGACTTACACCGATCTGAATGCACGTGCTGAGAAACTGAGCGCTCATTTGACAAACAAAGGTGTGCAAAAAGGCGATCGAGTTGCGCTTCTGGCACCGAACCACATCAGTTATTTTGATTTCGCCCTGGCAGCCATGAAGCTCGGTTGTATTTTCGTCCCGGTGAACAATCGATTGGCCAAGGACGAGCTGCTCTACATTCTCAACGACTGTGATCCGAAAGTGATTGCAGTAGAGACAACGCTCGAGCATATGGTACAGCTGGATACGTTAAAAACCCGGCTGATGATTTTAGACGGCAATGGATATGTCGACCATGTTTCAGACAGCGACATCCTTAGCCCGGTAACGATTACAGAGGAAGACCCTCTCGCCATGATCTACACAGGCGGCACAACAGGCAGGCCTAAGGGTGTCGTCCTCTCACACAGATCCATTTTGTGGAATGCGCTCAATACCATCATCACATGGGATCTCAGCCGGAATGACACAACCTTGACGACCCTCCCCATGTTCCATACCGGAGGACTCAATGTATTTTCGCTGCCCCTGCTATTGATTGGCGGAAAAGTTGTCATTGCACCAGACTTTCACCCGGAAAAAGCCGTCCGAGATCTCATCGCATACCAGTGTACCACCGCGTTATTTGTACCGACCATGTACCATATGATGGTGCAGACAGACATGTTCCAGCAAGCGGAATTTCCTGATTTAAAAGTACTCGTTTCCGGCGGCGCACCTTGTCCGCAAAAAATTTACGATGCTTTCCGTGAAAAAGGCATTGCATTCAAAGAGGGCTACGGTCTGACAGAAGCCGGTCCAAACAACTTTTACATCGACCCGCGCGACACGGACGCCAAGCCTGGATCAGTCGGCAAACCCATGCTGTTCAACGACATCCGGATTGTTACCGAAACAGGTTATGAAGCACAGCCTGAAGAAATCGGCGAGCTGTTGATTCGCGGACATCATTCATTTGAATATTACTGGAACAACCCTGAGGAAACAGACGCGACACTCGTGGACGGCTGGGTGCATACAGGAGATCTGGCGCGGCAGGATGCAGATGGCTATGTGTATATCGTCGGAAGAAAAAAGGATATGATCATTACCGGTGGGGAAAACGTTTATCCGCTCGAAATCGAACACTGGTTAGAAGCACATGATGCTGTGGATGAAGCAGCTGTCGTTGGTGTTCCAGATGAGAAATGGGGCGAGAAAGTTGTAGGGTTTGTTGTGCTTAAAGCAGCACTTGAGACAGACGAACTCGCCGCGTACTGCAAGGCAAAACTCACCTCCTATAAAGTACCGAAAGATTTTTGTCTCCTTGATACCCTGCCCAAAACCCACGTTGGAAAAATTGACAAAAAAGCATTACGGAACGGTTATCAAGGTCGTATGACTTCTCTAAAACAGTGACACGAGCTCATACATTTATCCGCCTCCTTTCATAAAATGTGTTGTAACACAGTTTTGGAAGGAGGAATGTGCGTCATGGATAACCTTGAGAAAAAAACAGGTGTGAAAATGAATGATGCGATGAAGCTTGCAAAATCCCTGCAGAACGCAGATTTTAAAGATGAAAAAACGGTTAGAAGGGTGATCAGACAAGTATCAGCACTTGCAAGAAAACCAGTGTCCAGAGAAAAAGAAGAAATGATGGTAAATGCCATACTAAACAATAAAGTCCCAAAAGACCTTTCTTCTATAGAAAAGATGATGGGTAAGAAATAGAGACACAAAAAACTTCTGTACCCCTTGAGGTACAGAAGTTTTTTTAGACTACTTTCACATAGATTTTGCTCCAGTATCCGTAAGCTGCGAACTAACTTGTAACTGCCTCTCGCAACCGCTCGGGGGAAACACTGCGCTTTCCGCGGGCGCTGCTGAGCCTCGGGCCCACAGGATGTGGGTCATGAAGGCGTTGCGACAGGACGTCGCGGTTTTAGCCTTCCTTCCCAAAATGCGCGCTCCGGGGTCTCATCGAGGCTTTGCATCCCGCAGGAGTCTCCGTGTTTCCCCCGAGCTAGTTGAGTGGCGCTCCCCTTCCTACTGGCTTTCTCAAGCAGAACCGTCCAAGCCTCTGAATTACATAAAGTGTTTGGAGCGGAGGGAAGTCGACTCCTGCGGGAACAGCACGAGTCTGAAGACCCCGGAGAGGACATTAAGGAGGGTCGACTAAAACCGCCCTTTGCGGGCAACGTCGACATACCCCTTGCCGGGGCAAGGAGGCTGAGGCCGTGCCCCTGGAAAGCGAGTATATTCCAGCGGCGCTAGCCAGAAAGCCCTATAAAAAGCGTTTAGGCTAGAGTTTTCATTGATTCGCAGTTTGTGTCCTCAATCTATTAAGGTTTTTAACTGCAGAGGCAGCAATCTTTTGGTGTAGAGTTTTCATTTAATACCCGTAGCCGCCATAAGATGCGCCGATGATGATCAGCAAAATAAACAGTACAACGACTAGGGCAAATCCGCCGCCGAAGCCGCATCCTTTTTCTGCTTCATATCCCATGTTCTTACCCCCTTTAAAATAAATCGCTACACATTAAACTATGTCAAAGAACCGAATTTGGAACTGGACAAATGCACCAATATATTCCATGAAAGTCAATGACGAAGGATAGGATGACAATTTTTCCCGTTTGCATAAAGGCTTTTTTATTCGTTTTTCCCTTTATTCTCTAGAAAAAATGATATAATGGGTAGTGATTATACATTTATCCATGCAACTGCAAAAGGAAACGCTGCCATATGAGGTTAATTAAATAAATGATTCATAGTAAATGATGCCTGCCTAAGAAGGAGTCAGGCATGTATGCAAGCAGATAAAGGGGAAGGTGAGTGCAATGATGAACAATTCACAAGAGAAAAAGGATATTGTCATGATCGGCGCGGGGATTATGAGCGCCACAATGGCTTCAATTATGCAGGAACTGGTGCCGGAATGGAATATCACAGTCTATGAAAAACTTGAACAGCCCGGGGTAGAGAGTTCCAACGAATGGAATAATGCCGGAACCGGCCACTCTGCTCTGTGTGAGTTGAATTACACGACAGAACGGGAAGACGGTTCGATTGATACGAGCAAGGCAACCAAGGTTAACGAACAGTTTCAGATCTCCCGGCAGTTTTGGTCCTATCTCGTTAACAAAGGCCAGATCCCTGATCCATCAAAATTTATCCAGCCGCTACCGCACATCAGTCTAGTTCATGGTGAAGCCAACGTACAGTTTTTAAAAAAGCGTCATGAAGCATTGTCCCAGAATCCGTTGTTTTCTGGAATGGAATTCACGGACGATCCAGAAGTCCTCGAGAAATGGATCCCGCTCATTATGGAAGGCAGAGACATTGAGGAGCCCATTGCAGCAACGAAAATTGATTCAGGAACTGATGTGAACTTTGGTGAGTTGACTCGGATATTATTTAACCATTTAGAGGAAAAGGATGTCCGTGTTCAGTACAATCACCAAGTTGATGATATTAAACGAAATGATGATCACACGTGGGAAGTAAAAGTATACGACCATAAAGACGGGCGCATTGTTTACCATAATGCTGATTTCGTATTTATTGGTGCCGGCGGTTGGAGCCTTCCGCTGCTCCAGAAAACAGGCATCCCCGAATCGAAACATATCGGTGGTTTCCCTGTAAGCGGCTTGTTTATGGTCTGCAACAACCCGGACGTGATTGCCAAGCATGACACGAAAGTATACGGAAAAGCAGAAGTGGGTGCGCCGCCGATGTCTATGCCACACCTGGACAGACGGCATATCGAGGGCCGGGATACATTGCTATTTGGCCCATTCGCAGGGTTCTCCCCCAAGTTTTTGAAAACAGGTTCAAACTTTGATCTCATCGGGTCAGTGAAGCCAAATAATATGATTACGATGATGTCAGCAGGTGTAAAAGAAATGAAGCTGACCAAATACCTGATCCAACAGGTGATGCTCTCCGGTGATAAACGGATGGATGAGCTGCGCAAATTTGTACCAACGGCTCAAGAAGCCGATTGGGATATTGTGACAGCCGGCCAACGCGTCCAAGTAATCAAAGATACTGAAGACGGGAAAGGCACACTTCAATTCGGAACAGAAATCATCAATTCTGAAGATGGTACCATTGCAGCACTGCTCGGTGCATCACCAGGCGCATCCACTGCTGTTCAGATCATGTTCGACATTTTGAATCGCTGCTTCCCAGAGTATATGGAAGCATGGGAACCAAATATTAAGAAGATGGTCCCTTCTTACGGTGTGTCGCTGGCTGATCATCCGGAAATGTTTCGTGAAATCCATGCAGCAACTGCTGAAACACTTGGACTTTCCGCGAAAGAATCGGTTTCCAGCTAATATAATAGATTCTCAACCCACAAGAGACGGAACACCTTCACAAGGCTGTTTCGTCTTTTTTTCGTTCAAGGGGTATCCATAAAATGGTATTAATGACAGGATATGTTTATAATATGGCGTATAGGAAATAAGTCCCGGGTGGTCGTTGTTCAACTGTATACGTTAAGAGGCTGGATAAAGGTAGCTCATCATCGACAGAAGCATTCGTGTATCCACCCTCCTAAACATATAATTGATGTTGCAACCATGGTGATGCACAGTTTGAGGAGGAGCAAGCATGATACATACACAAACCCATGAAAAAGTGACTGACGCCCACGTGGTGAAAGCGCTTGAAGAAAATTTAGCCATTGGCGAGCTTGAGGCGCAAACACACGAATTTGCTAAACTGCTTTAAACAAAATATCATTTTCCGTAATTTGCCAATCCTGTTACGTACTTGGGGTTGGCTTTTTGTTGGGCCATAAATCGACTTCGTATCGTTTCAGGAAAAATTCACGTATAATAGCAAGTAGATTTTAGTTCGGAAGGGGGCAGGTGAGCATGCTTTATAAGTACCTCCTTGTGTTTGTAGGTGCAGCGATACCATGGATTGAAGTACTAGCAGTTGTTCCGATCGGCATCCTATGGGGCCTGTCTCCGGCAATCGTAATGATCGTTGGGTTTCTGGGCAACATGGTTACACTTGTTCCAGTTGTTCTAGCGTTTGAGAGGTTGAAAGGCTGGTATGTCGCACGCCGGCAAAAACAAGGAAAGCCATCAAAAAGCAGTGTCAGAGCAGTCAAGCTGTTTCAAAAGTATGGTGTGATTGGACTGGCATTTCTCGGACCCGTTCTTCTGGGGACGCATATAGCTGCTTTTATTGGCATGGCAATGGGAGCGACCAAGCAGGGTATGCTTTTTTGGATGGCGATCAGTATTGCTCTTTGGATTCTCGTCATTGGCATTCTGACAGCCCTCGGTTTTGATTTATTTGTGAAAAAGGTGCCGTTTTTACCTGATCCATAAGAGCCGTCTGTTTTCCAAGTTTCTGCTTAGGGTACATGCAACTATCAGACAAGGGGGCCAATATTATGACAAAGGCAAAACCGGTGGTGGCCATTGCAGGAGCCAGTGGCTATATTGGCGAAAATCTTATTTCTAAGCTAAAGCATAAAGTGGACCTGATTGCTCTTTCTCGAAATGGTCACAAACGGAAAAGCACAGAATCAGTCAAATGGCGTTCATGTGATCTGTTTTCCATGGCAGATGCTGAAAAAGGTTTGCAAGGAGCTGACATTGCAATTTACCTCGTTCACTCTATGATGCCCTCCGCCAAATTGACTCAAGGGACATTTGAAGATATGGATGTCATTTTAGCTGATAATTTTGCTCAGGCGGCCAAGCGCCAGGGGATAAAAGAAATTGTTTATCTTGGCGGGATTGTTCCAAGTGACGATGCCCTGCTTTCGCGGCATCTTGAAAGCAGGCTTGAGGTCGAGCGCATTTTGCGGGCATACGGTACCCCAGTGACAGCGCTTCGTGCAGGGTTGATCGTTGGCCCCAAAGGCTCGTCATTTCCGATCCTTGCTAAGCTGGTGAAGCGCCTGCCGATGATGATCCTGCCCAAGTGGACGCGAACAAAAACTCAGCCTATAGCACTGGAAGATGTGATGACATCTCTCACGTCTGTCGTTTTGGATAAGGCAGAAGAAAATCGTTCAATCGATATTGGCGGTCCAGATGTGCTCACTTACCGAGCGATGATGGAAGAAACGGCGCAAGTTCTCGGAAAGAAGCGCCTCATGTTGAATGTCCCTTTTTTCTCTTTGACACTCTCAAGGCTATGGCTAAGATTAGTGACTCAAACGCCAAAAGAAATTGTCTACCCACTCGTAGAAAGTCTGCAACATGAAATGACGGTTCAAGATGCTCATCATGTAATGGGGATCAGCAATGGTAAAATACCATTTCGACAAGCAGCAGCTGACGCCATGAAAACAGATGGAAAGGGAAGTAAATCACGTAAAAAACGGGTCTTAACACCGATTAAGCAGGATGTCCGTTCCGTGCAGCGTGTAGCACTTCCAGAAGGTGCAAGTGCTGACTGGGTAGGGCGTTATTATGTAAAATGGCTTGAAGACCTTCTAAATCCTTGGATCAATACAGCGACAGATGCGGATTTGAATTGCAAAATAGGTCTGCTTGGCCAAACAACACTGCTGGAGATGTCATATTCCAGAGAACGCAGTACCCAGGACCGTGCCTTATATTATATTACAGGCGGTTTATTGACAGATGGAAAGAAAAATGAACGCGGCCGGATGGAATTTCGTCAAATTCCAGGTGCGGATGAAGTCATCATCGCCATTCACGATTTCACTCCGTCACTGCCATGGTTTGTTTATCATTATACACAAGCGAATGTGCATCTGATGATCATGCATCTTTACAAACGGCACATGAGAAAAATCAGTCTTAACCAGACGGTGGTGTCCATGGATGAGCTTAGTGTTGAAAGAACTTAATCTGTTACGGCGTCGACATTCTCTATTGATTTCTTTTCATAAGAAATTAGCAGTCCCGCTGGAGGAGGCTCAATTGATTCATCAATTGAGCCCGCTTTTCCTAATGGTTCAATGTTTTTATAGCTGCATGGCTCAAACCGGTGACCTTGGCAATGACTTCTAATGTAAATCCTTCTTCAAGCATCGAAGCTGCCACTTCTTTTTTTCCCATTTCCTTCCCTTTCTCCTCATAGGAAATCGGCAATTTCATAATCTTTTCCATATCCGGCGAATGCTTAACCTTTTCCATCACCATCTTCTCCTCCTTTTCACTTAATGACAGATATCTATCAAAAAAACCGTAAATTAAACGCATTCGAGCTGGATCCAGCTCCATTTTAGACACATCCAGCTCCAGTGCCTACCCCCTCGAGTCATAAGCAAGAACGCTCCGTGGCAAAGAACGCCACTACACGTTCTTGCTTATGATTTTCGGGGGTGAGCAAGGCACTTCCGCTTTAGACATCATACGTAAAAATTCAAATTTAACTTGTGTTCTCTCTTTTTCCGTATAGCCCATCTTGCTTAACAGAGCTGCAGCAGCCGGGTTATTGGACTTGATAAAATCACGCCAGTTTGTTTGCTTTAATGGAAGTGCGAGAAAGTTAAACGTCAGGACATGAAAGAAAGGGAACGTCATATGAAATTCGGTCGGTTCCTCCCGCTTATGGTCATAGCTGAACACAGCGATCGGAACAATCGGTTTACGGTATTTATTGTATAGCATACTAAAGTAATGATACATGCGTTCATGAAAGTTGGTTTGAGTATAGCTTTGTGGTTCGACATGGATGATGAGGATAACATCTTCGTCCTTCAGCTTGGTTTCCATGACAATATCAAGTCGCCTGGTGTCGCCTTCGTGCAGATCAGTGAAGACTTCTTCAGAGATCGGACTGAGGTATCGGAAATCGATGTTTTGGTGCACATCAGGAAAAAACGCTTCAAGAAACTCCTCGAAAAAAGTGTGGATCAGTTGCTTAAACAACAGGTCGTGGTGGTAGGCAGCATACGTGGTCTCGTCAGATCGTTCTCTGACACGTTCAATTACTTGCATTTTAACACATCCCTAAGGTGGAATGAAGTTATAACAAGGTGTTTATTCTAAAATGAGCATAGCACAGAACCGGAAAAGGAACAAGTGTTCTTGTCAAAATAACCATTGTTTTTAAAGTGATTTTCCAGGGTACAGTTTAAAAGCATTATAAAGGAGGGATCAGCTTGTCTGATAAGCATAAGACGGAAGATCAATATGAAATGGTTCCTTTAAGTCAGAAAAAGCTTGATGAAGCGTTGAAGCAATCACCAGAGTGGCAGAAAGTCAGTGAACAATGGATTGCGCGAGAATATAAGTTTGACAACTATCTGGACGGTGTCTATTTCGCGAAAGAAATTGGCGAATATGCAGAAGAACGGCAGCACCATCCGTCCATTAAAATTGATTATAAAAAAGTCACCATCAAAATATCCTCCTGGCGTGCAAAAGGCATTACAGAACTCGATATCGAAATGATTAAAGACTTCGACTCAATCTATGAACAATAACAACAAAGGGGCCAGGCCCCAGGACTTTAGTCCCGGGGCCTGGCCCCTTTGTGACATATACACAGTTTTTGCGCTGGGTGAATAGCATAATGAAGATTATGGATTGAAGGGATTGAGTCAAATGTACGAGGAATCTTATGAGAGTGGTTTTCAGCATGTCCAAGCACCTGTACCGATGCAAACATGTCCATATTGCGGTGGAGCAATGGATTGGGGCAGGCAACCGTACGTCGTGAATATACATTCTGCAACTGAAGCAAACCAGGCATTCCGCCGAACATTATGGACTGGGAAACATTTACAGGTGACGGTGATGTGTATTAACCCGGGGGATTCGGTTGGATTAGAAGTGCACCATGAACTTGATCAGTTTCTCCGCGTTGAAAGCGGATCAGGCCTGGTACGGATGGGGGACAGCAGAGACCAGCTGACCTTTGAGCGCCGTGTTCAGGCGGGCGATGCCATCCTGGTGCCGGCTGGAGCATGGCATGACCTCATCAATACCGGACGTGTTCCTCTTAAACTTTACTCGATTTATGCCCCGCCTGCCCATGATCCGGGAACGATTCATTGGACCAAACAGCAGGCCATGGCCGCCGAATCAGCTTATTAATATCAAAAAGCATAGCCAAGGGTAACGTCTAGCTCCAACGCCTACCCCCTCGAGTCATAAGCAAGAACGCTCCGTGGCAAGGACCGCCACTACACGTTCTTGCTTATGATTTTCGGGGGTGATCAAGGCGTTTCCGCTTTTGTTCACCTATTATTTTTATTGTGCGCCTTCAGTCCACTTTTCAACAGTGTCCTGGTTATTGCTGACCCATTCCTGGGCTGCTTCTGCAGGCTCCATGCCATTGCTGATTTTAGTCATGACTTCACCAATTTGTTCTTTTGTCCAATGGAATATCAAGGATTTTATACGCTTTAGGGGCGTCTTCCTCTAAATTTTTACGGACGATGGTGTTGATGTTATCCGTATCATTGTAATGTTTTTGTGGGATTTAGATATTTAAGGTTCTAATATCATTAAAATTAGAGTATTGTAGTAAAATACCCAATAGCCAAGGTATACGAAGATTTTAAGCATATTGGAAAGCTTAAACAGACAGATATTTAAAAGGAACCAATTCGATGATTTAATAAAGGGGGCGTGAATGCCACAAAATTTATAATTTTCCTTAAAGGTTCTTTTTTCATAAGCACGTTTTATATTACAAAGAGAAGAAACATGTTTAAATGTGGCTAAACAAGAAAATGATCTTTAAAATCCAAATTATACGAGGAGGCTTTATTATGAGAAATGCACTTACCAGTTTGTTTCTAGTAATGGTTCTTTTCTTTTACTCTTTTCAAATAAACACTTTTGTAGCAGCATCTACAGGAAACGAATTAAGAAATGCCGAGGCGTTTTCAGGTAAAAATAATTATCATTCTAATGCTAAATATAATATTAGTACTTATTACCCTAGGCACGAAGCAGCATACCTAAATGCTATTAATCAAATGAACGCTGTATCAGGTGCTAACATCAGATTAGCTAGAGGATCCACTCCAAATATTAATATGAGATCTATAAATTCATCTAATTATTCATGGTATGGTCACGCCTCATGGAACTCCAACAGTGCGCTTTTAAGATTAAATAATTACACTACTACTAGAGCTAATTATACTGCTTCCAATTATAATAAAACTGCAATGCATGAGCTTGGGCATGCTTTTTATATGAAACACCAACATTCTAGTGTTGGTTCTGTTATGAAATCTGGCAAATATCCATATAACAGTTATAGTAGTTTAGATAAATCCAATTTAGCTTATAGATACTAAATCATTAAAGGACTTGCGGTGGTATGTCAAGAGAAAAATATAAGGTATAAAGTTATCAAGGTTCAATTTATCAAAAAATGACATCACTAAACAAACCCTGTAAATATTATTGAAAATACTGAAGCTGTTTATGCTGCATGAAACGCTCCTTTCTCGTGTGAATTAGGAAATCAAGGCCTAAATATACTATACAAGGAGAGGGTATGTTGTGAAAAGTTTTTTTATGCTGTTAATTGTTAAATTAATAGTTATTGCGGGCTGTAATCAACTTGATACTTCTATTTACTTAAATCGGACCACTTCCATTAGTGAATTTCAATCCAGTGCAGATTATGAGGTTCCAGGTAATGTAAATGATTTAATTAATTTTTCAACTTATATCGTTAAAGTAAAGGCTTTACATGACCTGGGAAACGATGTAATAGATGGTCAAGTTTTTGGTTCGAAAAAGAAAGTTAGTGTAATCAAATCTTATACACAAGATATTGGCAATGATGAAATTGTTGTAATAGAACCAGGCCATGTTCAAGACGGGAAGTATATTTCTACAGAAGCTTATATCAAAATGCTTGATGGCGAAGAATATTTCCTTTTTCTTTTCGATGGAGATAATAAAAATGAGTATGGGATTGCATCATTAGGATATGGAAAGTATTCAATAAATAAGAGCGCTAAATACGGTGAAATTACAGGTTTTAATACATTTAGTGACCTTGAGCAGTTTAGTTTTCTTTCAAATGATCTTGAAGAGGTAGCTTTATATGAAGAGTTACAAGAAGAAATACTCCAGAAGTTCAAGTAGCCATTTGTTCATTAATTTACTACCTCTTAGAAAAGGCAGGTGTATTCCTTGAAAAGAGTGTTATTTTTTACTTTTTTTGTAGGTTTGTTTATACTCTCTGGATGTTCAATTGGTTTTTCTGGAAGTCAAGACGACGCAAAACAAGAAGCGGAGGGTGAAAAACAATCTTCAGTTGAATGGGCCGATATTGTCAAGTGGAACGATAAGCTTTATCATTTTGACGAGGAAATGTCGTCATCTTTCATGAAAAAGAAGTTGATCAGGAATTGGGAAAAATTAATTTTACTGTAATCAATAGTGCGGAAAAAAATAACCCGGAATATCAATTAAAAAACTATGAGGCAACGCAATTAGAAGAAGGATCAATTTTGTATTCTATTATCGGAGAAACAAGCCATAAATATATATATTCTAAGGGTAAAGTATATAAAAGAGGCGATTAATTCGCCTGAGTTTAACCCGGCTGCTAATCCATTAAACATTCATGAGAAATAATCTACTCTCATATGAACTCTTGGTAACGCTTTTGTATCTTTCTTGTAACCAGCGGATAAGGTATAAGGGAGCAAGGAATTCATTCCTTCTTATGAGCTTGAGTCATGGGAGTCTGTCCCCCTCCATGGCCGCCGAATCAGCTTATTAACTCAACTTTCGCACCAAAAAAGTCTTAATGAATTCAACGCCTATCAGGACCCGTTGGGTCTGACATATAGCGCTTGACTTTAGACTTTAACATGAAAAAACACCTCAACTTTTGGTATAGTTGATTTGATGAGAATCACATACCATAAAGAAGAGGTGCTCTCTATATGATAGCTAAAAACAACTCGAATAATCAACTGCCAAATGAAATAAAATCAACATTTAAGGAATTAAAAGTGCTCAAGCACTTGCGTAACGCTGGCATTACAAAGTCCTTTGGCTTTTCGTGTGCTTACATTTTCCAGCTAATCTTTAGTTTGATCTTTGAAAATAAAAATTGGTTTCGAACGCTGGAAGGCAAAAGAGCCGCGGATGTTCCGGCTAAGGATACTATTTACCGGTTTCTGAATCAGTCGACGTTTAACTGGCGCCGATTTTTGCTTTCACTAGTCGCTTATACCATAAGTAAGGTATCAAAGCTCACACGTCATGACCGTCCAAAAGTATTCATCTTAGATGATTCGTCTTATGATCGGAACCGAAGTAAACATGTAGAACTTCTGGCTCGCTGCTTTGATCATGCATCACAGAAAATGCGTTTTTACAAAGGGTTTCGCATGCTGACACTGGGATGGTCTGATGGTGCTACATTCCTGCCTGTTGATTTTTCGCTGTTAAGTTCGAAAAAAAGCAAGATTAATGGAATCTCTGAAAATATTGATAAACGCAGTTCTGGTTACAAGCGTCGTCAAGAAGCGTTACAAACAGCGCCGGAACAGATTCCAGGTATGATTAAACGTGCGATGAACGCTGGTATCGATGCTTCTTATGTACTGATGGATTCATGGTTTACACAACAGCCCTTGTTAAAGATCTGACAGAACAAGGTCTTGACGTGATTGGCATGGTTAAAAAATTAAAGCAGCGTTATCTGGTAGATGGCAAACGTGTTAGTCTGGATGAATTGTATCGTATGGCTGCCCTGACTGATGGAAAAAGTGGCATTTTACGCTCCATCCACACAACGCAGGCGAATGGTGTGCCGGTTAAAATCGTGTTCGTACGTAACCGAAATAAGAAAAGTGATTGGTTGGCTATTTTGAGCACAGATTGCACATTAAGTGACCGGGAAATTATTCGAATTTATGGCATGCGCTGGGATATTGAAGTTTTCTTCAAAACGACGAAGTCACTTTTGAAACTCCAGAAGGAGTTCCAGAGCCGCTCTTATGACGCTCTTATCTGCCATACAACCATTGTGTTTGCAAGGTATATTGTCTTGTCATGGCAAAATCGTTGTAGTACAGATGAACGCACATTGGGCGGTATATTTTACGAATTATGTGATGAAGTTAATGACCTCGATTGGGCTGTGGCTTTACAGCAGTTATTCGAGCTTCTTGAAGATATCTTGAAAAAGACGAATAAGAAAATACAGCAACTCATCAAAAGTCAACTACAACAATGGATTGCGGGTCTGCCGAGTTATATAAAGGTTTACCTGCCTATTTCAGTCTGCGAAAGTTGAGTTATTAATATCAAAAAGCCGTCTGGAAATGCATAACACCAGACGGCTTTTGTCTTTTACTTAGAAAACTATGGTTTATTAAAAAACATCGCCAAGGGCCACGTCTAGCTCCAACGCCTACCCCCTCGAGTCATAAGCAATAACGCTCCGTGGCAAGGACCGCCACTACACGTTCTTGCTTATGATTTTCGGGGGTGATCAAGGCGTTTCCGCTTTTGTTCACCTACTATTTTTATTGTGCGCCTTCAGTCCACTTTTCAACAGTGTCCTGATTATTGCTGACCCATTCTTGGGCTGCATCAGCAGGTTCCATGCCATTGCTGATTTTAGTCATGACTTCACCAATTTGTTCTTTTGTCCAATGGAACTGGTCGAGAATTTTATACGCTTTAGGCGCGTCTTCCTCTAGGTTTTTACGGACGATGGTGTTGATGTTATCCGGGTCTCCGTAAACATTTTGCGGGTCTTCAAGAAACTTTAGATCCCATTTGGCAAATGCCCAGTGTGGGGACCATAATGTTACAACGATGGGCTCTTCTTTCTTGATGGCCTCACCTAGAGCTGCTGCCATTGCTGCAGATGAGCTGGCTTGCAGTTCCCACTGATCCAACCCATACTTAGGTATAACCTGTTCCCGGGTCACATTCATTTGTCCTGCGCCAGGTTCAATGCCGGTGATCGTATACTCTGTTTGATCACCCACGGAATTCTTGTTTTCTTTCAGATCTTCAATAGAGTCTACATCCATATATTCCGGTACAACAAGTCCAAGTGGCGTGCCTTCTATATTTGGACCGAGATGTACAAGATCATCTTGATATTTATCCCAGTAGTCTGCGTCTGTATTCGGAAGCCAGACACAGACTGTTGCATCTGCAGAACTGTCTGCCACACTCGTATACATGGCGCCTGAGTTGACTTGTTTCAGATCCACGTCATACCCTGCTTCTTCCAGCACAACTTCAATCACATGGTTGCTGGCCGTTGCTGAGTCCCAGCCCACATAAGGAATTGTAAGTTCCTTTTGGCCAAGCTCTAAACTGGTGTCTTCTTCGGCAGCGTTATTGTCACTTTTATCTTCCCCGTTGCCATTTGCGGCTTCATCGCTGCTGTTGTCACTGCAAGCAGCAAGCAGCATACCTAATATCAGTCCTGTAATACTTAGTAGTCCTATTTTTTTCCACATATCAATAAATGCCCCCTGTTATTTTTGGTCTTTGTTGCAATGTGGTTGATTCAGTTTTTCAAATACGTCTCTCATCGTTTCAGGTGTAAACTGAAGCTGATCCGGAAAGCTGGATTGCCAGCTTGTTGCCGGTTTGCCTTCAAGTTGTTTAATCATCTCAGAAGTATCATACACAGCAAGGTCATACACCCAATTGGCCATCATCAATATAGATGCCATTTGGGAACCTTCATTTGTAGCCCCGCTCATGTCTTTGATAAGGTTAACTTGATAATCTCGAAAATAGGCATCAAAAACTGTTGTGACCAAGCATCCGTCCGTCACGAAACCGCCGACGATTAGATGTTTAATGCCCATGCTTTTGAGCATTAAATCCAGACTCGTGTCATAAAAACTGCTCCAGCGATATTTATCAATCACGATATCTTTTTCTGCGGGTTTGATTTGATCAACGATTTCTATCGCAGCGGTTAGATCATTGTAAAAAAGCGGCTTTCCCTTTTGGTCCATCGGCTCATTATTCGACAGGCCGACTTGGTCTGACCGATTAATGTGCCGCGTATAAACGACCGGGATATCCAGCTTTCTGCATGCCGCAATCATTTGCTCGGCATTGCTGACGGCTGTCTCCATATTTTCAATTCCGAAATCGCTTTCTTTCTGCATATCGATCAGAAGCAGCGCTGTGTTTGTGTTATTCATTGCTGTCACCTTCTTCTTCATTTACCGGGATATGTTTGAATATCTCCCGAGATTCCATCGTATTGGCCAGTTTCATTGTCCAGTCAAAATAAGACATCGTGTCGTTTATATCATCTAGGTCCCTTGAGCCATTTGTTTCGCTTCCTCGGATTCTCCGTTTACAGCAATGTCTTTCAAGGTTTCCTCGACTTGATCGTTCGCTCTTAAAATAATATTGCGTTCCTGACGCAGGATTTTTACAAAAAAGGCAAAGAAGTTTTTAAAGAAATCTTTTTCAGCGATGTAGTGGTCTTTACGACTGCCTTTTTTCCAGACTTTGATGACCATTTCTGTATCGAGGAGGTCACGCAAACCCGTGCTGACACTGCCCTTGCTCATGGCGACCTCATCTTTGATGTCATCCAGACTGAGCGGTTTGTTGGCAAAATAAAGCACACCGTAGATTCTCCCGACAGATGGCGTTACACCGTAAATGACCATTGTCTGAGCGATCGCGCTGATTAAAATATCCCGTGATTCTTCAATGCGTTGCAGATCATCTCTTTGAGTCAATTTGCCCCTCCTTTCAGCGGTGGTTTAATCTGTTTAAAATGTTCAATACAAATTGAACAACTGGTTTATAGCATACACAAATAGAATGAGGATGTCAAATTCGATTGCTTGAACGACAAAAAAGCTTGTCGGAATTCCGGCAAGCTTTTTCAAATTATATCTGTATTAAGATTGCTGTTGCATCATTTCATTAAACAATGGGGTGGTCGGGTTGGCGATGTAGTGTCCGCCTTCAACATCAATAACCTGTCCAGTAATGAATTTGGACTCATCAGACGCCAGGAATAAGATGGTATAGCCAATGTCGTCCGCTTCGCCATGATAAGGGAGGGCGTTATGACGCAAAAATTCTTTGTTGATTGTCTCCGGAATATTTTGTTCAGCAGCCGGTGTCATAATTAATCCAGGTGCAACGCCATTGCAGCGGATAGAGTCTTTTCCGTATTGGGTGGCCACATATTTGGTCAGATGGTTGACGGCAGCCTTGGTCGATCCATAAGCTGTTCTAATCGAATCACTGGCAGATCCGGCCATGGATGACGTATTGATAATAGAACCTCCGCCGGCTTCTTTCATATAAGGAATCGCATAGCGGCAACCGAGCAGCACGCTTGTCAAATTCACGTCAATCAGGCGATGCCATTCGTCAATGTCGATGTTGACCACATCTAGGTCTTTCTGCATATTGGTCAGTCCGACGTTATTGACGAGGACCGTTATGGTGCCATATGTGTTAACGGTGAAGTCGACGGCTTCCTTAATCGATTCCTGCTGGCCGGCATCAAGGAAAATTCCTGTTGCTTCATGATCGGCAGTTTTGATGTCTTCAGCCGCTTTCTTGGCGCCTTCCTCGTTGAAATCGGCGATGACGACTTTTGCACCTTCTTTTGCCAATAGTGTGGCTGTGGAAAGACCAATGCCTGATGCGCCACCGGTTACGAGTGCTACTTTATCTTGTACACGTCCCATATCTACCACTCCTTAACATCATTTCATCCAAATTTTAGGATGTTGGTGTCTACACTTTAATTATGATCGTCTATAGATCTAAAGACAACCCCCATTTGATGTCATATTTGTGAAATGTTGAGCAATTGGGTTGTTGCGTTGCTAGCTTACCTGTATCATTTTTAGTATTCTAAAGCTGAAAGGGAAAGTAAGAGCAAGGAGGTCTTTTCAATGTGCTTAAACAAGGAATATGAACAAAAGCACGTCCACGTAAACGCTATAGGAAACTATATTAAACCGGGTCAGGACATTATTACAACGCTGTTTGCCGGCGAGGCTTACACACTGATGAAGCAGCTGGAGCAATGCGGTCATCTGAAGGACAATCGTTTGTTTCAGATGCTGTCGACCCGTGAGGTGATTAACACAGACCCTGATAAGGTACGGGTTACCAGCATGTTTTTGGGTGCTTATGAACGTCAGGCATATAAAGCGGGGGAGATCGATCTGTTGCCAAACCACTTTTCTGATGTGCCAAAGCTGCTGCGCGACATTACAACGAACCCGGTTGTCATGGCTGTGGTGTCTCCGATGGATGAAAAAGGGTATTTTTCACTTGGAACCAATTGTGATTACATCGCTACATTGATTCCACATGCAGGAGCTGTTGTGCTTGAAGTTAATGAACATATGCCGCGCACCTTCGGAAAGAACCAGATCCACATCTCAGAGGTGACGGCGTTTATAGAGCATCATCAGCCGATCCCGGAAGGCCCAGCCATCCTCCATCAATCAGAAAAAGACCAAATCATTGGTGATCATGTCGCAGGTCTGATCAAGAATGGTGATGTGCTGCAAGTCGGTTTTGGGTCGATACCAAATGCCATAATGGATTACGTAAAACACTATCGCAATTTGACCATCCATACAGAAATGATCCCGGGAAAAGTCATCGATTTATTTGAAAGCGGGGCCGTGACAAATGAGAAGAACCCTTTTGTGAAAGGTAAAATGACAGCAACGTTTGCATATGGCTCACGTCAGCTATATGACTTTTTGCATGAAAATGAAGATGTTTATATGCTCCCGGTGAATGAAACAAACGTGGGAGAAAAGCTGCATGGGCTGAAAGATCTTGTCACTGTTAATGCTGGGGTGGAAGTGGATTTTCTTGGGCAAGTGAACGCGGAAAAAGTCGCTGATACGTACTGGTCCTCAACAGGGGGACAGGCAGATTTCCAATTGGCCGCACGTGTGGTCGAAGGTGGCAGGGGGGTCATTTGTCTGTATTCCACAGCAAAAGATGACACCATCTCAAAAATTGTTCCGACACTGAAACCTGGTACACCAATTACGACGTCAAAAAACGATGTTGATTATATCGTGACAGAATACGGTGTGGCGCGGCTCAGAGGCAAAACGATTCGTGAACGCACACGGGCACTCATCAATATCGCCCATCCTAAATTCCGTGATGAATTAACCTACCAAGCTAAGGTGATGGGGCATCTTTAAATGAGCAGCAGATCACTAGGAATCTGCTGCTCACGCGAAGGTGGTTAACCCATGAGGAGATCTAGCCCCATATCTGTCGTGACGTTAATTGGATGAAGGTCTTTTGCGTTCCACAATGTCAGGCCCTGGAAAATAGAGGTATAGTATGTGATTAATGAGTCAACGAATTATATGATAGAGATGCAAATATTCATGACTAAATGAAAAGAGGGGTTGAATAAAATGGGAAAATTACAGGATAAAGTCGCGATCATCACAGGAGGAGCCGGTGGCATTGGCCGCGGTATGGCGATGGCTTTTGTTAAAGAAGGCGCAAAAGTGGTCATTGTTGATTTAAATGAAGAAGCAGGGCACACGGTGGTCAAAGAACTGCAAAGCTATGTACCCGAATGCCTGTTTATCCAGCAGGATCTGACCCAGCACGATCAACTGGCTGGAGTTGTGAAACAAGTAGGGGACAAGCTTGGCAGAATTGATATTGTGGTCAACAATGCGCATGCCTCTAAAATGGCCTCCATTGAAAAAACAACACAACAAGAGCTCAATTTTTCATTTAATACAGGATTTTACCCGACGTTCTACTTTATGCAGGCTGCTTTGCCATACTTGAAAGAAACAAAAGGCAAGATCATTAACTTTGCATCTGGTGCCGGCATTAAAGGGGACCCAAACCAAGGTTCATATGCTGCAGCCAAAGAAGCCATCCGCGGAATTACGCGTGTCGCAGCCAACGAATTCGGTCCTTATGGCATCAACGTCAATATCATTTCGCCGATCGCTAAATCTGAGGGAATGGTTAAGTGGGCAGATGAAAATCCGGAGTACTATGAAAAAATGCTCTCAGGGATACCGTTGCGCCGTGCTGGTGAACTTGAATCGGACATCGGACGCGTTGCTGTCTTTTTAGCAAGCGAGGATTCTGACTATATTACCGGTCAAACCATTATGGTTGACGGTGGTTCGATTAAGTTACGCTAAGAAACAAAATATAATCTATTTCACACGTTTATCACAAGTCGAGACCCACATGGTTTCAGGCTTGTGACTTAACGCATGAAAAAATACATCAAAAGGAGTCAGGCTAATGGGGGAAAAGAAGTTTCACTTTGCTTGGATTGTGCTGATCGGTTTGTCAATTATGATGGGTGTGGCACGCGGGGGCGTTAATAACGCGGGAGGCTTGTTTTTAAGTCCAGTTTCAGAAGATCTGGGTATTGGCATTGGGAGCTTATCTATCTATCTTAGTATTTCATCGATCATAACCATGCTGTTTTTGCCGCTTGCAGGGAAGATGCTGGCAAAGTACAACATACGCGGCCTTCTGATTTTTGGGATCGTGTTGCAGGCGGGTTCATTTGCTTTATTTGGTTTTATGAAGTCTGTGTGGGGCTGGTACATTCTATCGGCACCAATGGCATTTGGCGCTATATTTATTACCACACTTGCTGGTCCCGTGATTATTAATCGCTGGTTTAAAAAGAATAACGGTTTGGCCATGGGTCTAATGATGGCTGCGGTTGGTTTGTTCGGTGCATTCATTCAGCCTTTTGCCGGGAATTTAATTGCTGAGCAAGGCTGGCGCAATGCTTATATGATCCTTGGTGTAGGCGCTATCGTTGTGATTGTTCCGGTAATCCTATTAATGATTCGTAAAAACCCGGAAGAAAAAGGATTATTGCCATATGGGATGAAAGATGGAAAAGATGCGGATTTCAATCCAGAAGAAAATGTGCTGCGAGGGGTGACCTTTGCTGATGCGAAAAAGTCGTTGGCATTTTTCTCAATGCTATTATTCTTGTTCTTTATGACAGCGATCGGCAGTTTCGCACAGCACATCGGTCCTTATGCGATAGGAACAGGATATTCTATTGAGTTCGCCGGACAAGTTATGGGCTCATTTATGGTAGGTATGCTTGTCGGTGCGCTTGTATTTGGCTTCTTGACTGATAAGATCGGCGCACGCAATACAGGTTATATGTCTATGATTGTTGGTATTATTGCACTCGTTCTATTAATTTTTGTACCGGGAAATCCTGTCGTCTTCAGTGCGGCGATCGGTATGTTTGGCTTTGTTACGGCTTCAATTGGTACGCTTGGTCCACTGCTTACCTCAGCTATCTTTGGAAACAAAGAATATGGCCAGATCTATGCAACGATTGGGATCGGCCTGGCAGTAGCCGGGATCGTCGCGCTTCCAGGTTATGGATTTGTATATGACATAACCGGCAGCTATACACTGGTGCTTTATATGATCATTGCGATGCTCATCATTAACATCATTCTTATTACACTAGCCTTCAAAGGGAAAAAGAACCTGGAAGAAAAAGGCCTTTACAACTAATTTATAAAAAGGGCCAGCCCCCGGATTTTAGAACTGGGGGCCTGGCCCTTTAATAATGGCGAGCATATTCGATTAAAATTGATGATGTTTACAAATACCTGTTATTACAGCGGGCTTGTTCTGTTATATGGGATCTGATAAAGCGAGGTCGCTAAATAATACGTTTTTTTAGAGTTTAAACTTTTGGTATAATAGGGTAATAAATCAATACTTAGTGGATCCAATTACAATTTGTTCGAACAATTAACGGAGTACTCCT
Organism: Lentibacillus sp. JNUCC-1; assembly: GCF_009741735.1. NCBI lineage: Bacteria > Bacillati > Bacillota > Bacilli > Caryophanales > Bacillaceae > Lentibacillus > Lentibacillus sp. JNUCC-1. The sequence goes on from NZ_WHOH01000001.1 coordinate 1,549,106, forward strand.
GACAGCCCTTTTAGCGGAGGGTATATTTCAAAGGAGTGTTTAAATGGAAAACGAAGCGAAAAGACCTTCGTTTTGGTATGCATTATCAATATTAACAATGGTGATTGCTATTATTGCAACAGGGATGCTGCTTTTTGGCGCATCGATTCAAATCATGATGTTTACAGCGCTGCTTGCGGTGATCCCATTTATTATGAAACTTGGCTACTCGTTTAAAGAAGTTGAAACAAGCATGTACGACTCCATGCTGAAGGCGTTGCAACCTGCGCTTATCGTGACGACTGTCGGTATTTTAATTGGTGCTTGGATGAGTTCAGGCACTGTTCCGACGATTATTTTTATGGAATTGAAGCGATCTCACCCCGCTTTTTTCTTGTGACGACACTTATACTATGTTCCATCGTCTCACTGGCAACAGGCGCATCCTGGGCCACGCTCGGTACGGCGGGTGTCGCTATGATGGGAGTTGGCCACAGTCTGGGCATTCCGGTTGGGATGACCGCCGGGCTATTGTCAGTGGCGCATTCTTCGGTGATAAAATGTCGCCGCTTTCAGACAGCACGAATTTATCCGCAGCGGTAGTCGATGCTGATCTGATGGATCATATTAAACATATGCTTTGGACGACTGGGCCGGCTTATGTGATCACGGCGATCATCTTTACGGTCCTCGGATTAATCTACGGTGGTGCTTCAGGCAGTGCAGCTGAGGTGGATGCTCTCATGACATATCTGTCTGAGAACTTTAACATCGGGATCATCCCTTTGATTCCACCGCTCATTGTCGTGGCCTTAATTATTATGAAACAACCCCCGGTCACATCGATCTTTATTGGTGCCGCATCCGGTGGTGCAGTGGCTGTCCTGTATCAGGGTGCATCCATGAATCAAGTGTTTGAGACGTTTTTCAGCGGTTATTATGTAGAATCCAACATTGATATTGTCGATACGCTGTTACAACAGGGTGGTATGACAAGCATGCTGCCGATTGTGGCACTGCTACTGTTTGCGCTTGGCCTCGGCGGTCTCCTGTATGCCTACGGGTTTCTTGAAGCCATACTCGAGCGTGTGACCGGCTATATCAAAAGCCGCGGTGTTCTCGTGGGTGTCTCGATGTTTACAGGTTATGCCATGATGGGTATTGGCGGTTCGTTTTCGTTTTCGGGTGTCATGACAGGCACACTGCTTAAACCGTTATTCGAGAAATTCAATCTAAGCCCCGAAAATTTATCCCGCATTATTGAAGATACAGCTACACAAAGTGCACCACTTGTACCATGGACAGCTGGTGGTTTGTTTACAATAGGCGCACTCGGCGTATCGCCGGCAGTATACATCCCGTTCAGCTTTCTTGCCTTTTTGACCCCTATGTTCACACTGATCTATGGCATTACGGGTTATGCAATGAAAGAAAGAAAGCAACTTAAAATGAAAAAAGGCGGCAAAGTTAAAAAGCTAGCCGAAGCTTAAAATACAAAGGGCCAGGCCCCAGGACTTTTATCCTGAGGGTCTGGCCCTTTAACTGTTTTGATCGTTAGGATCCGGCTTTAACGCGTGTTGCGATGCCGATTGTGCGCCGTGTTTGGTGTTTGACAGCTGCTTCAACGTCTTCAACCATTCCGCCGTCGGAGCCTTGGCTGACACTTGTGCCATACGGGTTACCACCCGCTGCAAATACCGAGTCATGGGAATATCCTGTTGGTACGATGATCGCTCCCCAATGCATCATCGACGTATATAAATTCAGGATAGTTGCCTCTTGTCCACCGTGCGGGTTTTGAGCTGACGACATGGCACTGACAACTTTATTAACTGTTTTGCCCGCACCCCACAGGCCGCCTTGCATGTCAATGAACTGCTTCATTTGAGCTGGGACATTGCCAAACCGTGTAGGCACACTAAACAGAATAGCATCGGCCCATTCGATGTCATCAGAAGTGGCGTTGGGCAGATCTTTCGTTGCTTCATAATGTTCCTGCCACGCCGGATTTGACGCGATTGCTTCTTCAGGAGCCAACTCCGGTACTTTCAGAACTTTAACATTGGCTCCGGTTTCCTGTGCTGCTTCTTCAGCCCAAGTGGCCAGCTGATGGTTGATACCTGTCGAACTATAATAAATAACGGCTAAATTAACTTTTGTCATCTGTAACACTCCTTCTTTTTTGTGAGGCTTGAAATTACCTCACATTCATATAGTACAAATTCGAGATACCATTGTAAAATAAAACGACCACTGCCGTTTGGGGAGTTATTCCTGCAATGACCGCGCATGATAGCCAAGCTTTTTAAGCTGTCCGATCATAAATTCTTTTTCATCGGTGGTTAAACCGTCCATGATCTGATGAATGGCCTCAGTGTGCTGTGGGAAAATACGGTTCATTAATTCCTGTCCTGTCGATGTGATCGCTGCATACGTTACACGTCGGTCTTTTGGACACGCCTTTCGCTCCAGCCATTTCTTTTTCTCAAGTTGGTCAACAACATAAGTCATGCTGCTGCTGGAAAGCAATATTTTCTGCCCGATTTTCTGTATCGGTTGGTCGCCTTTATGATAAAGCAACTCCAACACAGAGAACTCGGTTAAATTGAGACCGTGACTTTTAATGTCCTTAATCACTTGTTTCTCTATTGATTCCAAAGCCCGGGTTAAAACAACGAACAACTTCAGCGACATATTGCGGTCTTGAGGTGTGTTTTCATGATCTGTCATGTGCGGTTCACTCCAAACAATTATCTCGAATTCGTACCAATTATACGACTGGTGAAACAATCTGTCAACAACGCCTCATATTCTAAGTGTACAGATGTGTATAAAATAAGTGCCTGATTGCATAATAACAGGTGATTATAAGAGCATATGTGAGGCCGGAAGGAGGGATCCCATTTGCCGAAACTGAAAAAGTTTATGATCGTTTATGCCGGTGTGTTTTCTTTGATCTGGGTCGGATATGGCATATATGCAGTAGCGACGCAGCAACCATCCGGCGGGACCGTGCTTGGATTTGGACTTGGTTTTTCCGTTGTGGTGTGTCTGGCATCATGGCTTGCATACTGGTTAATGGGTCACTACGGCCGCATTGACAGAATGGCAAAGGATATTTTGGCTAATCCGGCCAAACACCGCAAACTTGTAAACAAGAGATAAGGACTAAGCTCTATTTAAATACATCAATATGAGGAGGATTAACATGGGTCAAGAATCCATCAAATTAATTATTTTGTGCAGCTGGGGTGCAACATCCAGTCAGCTGGCGAAAAAAGTTCAAGAGGCAGCAGATAAGCGTGGTCTTGAGGTAACAGCAGATGCAGGTGGTACTGGTGAGTTTAAAAATAAAGCAAGTGAATACAATGCCGCCCTGCTTGAGCCCCAAGTTCGTCATCTGAAAAAAGAAGTTACCCGGATAGCAGATGACGCAGGAATTCCGGTAGAACTTGTTGACCAGCGTGCTTTCGCCCTCATGGATGGCGACAAGGTATTGGATCAAGTTCTCAATATGATCAACCAATAACAGGACAGGCTTCTTTCATAAGAGGCCTGTTCTATAGGGAGGTATCAAGATGATTGATTGGTTAGAAAATCACTTAATGGAACCACTCGGAAAAATTGCCCAAAATAAATATTTGCAGGCGATCCGTGATGCATTCGTTATTTTCGCTTTGCCAGTGATTATTACCGGGGCAATATTTTTAATTATAGCCAATCCGCCAACCTCAATCGATCTGGGGATTATTGATGCATGGGCAAATGCCATTGAGCCGATTCAGGCACAGCTGTTATTCCCGTTTAATTTAACGTTCGGACTGATGGCGCTGACGGTATCGTTTGGTGTCGGGTATAGTTTGGCCATCCGTGAAGATATGGATGCGGTGATGGCCGGTATACTATCCATGCTCGCTTTCTTCATGACGACCTTTCCGGTAGTCAACCTTGAAGAAGTGCCGTTTGGCGATATTTTACAATACCTTGGTGGACAAGGGTTGTTTGTGGCAATTATTTTAGGGATTTTAACAACTGAAGCCATGCGCTTTTTAATTAAGAAAGGTTTTACTTTTGAAATGCCTGCGGGTGTGCCGCCATATGTCATGCGTACATTCCGGGCGCTCATTCCATTTATGCTGATCTTGCCGGCCGTCTGGCTCATAGCTTGGGCGGTGTGGGCGAACTTCGGCAGGACCATTCCACAAGTTGTACTCGATCTGTTCAGCCCGCTCGTTGCTGCGTCCAATTCATACTGGGCAGCACTCGGTATGATCCTGCTGATGCTCATCCTATGGGCAATTGGTATCCATGGCATGAACGTCGTATCGTCTGTGGCCTATCCGTTTTGGATGACACAGCTCGCTGAGAACGCTGACGCTGTTAAAGCGGGATCTGAAGCAACCGGTATCGTGACCGAGCCATTCTTCCATATGTTCACACATATCGGGGTTCTGGTGCCACGCTTGGACTCGTGATTTTTATGCTGTTCTCCGCTTCGGTTCAACTGAAGCAAGTTGGAAAAACAGCCATTGTTCCGTCCCTGTTCAATATTAATGAACCTGTCATTTTCGGTTTGCCAATCGTATTGAACCCGATTTTGATTATTCCATTCGTTCTTGGTCCAACCATTATCGTGACCATTAACTATTTCTTATTTGCAACCGGCATCCTGCCACCGGTTATTTTGCAGCCGCCGTTTACTGTCCCTATTTTCCTTGGCGGATTCATTGCAACAGGCGGATCTGTCCTTGCCGGTCTGGTCCAGATTATGAATGCCGTGATTGCAGCCGTCATTTACTGGCCATTCTTCAAGAGATATGAAAAAGAATTGACAGAACAAGAACAGGCAGAAGCAGAACCAGCACAAAGCTAGGAGTGATCAACCATGAATTATGAAGAAATTATGACACAGTTAATCCTTCATGGCGGCAACGCACGCGGTTTGTCGTATGAAGCACTGGACGAGGCAGAAGAATTTAATTTTGACGAAGCTGAAAAACTCATGGATGAAGCCAATGATGAGTTTCTTGAAGCACACAAGCATCAGACGGCACTCATTCAGAACCAAGACGAAGATGCGGCACCAAGCTTTGTCATGATTCACGCGCAAGACCATGTGATGACCGCACAAGCAGAAATGCAGCTGATTAAACGCATGATCGAACATCTTAGAACGACTGAGAAAATCGAAAAGCGTCTGGAAGCACTTGAACAAAACAGCTGAGTGACAAGCAGATGACGGGAAAAGTACTGTCCGACCTTCTATACTGAGGTTGGGCAGTTTTTTTAAATAATCATAAGGAGGCGTTTCATATGAATCTGGGTGTTATTGGAACCGGGTGGATTACGGAAGCATTTATCGAAGGCGCACAATCTGCTGGGGTGTTTGAACCTCTGGCGGTATATTCCAGGCATGAGGACAAGGCTGCACAGTTTGCACGGAAACATAAACTTGCATATACATATACAAATCTTGAGCAAATGGCCACAGCGGAGGATATTGACGTTGTTTACATTGGCTCTCCCAACGCTCTGCACTATGAACAGGCTGTGCTTTTTTTACAAAACAACAAACATGTCATTTGTGAAAAACCGATTTTCTCCAATACAGCTGAATGGGAACAAGCACATCAAACAGCAGAGAAACATGGAGTGTATTTATTCGAAGCGATGCGACATATTCACAGCCCGAATCTTGAGGAGATTAAGAACCGTATCGGTGATTTGGGGACAATCCGCAGTGTGATTCTGCCGTTTGTTCAGTACTCGTCCCGTTATGAAAAGTATAAGAACGGCGAGCGGCCGAATGTGTTCACAGCGGAATTTTCTGGCGGAGCCTTGGTGGATCTGGGCGTGTATCCGTTAGCATTGGCGGTGGCTTTGTTTGGGAAGCCTGAGGACACTGTTTATTCCCCCGTACAGCTCGAAACAGGTGTGGACGGGAGCGGTACACTTGTGTTGAAATACCCGAATATGGTCTGTACAATCCTGTGTTCAAAGGTAGCCCAGTCTTATCAGGCATGTGAAATCCACGGTGACACGGGAACGATGACGTTTGAAGGAGCCAGTGAGATGCACGCGGCTCAACTGATTCGAAATGATACAAAAGAAGCTGAGGCGCTTGGCACAGAAACATACGCTAACAATATGAATTTTGAAGCTGAAGCTTTTTACCACATTATTCAACATGGGGACAGGGCATATTACGAAAAACTGAACACGCTCAGTTATACAGTTTTATCCATCACGGAAAAAGTCCGTAAAGAAAATGGGATTGTGTTCGGTGTGGAACAGTAATGTGATATGGTATACTGTTGCATATCCTATTTTGAAAGGACGGAAATGACTATGACATTCGAACACATTCTTCCAGAACTGAAAGCCGGTAAAAAAGTGATCCGGGCTGGATGGGCGGTCCTGAACTTTATGTGAAGCTTGTCGGAGAAAGTGAACATGACGGGAAGAAGCTGAACCCGTACTTTCTGATCAACGTTGAAGGGGAAGGCTATACAATGTTCACCCCAACCGTTTGTGACATTTTGGCTGAAGATTGGACGGTTGTGGAATAAATGAGCGGTATGACGGACTTTTCTGGAAAAGTCGTGTTTGTCACCGGTGCAGCTTCAGGTATCGGACAGGCTCAGGCAAAAGCATTTCTGGAGCAGGGTGCACGGGTGTTTGGTATGGATCTTGAAGCAAAAGGGCTCCGGCAACTGGCTGAAGCGCATGGAGAAACATTTCAATTCCATATCGGCAGTGTAGCAGATCAGGCATCCGTGACAGAAGCCGTTCAGAACTGCCTAAACACGTTTGATCAGATCGACGTCCTGCTCAATACAGCAGGTATTCTCGATGGCTTTGCACCAACCCTCGAAACGGACGAAGCTTTGTGGGATACGATCATGACAACGAATGTAAAAGGCATGTATCTTGTGACGAATGCGGTACTGCCGAAGATGCTTGCGAGGCGCAGCGGTGTGGTCATCAACATGGCGTCCATCGCAGGCTTTGTCGCAGGCGGTGGCGGAGCAGCATACACCGCCTCCAAACACGCGATCATCGGTTATACAAAACAGCTGACATATGACTATGCCGCACAAGGAATCCGAGCGAATGCACTTGCTCCAGGAGCTATTCAAACACCTATGAACGCAGCTGATTTCGAAGGCGATGCCCACATGGCGAAATGGGTGGCCAACGAAACCCCTGCGAAACGTTGGGCAAGCCCACAAGAAGTTGCGGATCTGACACTGTTCGTAGCCAGTGACCGAGCTAGCTATATGCACGGGGCGGTGCTGCCGCTTGATGGTGGTTGGACAGTCCAATAAACGTGATTCAAATTCCATAGACGCCCGATATTCATTCTGTTATAATGGTACGGCTGGCCAATGAGCCGGCACTGTGACACTTCTTTCCTTTGGTCGCAGTTATTACTAAAATAGCCGAACGCTATTTTACAAAGGAGCTTACTTAAATATGTCTAAAATTATGACCCAGCCAACCGCCGCACAGCCCTCACTGACATCCGCATCCGAAATGACTAAGATGGCACTTGTCGCCGCCTTATACGTCACTGTCACCGCCCTTCTTGCCGTGATCAGCTTCGGAGCGATTCAAATTCGCCTGTCTGAAATGTTCAACTACCTTGCCTTATTCCATAAACGCTATGTCGTTGCTGTTACTGCAGGTGTCGTGATCGTTAATTTCATGTCACCAACATGGGTGTTGGACGTGCCCGTTGGCGGAACTGCAACGCTATTGGTTCTTCTGCTGTGCCGTTTGGTCACACGCCGAATTAAAAATGTTGCTGTCAAACTTGGTGTCACAGCTGTTATATTCAGTTTATCCATGTTTACAGTAGCTTTCCAGCTTACGATTTTGTTTGATCTTCCATTCTTTTATACTTGGCTCACAGTTGGAGCTGGAGAATTACTGTCGATGTCTATCGGTGGTATTGTAATCTATTATTTGAGCCAGAAGGTGAATTTAGCACGATAATATTAAGCATGCTCAGTGAAAATTGATCTATGTCAAGGCATAAACCATCTGCACCCCTCATTATAAAAGTGAGGGGTCGATTTGATTACTGGAAAATGCCTAAGACATGGAGGGGAGTCAGATGATGGATGTTTCATTAGCCGTGTTTATCACACAGGCGCCTTTACTGTTCATTGCAGCACTGTTTGTTTTGGCTTTTGCTGTGATGTTAAAAAGTGTGAAAGCAATTTTACTGGAATTGTTATTGGTGGTGGTCATGATTGGCATTCAGATAACCGCCATGCCTATGCTCTATACAATCATCGGTGCTGTGCAGGTTCTGGTTGGCCTTTATATACTCTACAGATTCTTCAAGGCTCTTAATTACAACTACCAGCTCATTTTAGAAAAAACACACCAAACCCCGCTCAACATTACAGACCACGGACAAAACGGCAGCCGCCAATCTTTCTTATAAATGAATAGACCCTTACGTTTTTGGTGAATAGTAGACACAAACTGCGAACCAGAGAAAACTTTAAATGACTGGTTCTGGCAACCGCTCGGGGAAAACACTCCGCGTCCAGTGGGCGCTGCTGAGCCTCCTCGGTCTATCGACCTCCGGGGTCTCACCGAGGCTTTTCCTCCCACAGGAGTCTCCGTGTTTTCCCCGAGCTGGGTGAGAAGTGTTCACCTTCCTTCCCGCTTTCGTGGGCAGAACAGATGAAAGTTTGAATTGCGTATAGACATTGATAATAGCCGGTAAACTGAAGTCATTCATACTTGGTTTCGGGCAGAAGCGTCCAAGCCACTGAATTACATAGAGTGATTGGAGCGGAGGGAAGTCGACTCCTGCGGGAACAGCACGAGTCCGAAGACCCCACAGCGGTGGTCTTTCCGCGAGGAGGCTGAGGCCGTGCCCGCGGAAAGCGACTTCCCGCAGCATAAATCACGATCCTCTCATAAAATTATAGTGGATCTAATTAGTTCGCAGTTTACAGAAATTGTGCATTAATAAAAGGCAGCGATCTATACGGAAACAGCTTTTTTCGAAAAAGTTTTAGTTTCTGATTGAAAATCATTCTCAATTCAGTGTATAATAACGTCCTGGGTGATAATAATTCTCATAACCAATAAAGGGAGGCTTTACATAATGAAAAAGCTCGGTTTATTTGTTTTAATCATAATGCTTTTCACGCTGGCGGCTTGCGGTCAGTCCAACAATGAGGGAGGAACCTCTAATCAAAACGCCAACGGAAATGATACAGATACAAACACCAATGAAGAAACATCTCAAGAAGTTACAATCGAACATGCCATGGACACAACCACATTGGATCAAACACCAGAAAATATTGTTGCCCTCGAATATACGTATGCCGAAGACCTGCTCGCTCTTGGCGTGCAGCCTGTCGGACTAGCAGACATAGAAGGGTACAACAAGTGGGTTGACATCGAGGCGGAACTTTCTGATGACGTCACAGATGTTGGCACACGTCAGGAACCGAATCTCGAAACAATCGCCCAGCTGGAGCCAGATCTAATCATTGCACCGAAATTCCGTCATGAGGGTATTAAGGACGAACTTGAAAAAATTGCGCCAACCGTCTTTTTTGAGGCATATCCTCAGGATGAAAGCATCACACAGTACGACGAAATGGTTACAACCTTCAAAACCATTGCTAAAGCTGTGAATAAAGAAGATAAAGCGGAAGAAGTACTCGCGGACTTGGATAATAAATACAGTGAGGCTAAAGAAGCCATAGATGCAGCAGATCTTTCTACAGATGAATTCGTGCTCACTCAGGCGTTCAGTTCACAACAGGCTCCCGTTTTACGTGTATTTACACCAAACTCAATGGCCTCGAAGATTTTTGAAAAGATTGGTCTTAAGAATGCGTACGAGCCAGATCAGTTTGAAGTGTATGGCTATTCAACGCTGAATGTTGAGTCTCTCCCAGCTCTGGAAGATGCGAATTTCTTCTATGTTGTGCAAGATGATGACAATATTTTTGAAAATCAGTTGAAAGACAATGCCGTATGGAAAAACCTTGATTTCGTAAAAAATGACCGCATGTATCCTCTCGGGGGAGACGCATGGCTCTTTGGAGGACCATTGTCAGCCAAAACTGTCGTGGATCAAGTTGTGAATGTTGTGGAGTCTAAATAATGAATCGCTCTGTTTTGCTGAAAGCCTCTGGATTATACCTCGGAGGCTTTCTTCTCTTGATGCTCATGAGTTTTATACACCTGACACAGGGACAGGCAGATTACTCGTTTCAGGCATTGTTGACAGAGGTGTGGCAGCCGGGACGTGTGCAGGATATTGTTGTTGGTTTGCGTCTTCCCAGAGTTGTAATTGGTATACTGGCAGGTGGTGCACTTGCGGTGGCGGGTTTATTTTTACAAACGCTGACAAAAAACCCGCTTGCCTCAGCTGGGACACTGGGGATTAATGCCGGGGCTTATTTTTTTGTCGTAGTTTTTACGATCTTCATGCCGTCATTGATCGGGAAGCATCCATTTGTTGTATCCCTTCTCGGCGCAGCGTTTGCGGCTATCGTGGTGATGACACTCGTTGGACGTACGATGGACCCTGTACGTGTGGCGCTGACGGGTATGATTATATCGCTCTTATTTTCATCTTTCACCGGCACACTGCAATTATTTTATGAAAATGAAACGAACGGTTTGTTTTTATGGGGTTCAGGTACGTTGATTCAGCTTGATTGGTCTGGTGTCCGGTTTGCTGTGTTATTTGTCATTGGCGGGGCGTTCCTTGCTATACTCCTCGGCAGCAAATTGGATGTGCTGACTCTGGGTGACGATGTTGCGACATCCCTTGGCCAGTCGGTAACGAAAGTAAAGCTTCTGGCGTGGGGCACAGCGATTCTGCTCGCGGCTTCAACCGTCAGTGTGGTAGGCCCAATCGGGTTTGTTGGCTTGATGGCACCGCACATTGTCAGATTCCTGGGTGTCAAGGGCCATCGTGGTCTGGTGTTGCACTCCTTTTTATGGGGCGCTATTCTTCTGGTGGGCGCTGACGTCCTGGCGCGCCTGCTCACACCGAACCAAGAAATGCCGGTGGGTGCGATGACAGCGATTATCGGCGGTCCTTGGCTGATGTTCTTAGCCTACCGGGCTGGCAAACAATATCAAAAAAGCGATACCCGTTTGGGCGGATATGAAATTCCCGTGCCTTTCTTCGCGCTGATCAGTCTATTGACCGTGCTGTTGGCAACCGTGCTTTTCCTGGCCATATCTTTTGGTGGAACTGCATTTCTAACGCTTGAAGAATGGTTGAACGGCTCTATTTTCTCAACATTTATCGTTAATTTCCGGATCCCGAGAGTGCTCACGGCCTTTGTAGTCGGGATGCTCTTGGCAATGAGCGGGGTTCTTTTGCAAGGCGTCCTCCGCAATCCGCTTGCCGACCCCTCTGTACTGGGTATTACCTCAGGTGGCGGGGCAGGGGCAATGATCTTTTTGGTCGTTTTTCCGGCTGCCTCTGTAAAATTACTGCCGTTTGCAGCGCTTGCCGGTTCACTTCTCGCCATGACAATTATTCTGCTGGCCACACGGAAATCCAAATGGAATCCCGTACTCCTGGCACTTGTCGGTGTGGCATTATCAGCTGTGGGATCAGCGATTATTCAAATATTGATTGTAAGGGCCAAACTCGGCGTGGCTCCTGCTTTGACCTGGCTTGCTGGTTCAACATATGGAAAAGGCTGGGAAGACTTGAGGATTGTTGCCTTGGTTGCGCTAGTCGCTATCCCAATCACGGTTTTACTTGTTAGGCGACTTGACGTGCTATCCTTCGGTGATGACGTGGCTATGGGGCTGGGCTTGCGCGTATCCGGCACAAAAATCATTGCTATTTTCCTCGGTGTTGCTATGGGGGCAGCAAGCGTGTCGGTTGTCGGAACAATTGGCTTTATCGGTTTATTGGCCCCTCATATTGCTAGGCGTATGGTAGGGGTTGAGCATAAAAAGGTGATTATCATCAGTCTATTTATCGGTGGAATATTACTGGTGGCAGCAGACTTTCTCGGACGCTTGCTGCTTGCTCCGAAAGAAATCCCTTCAGGCCTTGTCGTAGCACTGATTGGGACACCTTATTTACTTTACTTGCTGAGAAAGATATAAGGATCAACTCAATAAAGGGAGTGTGATAGAAGGTGAAACAGACAGATACATTTGATGTAACGATCATTGGGGGAGGCGCTGCAGGTCTTTTTGCCGCATTTTACAGCGGTTTAAGAAGTATGTCCACGAAGATCATTGAAACCACAGGAGAACTTGGCGGCAAAATGCATGTTTATCCTGAAAAAATGGTCTGGGATGTCGGCGGCCTGCCACCACTTACAGGAGCAGATCTAATTGATAAATCGATTGAGCAGGGTCTCACGTTTGATCCGACCGTTGTCGTTAACGAGACGGTCACAGCGATCACCAAAACAGCTCAAGGGCACTTTGTTCTGGAAACAGCCTCAGGCGAAAGACACTATTCCAGAACCGTTATTATTGCTATTGGCAGCGGCATTCTTGACCCGCATAAACTGGAAGTAGAGGGACTCGGCGAATGTGAAGCCCCTAACATTCACTATGCCGTTCAATCGCTTAAAGATTTTAAAGATAAAACGGTCCTTATCTCAGGAGGGGGCAACACAGCCATCGACTGGGCCAATGAACTAGAGCGTGTGGCTAAACACGTTTACTTGATTTACAGAGGAGAAGCGCTTGGCGGACATGAAGCGATGATTGAACAGCTGCTGGAAGGCTCAGTTGAATTTTTGCCGGAAAGAAGCATTACAAACATTCAAACGAACAGTGGGGCTACGTTAATCAAGTGGAGCTCAGTCACCAGGCAACCGGCGAAAAGACAACGATGGATGTTGATGACATCATTATCAATCACGGATATAAACGGGATACAAGTCTGCTGAAAAGCAGTACACCTGCGATTGCTTTGCAGGATGAGCTTTATGTGGCTGGTAATACACACGGGGAAACATCAGTGGAGGGCTTGTATGCAGCAGGAGATGTTGTGCGCTTTGATGGTAAACTCAAGCTGATCGCAGGCGCCTATCAGGATGCGGCCAATGCCGTCAATAAAGCCAAACAGCTTCTTCAGCCAGAAGCCCGAAAAGTCGCCATGGTTTCAACCCACCACGACAAGCTGAAAGAACGGAACCGCGCGCTTGTGGATGATATGCTTGATTACTAAAAAAGACAGCTCTCAGTAGCTGTCTTACTTTTATATTAACTTCCTAATCATATGCGCCAATGAAGATTGGTAGGTCATATGGAGGGGTAAGTTAAGGTGATGGAGTTGTTTTGCCAAGTCAGGCTTAATGCCGGTAATATTGATGTGTTTGCCTAGAATTTTTATTGTTTGAAAAAGGGCTTTAAACTGGGAAAGGCCTTCTATTGTGACGTCATTCACTGCGGTGAAGTCAAAAATCAATTGACTGGCATCTGTATGATACACATGATGCAATATCCGTTCTTGAACCGCTGCAACTTTTTCCTCGTTAAGCGTTCCAAATATAGGGATCAGGCCAATATCTTCTGTCACCTTAATGAACGGAGCAGAAAGGCGATTATTCTCTTTTAACAGTGCTTCTGCATGCTCTTTTTCCTGAAGGAGTTTGATGTCTGTGTCCTGAAGCCTTGTGCGAAGGTCCTTTAATTGACTGGATATAACAGCCGTATCTTGGTTCTTCGTAATCACCAGAATTTCACCATGATGTTCGTTCTTCCACCCTGCATAGCAATCAGCGAGGGTTATGGTACTTGATTCTGGCTGATGTAAGTTCAGTTCAACTTTGACTTTGCCTTGATCCGGATGCAGCCACTTTTTGGCTTTATCATGGCTTCCCCTTTCCAGAATGTTGAAAAGAGACACAGACTCGCCAAACATCTCAATTGCTTCCGCTGAGGCTTCTTGAATGTCCAAATTCTCATCAATAATATATGCTGGTAAAGGGTAAAGTGAATCAAGGCGTGAAATCAATATTCTTTTCTCCTTTTCTATCCTGCTGCAGCCAACTTTGCAGTTCAGTTAAATTTCTCATTGCAAATACTTGATTCGCTGCTTCTGGAGGCACATGATAATGCCCTACAGCCTGGCCACCCAGAATAATGTCAGGCTGATGTTCAATCTCTTGCAACTGTTCAATGGTTTCAAGTAATTTTGGCAAACGATAAGATAACGCTGCAGAAACCCCCACTACGTCAGGTTTCCATATTTCTATCGCTGTTTTAGCATGGCGAAACGGCAAGTTAGGTCCCATATAGCGCACATTCCACCCATTTTCTCTAAATACGGTGGCCACCATTTTCAGACCTAGATAATGTTCTTCTTCCTCAACACCAAACAACATTACTTTTTTGTCGTTTGACTCACCAGTTTGCAACCATTGAGCTTCTATAGTCGTAATGACAAAATCACATGTGGCGGTGGCTAAATGTTCGTCGGCAACGCTTATTTGATTGGACTCCCAAAGTTTGCCGATATGGTGCATAGCGGGGGTAATGAGGGTCTCATACAAAGAGACATGGTTTTGATCGTTTATTATTTCTGTTATATAATTAATCGCTTCTTCATCATTTCCTCTTAAAAGATAATGAACCAATTCTTGTGCATATTCATTCATGAGAGACACTCCTTTACGGTCAACCATCTGTTAGTAGAACGATGGTATCTTCAAGCTGACGGACACAGGCTTCGGCTTCAGTTTGTTCCAGCTTTTCGGGGAGTGTAATTTGAAGTCGTTTAAAATTATCAATAATTAAGTCTGTTCCAATTCCTCGTGTGGTTAGCACGGTGTCGAGCCATTTTGTATAATCACGAAATATATTGCTTTGCTCTAGTTGAATAGCCAACTCTAAATGATTTAAATGGTGTAAGTTATCAGCGATGGTGTGCTCGTAAACGCTCTCGCCAAACTTATTCCATAGATAAGGGTAGCTTTGGTATATATCATTTGTGAGTGTTTCGGCGATCTGCTGCTTGATGTGCTCGTCCATAACTTACCTCACCTTGCCGTATATGATCTTTTGAAAATAACATAGATTATGCATGAGTTCAAAGAATACAAGCTAAGACATCCAGGAAAAACTGCCGCCAAAGACGTCGCGGACATCGTGAACCACGACGAAAGCTTCCTGATCAACCTCATTAATAAGGTTCTTAAGTCTAAACAATTGGTATTTATTGATGATGATATACACCATATCTTTTTCCTCTTTCAGATAGCCGCCATAACCTTCAAACACGGTGGCACTCGTTTTCATATGGGTAATAACCGTATCAGCAATCTCTACAGCATCACTTGAAATCACGCTGACAGCTTTTCTTGTATCAAGCCCTTCCAGGATGATGTCGGTTGATTTCTTGCCGACAAACAGCGAGACGATCGTGTACATTGTATTGAGAGGGCCAATGACAACGATGCCCGAAGCAACAATGGCAATATCGAGAAACAAGTTGGTTCTTGTCAAATCCCAACCGAAATTACGATTGAACATCTTGGCAATGACCGTTGAACCCCCCATGGAACTGCCCGTCCGCAAGATGAGGCCTGCACCAATTCCGATGAAAAAACCAGCAAAGGCCGCTGATACAAGCGGATCTCCAAGCGCACCGACACGTCCCTCAGTTACATAAATGAAAAAAGAGATAAGCGGGGCCGTCAGCAGGGTCAAGCCGATCGTCCGCCTGGGCAGATACCTGTAACCAATCGCCATGATGACACTTGTGATGACAAAGTTGGTCAACCCGACAGACCAGCCAAATGCATAATGAATAATCATAGAAGCACCCGAAACGCCGCCCTCCGCCAGTTGGTTTGGAATGGCCAAAACCGTCAATGCCAAAGCATAAATGAATGACCCCACTACAATCATGCCAATGTCGCGCACCCAAGCCTTCACCTCAATCGCCCCCTTCTTTCTGCCTTAAAAAGATATCAACCGTACTTTTCCCGGAATTTAAATGTGTAAACAAATTGTGACTGCTTATGCGATGGAAATGATGATAGCAAAATATGGAACATTTGTCTTCGGAGTTTGACAATTTTATGCCTTGAATCATAATGAAGATACGAACAAAGGGGGGTCCGTTTATGCTTCAAAAACCAACTAAACTCATGCCGGGCGATACAGTTGCCACTATCAGCCCTTCAGCGGGAATCGCAGGAGAACAAGCACTGCGCTGGCGGTATGACCAAGGAGTGGAACGCCTGCGAGATGTATTCGGACTCGATGTCGTCGCAATGCCAAACAGCTTGAAAGGTGTTGATTATTTATATGAACATCCGGAAGCGAGAGCCGAGGACTTGATGCAGGCGTTTGGGGATGACAACATTAAAGCGATCATTACGAACATTGGCGGCAGTGAGAGCATTCGGCTGTTGCCACATATAGATTTCAGCGTGATACGCAATAACCCAAAGATTTTTATGGGCTATTCAGATGTGACGATCTCACATCTCTTTTGCTTGAAAGCGGGTCTCTCATCGTTTTACGGCCCAGCGATTATGACTGACTTTGCTGAAAATGTGGCAATGGATCCGTATACGGTTGAGATGGTGCAACGGACACTTTTCACTGATGAGCCAATCGGACAGATCGCGCCTGCTAAGCAATGGACAAGTGAGCGCCTGGAGTGGGAAATTGCCAATAAATACACACAGCGGACGATGCAGCCAAACTCGGGATATGAACTGCTTCAGGGCGCGGGTGTCGTAAGGGGGCGTTTGATCGGCGGATGTATACAGGTGCTGGAATTTGCCAAAGGCACAGAGATCTGGCCTGAACCGGAACACTGGGACAACAGCATTCTCTTTTTTGAGACATCTGAAGAGAAGCCTGACCCCATGCTGATGACGTATTGGCTCAGAAATTACGCCGCCCAAGGTATTTTACAGAAAGCAAACGGCATGATTTTTGGGAAGCCCCAAGATGAAGCTTATTACGAGGCATATAAAAAGGCGATCAAAACCGTCATGAGGGAGTACGGACTTGACGATCTGCCAATCATGTACAACATGAATTTTGGCCATACTGAACCGAAAATGATTCTGCCTTATGGCGCCGAGGCAGAGATCGATTGTGAGAATCAGACATTTGCAATCTTAGAGAGCGGCGTTCAGTGAAACTTATGTACTCGCATTTGTTGAAAAACTATTGACTCTCACGTTGCGTCAGGCCTTATGGTAGAACGTGAAGGAGGTCGTATCGATGACAATGAAGGTGAAAGAAGTAGCTGAGCTTGCAGGGGTGAGCGTGCGCACACTCCATCATTATGATGAGATCGGCTTGCTCATGCCGGATGCGGTGACTGAAGCCGGTTACCGTTTGTATTCTAAGGAAAACCTTGAACGGTTGCAGCAAATTCTGTTTTTCAGAGAGCTTGATTTTCCTTTAAAAGAGATTCGAACAATGCTGGATAACCCAGCGTTTGACCGTGAAGAAGCTTTGGAACTGCAGCGGAAAATGCTCCTTAAAAAACGCCGGCAGCTGGATGACGTCATCGATACGATTGACCGCACCATCCAGGGTTTGAAAGGAGAGATTCAATTGACACAACACGACCAGTTCAAAGGATTTCATTTTGACAAAGATCCGTATGAGCAGGAAGCACGTGAACGCTGGGGCGACCAAGCCGTTGACGTTTCTAAGGAAAAGCTGAGCCGTTTGAGTGAGAAGGAGCAAGGTGATCTGTCTGTGCAATGGGAAGATTTATACCGCAGACTCGCAGAATTGCGCGGATATGCAGCGAACTCAGAAGAAGTGCAAGTAGCGATCGGGGAGTGGTACGATTTTCTCAATGCCAATTTTGGAACCTACTCACCCGAAGCCTTCGCAGGTCTCGGCCAGCTGTACATGGCCGATGAACGCTTCACAAAAAACATCGACCAATACGGCGAAGGCCTGGCCCAGCTGATGAGTGAAGCGATGATTGTGTTTGCTGAGAGAAAGAATTGAAATGACACTGGAACAAAGGGCGATAACCGCCCTTTGTTCCAGTGTTTTAGCATACTTCTATAACACAGTTGACACAAACTGCGAACTAATGAAAACTTGAATGACTGCATCTGGAAACTAACCACATTGAGAGTATCGTGATTTGCGCTCCGGGAAGTCGCTTTCCGCGGGCACGGCCTCAGCCTCCTTGCCCCGGCAAGGGGTATGTCGACGTTGCCCGCAAAGGGCGGTTTTAGTCGACCATCCTTAATGTAACGCTGTGGGGTCTTCGGACTCGTGCTGTTCCCGCAGTCAACCATGTATCGCAAAAAACGCTATACACCACAAGGGGATGAAAATAGATGTAGGGTGGCGATACTAGTGCTACGGCTGGATGAGGAAGGTCGATACTCCTTGGTGCCTTAGAGCCCTACCCGCAGTCTGACTCCTTCGACCACGGCGCATCACTTATTGTTGCTCCCTTTCGGGAAGCACTCATGGTAGATTAACCCTATTCTGGTTGTTGCGCCAGCCTTAAAATATTTGATGCCGTAGAAAGGATGCTTTTCAATGGATATACTCATTGAAAGAGCATGCGGTTTGGATGTCCACAAAGACAACATTACTGCATGCATTATCACACCAAAAGGAAAGGAGATTGAAACATTTTCAACCAAAACTGTTTATCTGATCGGATTAGTGGATTGGATCAAGGAACACAAATGCACACATGTTGCGATGGAAAGCACGAGTGTCTACTGGAAACCAATTGTTAATTTGTTAGAAGCAGAAGATATTGAATTCCTAGTAGTGAATGCGCAACATATTAAAGCTGTTCCAGGAAGAAAAACAGATGTCAAAGATGCTGAATGGATTGCTAAGCTTCTTCGTCATGGTTTACTAAAGGCTAGCTTCATTCCAGATCGGAAACAAAGGGAACTACGTGAACTTGTTCGGTATCGTAGAAGCATCATCGAAGAACGTGCGAGACAACTCAATCGAATTCAGAAAGTCCTAGAAGGCGCTAACATCAAACTAGGTTCTGTTGTTTCTAACATTACAGGCGTCTCTTCTCTTGATATGCTTCGGTCTATAGCTAATGGCGTTGAAGACCTTGATGTTTTAGCCAATTATGCAAGAGGCGTAATGAAACAGAAAAAAGAACAACTAAAACTTGCTCTACAAGGTTATATACAAGATCATCAGCGGTTCATGATAAAGACTATTATAGACCACTATGATTACCTTACTAACACAATAGATATGCTTGATGAAGAGATAGCTCAAAGAATGAGTGAATATCAGGAAGATATTGAGCGACTGGATTCAATCCCAGGAATCGCAACAAGAATGGCTGAACAAATACTTGCAGAGCTTGGAACAAATATTAAAAAACAATTTCCTACTGCACCACAAATGTGTTCATGGGCGGGGTTAGTTCCCGGTAATAATGAAAGTGCTGGGAAACGTAAATCATCTAGAACTAGGAATGGAAATAAATATTTGAAATCTGCATTAATTGAAGCAGCTCATTCACTTCGGGGTTCCAAGACCTATCTCGGAGCACTCTATCGTCGTACGGCTGCCCGTAAGGGTAGAAAACGAGCAGCAATTGTAGTTGCTCATGCCATTTTACGAATAGCCTACTATCTACTAACTCGTAAAGAGATGTATGTAGATTTAGGCGAAGATCACTTCGACAAGCAAAGAAAACAATCTATTGTTAACCATTCACTGCGCCGCCTAGAAAGTTTAGGATATACAGTTGATATTAAGGAACAAGAAGTATCTTAACATCTTACTGATTCTATAGCCATTAGACATTGGCGCTCTCCTACTTTTTTAAAAATGAATGAGCTGCGTCTACTTTAGTGTTGCCATTTTTAAGTTTTATAGTATTTTTATTTTCATGGTAGGAGTCGACTTCCCTCCGCTCCAATCACTTTATGTTAGTCAGTGTCTTGAACACCCTGAATACAAAAGTATAGAGGAAGGGGGTACACTCTCATCAAGCTCGAGGGGAACGCGGAGACTCCTGCGGGATACAAAGCCTCGGTGAGACCCCGGAGGTCGTTAGACCGAGGAGGCTCAGCAGCGCCCGCGGAAAGCGCAGTGTTCCCCCGAGCGACCGCGTGAGGCAGCTATTAGTTAGTTCGCAGTTTACGGATACATGTGCTTTAATAAATAGCAAGAATCTGTACGAAAACAGCCGATATAAAAAAAGAGAACCGCACTGGGTGATCTCTTTTTCGTCTTTGAGTAAGCTTCTAATTTAGTTCTATTATTCCTCTTTTAATTCAGACACTAGCGAATCTTGGTTACAAGTACTTGTACTAGAAGTTTTCAATAGGAACATACGATCGAATATGGTATACTATATTAACAATAGACTGGCTTCACATGAGGGTTTGCGGCACACGTTCCTTCTGGGGTTTTCCCCATGGAGGGAGGTGATGCAAATGATCACGACTGATAACATCATGCTAATGATTTCGTTTGGCATGTTGATTGCAGTAGTCATGTCCGCGAACAACAAAAAATAATCCCTCATGTGCTGTCGAGGCGCTCTGAGGGATTATTCCTTAACATGTGCCCACCCCTCTTGATGGGGTTGGTCTATTGGAACCGTTCCATGTTAGCGCATGGAGCGGTCTTTAATATGGTATGGTGTTCTGTAATTATTATACCACATGGACCCGTTTTGTAAACAATTCTGAGGTAACCGAATGATTGACTTGCTATCAGCCGTGCTCATACTTTTAACTAAATCAACTTTGTCAGCCCAAATATCCCAGGCCTTCTTTCATAGCCTAGTTTCTCATTCACTGATAGCATGGCCTCATTTTCCGAATCATTATGCGTTCTCATGTATTCAGCATCATTTTTCAAGGCGTATTCTATGGCTTTGACTTTTACCGCTTGGGCAAGGCCTTTTCCGCGATAACGTCGGTCAACGCCGGTCATGGAATTATAAACAACCCCTTCTGATTCATCTATGGCCATGGACATGGCGACCCACGTGCCATCATCAACTGCTAAAATAAAACCTTCCTTATCTACATCACGTGTCATGTTCATCATCTTTTCATTGTCAGGACGCGGTTTATCCGACATGCCTGGCACATCCTGAACAAGCTTCCACCAGAAGTCCCAAAATTGATGCTCTATATCAGGGTCTTGCGTGTACTCGGCAAGGGAGGTGAATTTGATGCCTGAAGCTTCCAGATTTTTAAAAAGGGCATCGTACGAGTGGATATCAAACATCTTTACGTTTAATCGGGACTCAAAGGAATGGTTGGTGATCTCAAAACCTTTCTGATTCACCCAATCAAGCTCCACGTCGTTATTATCCCGGACCATGGTTTGAAGCGCTTTGGAATGGCGTTCCCGTGCGAGGGTCTCAATTTCATCCAAAAGCCAGTTGCCAACGCCTTGATGATACCAGTCCTGATCGACTTTGATGGTCACATCGGCGTAACCCGGTTTCAGAATCGGATCCCAAGGGCCGGACGCATACATGCCAAAGCCAACCATTCTTCCTTCTGGTGTTAAAATACCTAATATGTATAAGACCGTTTCTTCTGTTCCTTTTCCCTCCAACATTTTAATGGTATCAGCGTCTGGCAGGTGTTCACTCGACTCACGGACGAGGTCGGCAAAATTTTTCGAAGTCAGGTGGTGAAGTTTTAACGTCAAATAAACCATCCTTTCTTGCCCTTTCAGAAAATAATAGAAGTTAGTTATGGGAACAAATGTACGAATGTGATATGCCATAACTACAATAGACTGGCTTCACATGAGGGGTTGCGGCACATGTTCCTTCTGGGGTTTACCCCATGGAGGGAGGTGATGCAAATGATCACGACTGATAACATCATGCTGATGATTTCGTTTGGCATGTTAATTGCAGTGGTCATGTCCGCGAATAATAAAAAATAATCCCTCATGTGCTGTAGCGGCGCCTTTGAGGGATTACTCTTAAATGTGTGCCCACCCCTCTTGACGGGGTTGGTCTATTGAAACCGTTCCATGTTACCAGCATGGAGCGGTTTTTAATATGGTATGTGGTTCTGTATTTATTATACCACATGGCGTGATTTTGTAAACAATTCTGAGATATTCATCATCCGTTTTTCTATTAGAGATCTCTACTTGCATACCATGAACGTGCAGCTCTCACTTCTCCGGGTGTCAGCTGATGTCCGTTGTCTTCCCAATGTAACTCGACATGGGCTCCAGCGGTTTGCAGCATGGATGCCAATTCCTCCGACTCCTCGGGCGCACACAGCGGATCATTGGCACCCGCTGCAATCATGACATGCTTCCCTGACAGATCAGGCAGATCCACGCCGCGGCGCGGAACCATCGGGTGATGCAGCACCGCACCCATCAAAGCCTGTTCATAATGGAAAAGCAGGCTCGCGGCAATGTTGGCGCCGTTTGAATATCCGATCGCCAGCACTCGGTCACGGTCAAATTGATACCGTTCAGCCGCTTCGTCCAGGAATGCATTCAGTTCTTCTGTCCTGAATACCAAGTCTTCTTCATCAAATACCCCTTCAGCCAGGCGTCTGAAAAAGCGCGGCATGCCGTTTTCGAGAACATTTCCTCTGACACTCAGCACGGTAGCATCGGGATCAATCATCTCCGCCAGCGACAACAAATCCTCTTCAGTGCCGCCGGTCCCGTGCAGCAACAATAAGGTCGGCTTTGACGCATCGCTTCCTTGTTTGAAAATATGTTCCACTTGGTTCACCTCGTCCTTGTTAGTTAACTTGTCTAGCGTTACTTTTCATATTCCTTTTCAAAGATCTTCGTGCTTCTCACCGTATCAATCGGACGGACAAGCTGCTCAATCTTGTCGCGTTTCGGCTCGAGTGCCGGTGGCAATGAGAGCTTTTCCCCGAGGGTTTCATAGGGCTCGTCTTCCATAAAGCCTGGACCATCAGTCGCAATTTCAAATAAAATCTGCGGTGCGACTCTAATATACAGCGATCCGAAATAGTAGCGCTCAACATAGCCTGAATTCGGTATACGGAAATTTTTCAGCCACGCTGTCCACGCTTCGATTTCTGCTTTATCCTGAACGCGGAAAGCCGCATGGTGCACGGTCCCATAGCCTTGTTGCGCCTGTGGACTTGACGGTGCATGTTCAACGATCACCTGAGCGCCGTTCCCGCCTTCACCTGTTTCAAACAAATCAAGAGCGCCCTCTTGTGCGACATGTCTGAAGTTAAACACCTTCTCAAGGAGCTGTTTAAAAGCCGCAACCTCAGTCATGCGCAGAAATACCGGGCCGAGGCCTGTAATGGCATACTCGAGTGGAATGGGTCCGTTCTGCCACGGCGTTCCTGCTGGGACACCGGTATTTTTTTCATCAGAAATCAGTTGATACTTCTGATCATCGAAATCTGTGAACGACAAGGTTTGCTTGCCGAATTGTGTCTGGATGCCTGTATGCTCGATCTTAAGCCGGTCAAAACGCTTCACCCAGTAATCCAGGGCGTCATCACTCGGCACACGGAAAGCCGTCTGAGCTATTTCATTCGCCCCGTGCACCCCTTTAGGCACACCAGGAAAATCAAAAAACGTCATATCTGTCCCCGGACTTCCTGTATCATCGGCAAAAAATAAATGGTATGTCTGTATATCATCCTGATTGACCGTCTTTTTCACCAGTCGCATGCCCAGGACTTCTGTAAAAAAGGCATAGTTCTTCTCAGCACTGCTCGTTATGGCTGTGACATGGTGGACGCCTTTTAATGGTTTCATAATTGAGCCTCCTGTTTTCGTTGCAGTTGATTATCTCGAATTCGAGGTAATTGTATAACAGAGTGCAGTGCGGGGTCAATGAAAAGAGGTTGGCTTTGTGGCCTTATGTGTTTTGACTTGGTTGAGTGAGGATTTATCCAGGTTTTAAGAGCTTTATCCAGAAATAATTTCACATATCCAGGTTTTTCTAGGTGTTTTCCAGAAATATGGGCGTTTATCCAGACTTTTCATCCATATATCCAGGAAAACGAGTGATATATCCAGACTCCTTCTGTGTAGGCGGATTCCGTATCGGACGTGGTATCAGTGCAATGACTCGTAGAACGGATAAAATTATCGATCCCATTTCGACTCAACCTCTTTCGTATGATGGCTGCTCTGTTTCACTGTTAATGGCGTTTTGTAAAGCTAATACAGATGCGATGGCCTGGCTCCATTCCGCAATCATGTCGACCAGTTCCTCATCAACACCTTTAATTTTAATGGCCGACAGAAACTGTCCATAGACGTCCAAAAAGGATTCCAGCGTGAACCCTTCTTCCCATGCATCTGGCAAAAGCACACCCGCGCCTAGCGTTGAAATCAGATTTCCTTTTTTACCAATTTCCGCCTTAACCGTTTCGCTAGCAGGAGCCAAAACCCCCATGGCACTCACAGCATTTCCTATAGAGCCAAGATGGGCACCCGTTTTTTCTAAAAAAGAGCCCTCTTCGCTGTCTGTGATTAAAGCCGACCCTGTGCTCTGTAAAACATTCCCCCATAATTCAAGCTGTGTGCGCATTTTCGCATCTTTTACCAAAGCTGGCGTCGCTGCCACTGCCGACATCGTTTGGCCTATTGCGTTTAACCAGTACCCTAAAAGACCTTTAGTTCGATCATCCAAAACACCCCCTCCCCGAAACAAGACTTATGCTATCCTATTCAAAGCATTATGATTCGATCGTGTATGTGCCTTGAATGACGAATAAGTCGTCTCACTGAGAATTTCGGGGAAGTTCGCATGTATCATTCGGCTCGTTGAAGAAATTCCAACCGATTCCCGAATGGATCATCAACATAAAAACGCTCAGCACCTTCGAGCGGCTCATCGTCCTTCACTTTCACACCGGCGTCCACGAGTTTTTCCCGCAAGGCTTCTAAATGATCGACACGGAAAGCTGGATGTGCTTTTTTAGCAGGGTTGAACGGTTCTTGGATCCCAATATGCAGTTGATGCGCTCCACATTGAAACCATACCCCGCCGCGTTTGGCCAAGTTTTCCGGTTTGGGGATTTCCTCCATCCCAAGAATCCCTTTGAAAAAACGCCGTGCTTCGTTTTCGCTTCCTTTTGGTGCTGCCAGTTGCACGTGATCAATTCCTAAGAATGAATACAACATAAAACACCGTCCTCTTTCAGATCCCAGCTCTTCAAATGTTGGAGCTAGGTGACTTAAAGTACCATTTAAACGCATTCGTATACATGATCTTATCGACAGCTTCCTCATCAAATAATTGTTGAATCAGCTCAATGTCTGTGTAAGTAAAAGGTCTTTTCGCCCTTGTAGATGGCAAATCAGTGCCAAACATCAGAGCATCCGGGTTCATATCATAGATTGAGGTTAAGGCGTTCTCTATGTTCAATCCAACACGCCCAAAACCAGTCGCTTTAACGCGTATACCTTTTGCCACAAGCTTTAGTAAATGAGGTAATCCTTCTTCAGATAACCCTAAATGATCAATTGATACCGCGGGTAATTTTTCAATAGTTGATGCGATATCAGGCAAGTGCTTGGCATCTATGTAAAGTTCGCTGTGCCATCCAACAAGTTCATGCACACGCCTGGCAAAATAATCGAGCTTTGACACATCCTCTGAACCGCCTCGCTTGATATTGAACCGCAATGCCCGGACTCCAGCGTTATGTAGGCTTACAATTGCCTCATCTGTCACAGTGTGCGGTAACTGTGTTACACCACAAAAAGCCGGCCCCATCTGTTTAAGGGCTTTCAATAAGTAGCTTTGATCGAATCCCTGAAAAGATCCAGATACAATTGCACCGCCAAGTACATTCAGATCGGCAATTTCTTTTTGATAATCACTCACAACATAGCTCGGTGGCGTGTACCCCTGATTTTCTTTAATTGGAAAGTTATAATCAATAATATGAAAATGCGCATCGAAAATCCTCACATCAATGTTTCCTCCCTTTCACATATCCTGCTTCCATCATACCGTGATTGTGTCATCAGTTAAAATACTAATTTCGTAACTAATGGTATAAGTATTTGTTATCACAGTGCAGGCTTGAAAACTGGGTATACCCCTATGAAAAGACCGCTAATCGAGTGGTAGGTTTATATGCTGAATACTGACCATGTTCCAATTTGACGTCCAATTCTTCTTTACTAAACGGTCCTCATAAATCATTGCACGCTTCTTGACTTGCGTGAAATACTCAGTTGGCCTCACTTGTAAATTCAAAATATCTTCAACGCCATGCGGGGCAGCTAATATTAAGTTGTCATGCTCGTCCAACTTCACCCCAAGTGCTGTAGCCGTTTCAGGAAATTTAGAAATGGCATCGACAGCGGATGCGTATGGGGGAATGTCGTTTACGATGTGCATCCTTGCTTCATTTTTCACCGACCAGGGTTCATGAGGGTGTCTATTCGTCAGCTCTTGCTCTAGCCTTTTCTCTTCAGTTTCATCTATATTAGCTTCGTCATAGTAAATCACATCAATATCCATTATAGGCGTCCGTTCGCTGTAGCCATGTAACGCATCCCAAATTTTCGACCGAATAAAACCTGCGCACACCCACCAATCCGGTAAACTGAGTGATTTTGCCGCAGCCAAAACATACATCATCCAATCATCTTCACGAATTAAAGTTAAGATATCTTGTTCGTTTTTAAGCTCCATATCAAAACCCCCCACTCACTTGTAAACCACCTCAAACTGCTCACACACAACGGGAATTTTAGTATGAAACACGAGATTAACGCTTTCAAGTTCTTTTTTGAAAAAAGTTTCATGAACACTGCGCCAATAGTTCAACGAGCGGTCCCCTTCACCTTCCATATATGCATGTTCTTCAGTCACTTCATCGAATGGCATGACTTCTAAGGAGATGGTTTTGGCAATTGCAACAGCTTCGCCTTCCCCGTTAAGAATTACGTTATGGAGCCCCACATGCGGCAGAGGCTCGTTTTCCAGTTCATAAAGCATATAATTAGATGCAGTTGCTGTCTTCGTTCCTGCTAACACCAATTCGGCAAGTTCATCAGCCATGTCTTTTGAATCACCAAAAGCCCATGCCTCGTACTCCTCCGGTGCATCTGGGTTTATTTTTCGATAAGCGTTCCATAGTTCGTTGGCTGTTTTACATGTCATTGTATTTCATCACCTCTTAGTAGTGTTCATATGGGTTGTTCTGCCCTTAGTAATTGTGGCGTAAATATTTAAATAGTAGGACCGCTTCATAAGCTTCGATTTTAGAAAATCGCATTTACATGATTATGCCACATTTCCTACAAATTTGTGCCAATATTAAGCGTTATGGTTAGTGTGATTCCCCCCTTTGGGATCGAAAAATCTACGGGTTTTTCGGTCCATACATAATAAAAGGTCGGACTTTGAGGAGGATGGACGTGTTTAAACCAGATCAAAATAAGGCTCATTTTGGTGATATCATCGAGTTTGAACAGGCGGGCGTTTTAGTGAGAGGCAAAGTCCTGCCATCGAATACAAAAAACAGCATTATGGTGGACATATCAGACGTGAAGGATTATGAAGACTTGAATCACGGTTATACAAACACCATTGTCCACCACGAAAATTACAGGGTTATTGAGACGGCAAGGGATTGACTGTCTGCTTTTTGACAAAACCCTTTTTTCGATCTATCTTGTACTCTATATACGAACAGCTGAAGGAAAAGTTACAAATGAATCGATATGAAAAGATGAAACGAATGTAAAACCCGAACAACGGACCATTAGAAATGGCGTTGTTCGGGTTTTGTTGTTCAGGCCTTTTTGCTGCTGGGATGTTTTTGCGAAGATGTGGGATGAGGAGGGGCTGGGTAACGCTTTCTGCTTATTAGCCCATATAAACTGCATCACATGTATCTGCTTGCGGTTCGTAAAAACAATGGAGTTTGTATTGGCCTGTAAATGGCTGACCATACCAGGTGGGTGGGCATGGCGCATATGGATTGAAGTACCAGAGGGCGTACTTGGATGGGTGCTGCCGCCATCTGTCCAAGGTGCGCCTAGCCAACCGTTTGTCGACTTCTCTTGCTCGATTGTAAAAGACATTGCCTTTCTGAACGGCTTCGAATGAATAGTTGCCGCCCTGGATCTGATAGATGACATCAGAAATGGATCTCAAGTCCTGAAAGTCCAGACAATTGGCGATGGCCCGGTTCACTACCACATTCCCCACCATCAGCATGCCCAGCTTGCCCTCCCCCTCTGCCTCAGCCCGCATCATCCTCGCCACCAGATTAACGTCACTTTCCGTGTACTTGACTCTTGGCACAATCATCACCTCTCAGATCAATATATGAGCAAACCCCCACAAAAATGAAAACAACATACAAAAGGACAACCCCTTCGACAAAAGTCGACATAAACCGGGAAGTGACAGGCACTTGTCGAAGGTGCCTTTTGTCGAGGGGTGCTTGTCGGGGGTCTTGTGCTGTGGTAAGATTTTTTGGGAGTTGTGTTTATTGGGGGGGAGTTTGTGGTGCGGGAGCGTTTTTTGTGGATTGGGATATTTGTGGTGGTGGTAAGTGTGGCGGGGAATTATATGTTTTTTGATTCCAAGCAGCTGGACCAGCCTATTTTTCTTGATCATTATTATACAGAGGAAATTTATGATCTGGAGGGTACCGTCGATCTGACTTTTTATTACATCACGAACAAGCAACAGCCGAAAAGGGTTGCTTTTGTGGATATTGACGGGGTTGAGGCCTATCCCGTTTATGATCAGCATGGGTTTTTCTTGAATGATGAGCCTCAAATTCATTATGTGCAGGAGTTCAGCCATTATTATATTGTTCCGGTGACGATTGAGATTTCAGCAGATCAAATACCCATTGAAGCAGGGTCAGATGAAACTTGGATGTTTGAAACGATGCATGTTACGTTTTCGGACCGGGAGAAGGTTAAGGCTTCGATTGGCAAAACAGAGATCGCCCATCACCAGGGAAGCCCTGATGTATTTGATTTCTCCTCGGGCTCGAGCAGCAGTGACGGGACAAGTGAGACCTCTGTCACCGTCTTGCAAGCCGCTAACATAGAAGACGTTTTGATTCCTTTTGCGGACGAGATCAGCGACGAACTGAGTGTTAAAATTGACGTGGGAATGTCTCGCCCGGATGAAGCGCTCGACGTATCAGAAGCGGGCTCACTGCCTTTAACCGTAAAGAAGGATGATCGCCTTCGAGTTTTTACAAAGGTCATCTCGGATCGCACAAGTTTCTTAGAATTGGGTCTGAAAATCAAAGGCACAATAGACAACGGAGAAGCTTTTACGGAAAATGTTTATGTGAATGATATGGCTTATTTCCCAGAAAATGAAATCGCCGATATCATTGCAGAAAAGAAAGCAGGTGACTCGGATTGAGAACTGCTTATGGACGCATGTTTTGGGGATTTATACTGGTGCTGATTGATATAAACATTCCTATTGATCTATTGCCTGATCCGATTGGCTTTTTATTAGTATGCTCCGGTGTATCGGTTCTGATCGAGCAATTCTCTGGGGGAAGGAAAGTACATATAACGGGGATCATGCTTGCGATTGTGTCGGTTCCGACTGTATTTATTCCGCAAAATACAGTAACGGACCTCATCACCATGTGGGGGATTTATTATTTTGCTTTGGGCGTATTGAAATTGGTGCTCGTCTTCTATGTGTTTCAGCTGATGATCGCGAATGCGCGGAAGCTGGGAGATCCGCAGCTTGTTAAAAGTACAACCAGCGCAATGAGGATCTATGCCGTCACATTTATTGCTGCTCATATTGCCATACCCTTTACGATTAACACATACGGCAGCGCGTTGATGACCATAACAACGCTTAGCACGGGGGCGACTTTGATTGTCGAAATCATATTCCTTTATCAGTTGCTCAAATTTCGAAAACTGGGTGGTGATGATGGGGGTGTGGAAGCAGAGGCTTGTTTGAAGGATAAGCGTGTAGATGAGACTTAGAGCTTCATCGGAAATATCTTTTATGCGAAAATTAGGTAGGGCTCTCGCCAACCATAAATTATGTGTAAGCAAAAAGTAGTATGGACCGTCTGGTGGACAGAATCATACTACTTTTTTTCGTTAAACTCTTCTTCTGTAACCTGCAATTGTTTTTTCAAAATTCTTTTCATAAATGACCTCTTACTTCCCCGGTTCCCCTCGAGATCTTTGTCCTTTTAACCGTTCCATCCTCCATTAGTTTCCTGAAGTAAATATGATGACCTTTCTTTTTGAACTCTTCCCAGCCATCTCTTCTGCAAAACCGTTCTATTTCTCTCCAGCTGGGCATTGGATTAAACCTTTAACCTCTTCAGGAGTACTTTGTGCCAGGACATTTAAAATATAGGGGAGGTGGTCCTGTCTATTCAAGGAATTAAAATACAGGTTAAAATTGTCTTGATATTCATTTGCATATTCAACGAGTTCGTCTACCACTAAATCAAGTGCTTCTTGTTTGTTATCACCATTTTCAACAATATCAAATCGCTCGAGTGAAGCTGTCATTGTCCCATCTTTTTCTTCTAAAAAACGCACTTTATATTCTAGATTCGAAAAAGCTGCTTTGAGATGGTCTATGCTCAATGCAGCCCAATAGTCTCTGTTCCGTTTGACAAACTTAGGGCCTTCGCGAACAATATCATCATTAAACTGACTCCAATGTTTGCGGACATCAGTAGCATTAAGTGCTGTCATATGCATCGACTCCTTTCACCTCCTATAATATCATATTATGTACATTGTGTAATTCAACCTACTAAGAGCCCTCACAAACCTTCGACAATAGTCGACATAAACCGGGGAGTGACAGGCACCCTTCGGACGAAAGGTGCCTGTCACTCCCCGGTTTTTCTATGGTTTGAGGCCTTGCATGATGTATGTGACTGTTGTTTTGATTTCTTCGGTGTCGTTCCAGGTTTTATTGGGTTGGATGATGAAACGGGTCATCAGGAAACCCATGATTGTGGGGGCGACCAAGCGGATGATTTGTTCGTTGTCGAGATCCCGGAATTCACCTGTTGCCTTCAAGTGCTCCAAGGTGCGATTCATGGCGGGGTAGACTTTTTCCATAAATGTGCGCTTGTAAGTGCTCTGGATCTCCGGCTGGAAAGCGAGCTCCTGGAGCACAATTTTGATAACCGGCAGATTCTGCTTCACGAACTCAAAACGATTTTGGATGAAATGGAATAGAAAATCCTCTGCACTAGGATGGGATTTCCGGAATACTTCATCGACAAATTGATCAGCAAATACTGGTGCAAGAGATTGGATAATCACAGGGTGCACAATGGCAAACAGCAGATCCTGTTTTGTTTTGTAATGCCGGAAAATGGTTCCCTCGGCCACACCTGCGCGCTTGGCGATCTCACTCGTCGATGTGGCGGCATACCCCTTTTCCGAAATCAGCTCGATGGCCGCCTGTACGATCTGCCTCTGCTTGGGCGTCATCTGTTCCTCGTTTATCATCTCAATCCCTCCTTTAAATTCTACGGTGTTTTTTTAATGCGGTGATGTTCAGCGTCAGAAAAACGACGAAGAATCCGATCAAGACACCGATCTCCAGCAGCGAGTCGCCCATCCCCTGCCCGCGCAGCATGATCGCTTTTAGGGCGTCACTTCCGTAAGTGAGCGGCATGACTTTGGAAATCACGTGAATCCAGTCCACCTGCTCTGTTGAAAAGATACCCGAGAAAAACACTTGCGGCACGATGACGATCGGGATGAACTGAATCATCTGGAATTCATTTTTGGCAAACGCCGACAGCAATGTGCCGAGACTCTGTGCCACGAGTGCGAGCAGAATGGTGATGACAAGCACGCTGATGATCGACCCTTCCATGTACATGCCGAGCGCGTAAACGGCATACAGGACAATGAGGACCGACTGAATGACGATGAAAATGCCGAAACCGCCGAGATACCCAAGTACGATTTCCCATCTTTTCAAAGGGGTTGCAAGTAGTCGCTCAAGTGTGTTCTGGGTTCGTTCCCGCAAAAACGTCACGCCGCTCAGCAAGAATACAAAAAAGAATACAAACAGCCCGACAAGTGCTGGTCCGCTGTTATCAAATGCTTTCAGATCATCTGATCCGTGCAGAAAGTTGACCTCGGTGTCCGTCGCCTTGGGGTTGAGGGTTTGCATCCCCTGGCTGAGTACCTGCTGAACCCGTTTTGTGGCGGTTGGATTGCTCCCTTCCATTGTAATCTGAAGCTCACCGTCCGTCAGCCGGATATGCGCATCCGCTTCATTGGCTTTCAGTGCTGTCTCTGCCTTATCGATGCTCATCGTTTCGAGCGTTGCATCTTCTTTTTTTAAAGCATCAGTTAGTTGATCGGGCACATCGGTCAGCAGAATGGTAGGTTCATATTTTTCAATGTCCAGAACCACCCAGAGCAAGGTCAGAACAAAGAGTGGCGCTACGACGAGCAATGCCAGCGACCGCTTATCATTTACAAATTGCTGAACAACCCGTTTCATAATTGACCATATTTTCATCATCTCACCTCATTTCGTTATGATTTCCCTGTTGGCGTCCAGTTCCCTTGGCCAAAATGGAGGAAAGCCTCTTCCAGTGTTGATTGATGACTCTTTTGCTTCAATTCGCTCGGGGAGCCTTGAGCAATGGCATATCCGTCCCGCAGCAACGCTAGGTTGTCACATTTTTCAGCTTCATCCATCACATGCGTTGTGATGATTATCGTGGTCCCTTTCTCCTGCAGCGCCTTCAGATCCTTCCAGATCGACGCCCTGAGCACAGGGTCAATCCCAACTGTCGGCTCATCTAAAATCAACAGCTTCGGATCGTTTAAAAGCGCCACTGCCAGTGACATCCGTCTAAGCATCCCACCAGAAAATTGCTCCAGTCGTTTATCAAGATTGCTTTCAAGATCCACAATCTGCGCGACCTCCCTGATCCGCGCCTTGCGTTTTTTACCCGGAATGCCATACACCCCCGCAAAAAAGGCGAGGTTCTGCCGAGCGGTCAAATCTGTATATAGGGCATCAGCCTGGGCCATGTAGCCAATATCCTTCATCACTTTCAGACTCGGAATCTTCTTTCCCGCGATCATCACCATCCCACTCGTTGGCTCAAGCAGACCAATCATGACTTTTACAAGCGTTGTTTTGCCCGAACCAGATGGACCTAGCAGGCCGAACAGCTGACCTTCCGGAATGGAAAGCGAAATGTCTTCTAGGACCGTTTCGTTTTTGAAAGACTTTTGAACATTTTTGAGAAGGACATGTGGTGTCATTGAGAGCACCTCCTTTGAGTGAGTGTTTGAGTGTGAGTGATTACTCACTTTGTTTTAGATTACCAAATAATAAGGTGAATGTAAACCAAAGTATGGGGTGGCTTTATGCTTATATCCACATCTATAGAAACATCAGCCCCTATCGTTTATAATGAACAAAAACCGCCCTCCGACTTTCGACATGAGTCGACAAAAGTCGGGGAGTGACAGGCACTTTTTGTACAAAAAGTGCCTGTCACTTCAAGGGGTTATGAGGTGGGGTTGTTATGAAGTTGTTTTTTCGTGGGTTGTATTCGGCGATCTTGTTTGGCGCCGGGGTTTTGCATTTTGTGCGGGAGCCTGTCTTTCGGAGGATTGTTCCAAAAGCACTGCCTTTTCGGCGGGGCATCGTATTGATTACTGGTGTTTTTGAATTGATGTTCTCAGTTTTGCTTTGGGTGAAAAAGGGTCAGCAGATTACGAGTAAACTTCTGGCGTTATTTATGGTGGCCGTGTTCCCGGCAAATGTATATATGGCTGTGAAAAAAATCGCTGTTCGCCCTGGTGATAATGCGAATCCGTGGCTATTATGGCTGCGGTTGCCGTTACAAATTCCATTGATCGCAGGCGCTCTGACCCTTGGGAGAAGAGATCACAGCGAAACAGCGAAAAGTTGAGTTAAAAAAGCCCGCGGGATTCAATATCCGCGGGCTTTTTGTCACTCTTTTTGGCATGCTTA
Organism: Lentibacillus sp. JNUCC-1; assembly: GCF_009741735.1. Taxonomy (NCBI): domain Bacteria; kingdom Bacillati; phylum Bacillota; class Bacilli; order Caryophanales; family Bacillaceae; genus Lentibacillus; species Lentibacillus sp. JNUCC-1. The sequence goes on from NZ_WHOH01000001.1 coordinate 1,583,019, forward strand.
GTAAGCGATCCCGATCCGTTTTCCAACGAATCGTGCACTCTCTATCTGAGCGTAAGCAAATGCAGCCGTATCCTGAACGCTGATTTTCTTGCCACCCTCAGGCAGCACATCTGCTTCTACACGATAAACCCCTGTTTCTTCTTCATCCGGTAAATACGTCGGACATACGAGGGTCCAATCCAGATCTGACACTTTTAATCTTTGATATGCCGCCAGATGGTCTTCAGCAGCGGTCGTAGATTTTCGCTTGGACTCTGAAGACTGGAAACGGTAGATGTTCGGGTTTCCTCTGCTATTGAGGATCCCAGCTGTACCAATCGCAATTTGACACTCCCACAGCTAAAGCAGTGGGATTCTCGAGTGCTAAGACGTTCGCAGTCCCTTTCGGTTTTGAACTAGCCTCAAGTTAAGGGGGCTGCCATGGCCCCGTCCAACTGCGTTATGAATTGTACCGCAATTGGCGGTATACCTGTTACCGGTACACGAGTTATATAACTTGTTTATGTTTGGAGATGCCTGACAGGGCTTTTGCGATATTGATGCTTGCATTTAAATCCGCGTGGTTTTTATAGCTGCACTTTTTACATTTGAACATCAAACCATTGCGGTTTTGCTTGTCACAATTTCCACATTTACATGTTTGCGATGTATAATTTGGCACGACATATTCAACCGTGATGCCTGCCATTTCTGCTTTATACTGAATGAATGTCTGAAGCTGATGGAAACTCCAATTGTTTAGGTTTCTGCCTGCTTCTTTTTTTGATTTAGCCATGCGAATACCTGTCAAATCTTCCATTCTGATCAGTCCAACACCGTTGGACCTGGCAAACCGTATGATTCGACGGGATATGGTATGATTCATTTCTCTCATCCAAAGGGACTCTTTATCTTTTGATTTTTTGATAGCTTGAAGTTTTTTCAGCTTGCCCAGCTTGCGTCTTCTTGAAGAAAATCTTCTTCTTTTGAAGGCTATTTGATTGCCTTTAAAAAATAAACTTTTCGTGCCGACACTGCATGTGGCGATGTTTTTCAACCCAAGGTCAATACCCAATACCTTCTCATTGGTCGTTTTTTCTACGTCATAGGAAATGGCAATTGTCACAAACCAGCGGCCTCTCTTTTTAAAAAGGTCAACCGTACCTTGTTTGGCTTCACCGTTTAAAACCTTATCGAGCCATTTTTGCTGAAACGGTCGGACGACCAAAGGCACGCCGATGCGTTTTTCAAGTGTCGGGAAGCTGATTTTATAAAGGCTGTCATATTCTATTTTGGCGTTTTGGTTATTGAAAGCACACCAAAGTCGTTTATATTTTTTCGCTTTTTGGTGTCTCTTTTGACTTTTTACATCCCGAATCGTTTGATTAACAACTGCTGAGGGCAGTTGTTTGTTGGATGAGAACAGCTTGAAAACTTTGGATGTCGCTTTGTTTAGATCGTCATAAGTTAAAAGCCAATTAGCGAAATCCGTGTTTGTTTGTGTCATTGTTTGATACACATTTTGTTTTTCTATTGTCGGCTTTAGCAATTCTACTTTCAGAGAAATTGTTGGCACCATTTCACCTCCTCAACTCTATTATATCAAATGAAGAACATATGTTCCAGTTTTATTTTAATTGTTTTGACCCTACTATTTTTAAGATCATGTCTTAATATATTCGCTCTCATCCCACACCTGAAGGAATGGGCTTTCCCGCTCATTAGTACGGTAACGATGGATGTGGTGTGCATTCATAAGGCGGATCATATTTGGTGTGTATCTGGATAGGGTGTTATTTTTGTCTGTGTTCAACGCGCAGAAAACAACTTCGATCGGACAGACTGACATAGCCTGTTCCAGCGTTGCCATATCAAGCACATCCCCCTCAATTACCTGGAGATTCGCGTGTTGGGTTGATAACTTCTCTGGCGAACGGACAACGGCGACAACATGATGGCCGTCTTGCAGCATTTTATCCAAAACACTCCCACCAACTCGCCCGGTCGCACCTAACAAAAGAATATTCAAAAGACCCCCTCCTTCACTTTTCTGCACAGTAGCGCTAGTAAAAGAAGTATACCAGACCTCAGTCGCCATTTGAAAAAACCCCACTCGAGGTTCGACATTAATCGACATAAATCGACATAAATCGGGAAGTGACAGGCACTGCGGTGGCACTGCGAGGGGGCGCTGGGAGAGGACTGGGGAAAACCTTGATTTAGAAGGAGTTTTTGACTGAGGTGTTGTATATAACAATCATGGAAACTTTTACCCAAAAACTGAATAAGGCGGGAGATTTATGTTTGCTGTTGCGTTTGTGGTGTTTTTCTTATTAACGTTTGGCTTGCTTATGTTGGTTTTTTATTTGAAATTCTCTGCTTCTGATTATCAGGAAGCGAGTGGCAATCCTTTTCTAAAGACCATCCTGGACAAGGGGAATTATGGGGAATACTTGACGTTTGTCGCTCTCGAGAAACTGAAATTCCCGCACAAGCTGTTAACCAATATATATATAGAAAAAGAGGATGGTAAGACGACGGAAGTGGATTTGGTTATGCTTTCTGAGTGGGGCGTTTATGTTATTGAATCGAAAAATTACAGTGGCTGGATTTTCGGAAATGAAAAGAACCGGAACTGGACGCAGAGCCTGCCTAACCGGAGAAAATATCGCTTTTACAACCCGATCCGGCAAAATCAAGGCCATATTCGTGCTATTAAACATGCCCTTGGCACCAAAATCGATGACATTTTTACATCGTACATTATTTTCAGCAAGCGATGTCAGCTGAAAAAAATCACTGTTACCTCCCCGCATGTGAAAGTACTCAACAGACAGCATCTGGCACGTGTGATCAAACGCGACATCAAACGGAGCGAAAAGATATTATCACAAAAGGAAGTCGATCAATTTTATAGAATCTTAAAGGAAGGTGCGAATGCTGATGATGCGGTAAAGTCAGCACATATTGCGGCACTTCGGGCAAGATGAGTTTGGTGCCAGTCTCCTCGCATGTTAAGCGCGCGGAAACTGACACCTCGTTTAACGGTTCGGTTCACTTCGCCACTGTGATTCCACATTTTCATAGCTGTTTATATCACTGGTTTTACTTTTTAAGATGTCATAATACTTATCCGCTCCCAGCCCACCTTCATCAATCATCCTCGAGATCTCTTCTGTCCGCATCTCATTTTCCCTTTGGATCATGCGACGACCATGCTCAGACATGTTCAGTCTCCTCCCTGTGAATGATTTTGTTATTATCTAAATTTTAACATATTTTTATGCTGTTTGCATGGAAATGGTTTGGGCGTTATTGGGACAATCTCTTAACAAGAAAGGTTTTATGAAACTTTCGTATAAATAAATCGTATTATTATTAATGATGAAAAAATATAGAAGGTGAATAAAATGTATGAGTACAAGTTTGAAAAGGTTGAGTTAAAAGGATTCTTCACGAAACCTCAAGAGGATCATCACGAAATCATACGTGAACATGCAAAAGACGGCTGGAGATTGGTTCAGATTTTTGCGCCTAGCACAAGCTCCTATGGCATGGCGAGTTATTTTGAGCTGATTTTTGAAAGAGAAGTTCAGTAGAGAATCTCGGCTTATAATTAGGGGGCATTGACTTGAAAAAATATTTGGGCTTTCCAATCTTGTTACTGGTGGCACTCTTTTTGAGTGCTTGTTCAGCGGAGCCTTCTGTTGAGCTCGTTGATGCGGATGTGCAGATTGTGAAAGATAAAGCGTTGCTTGGCTCGATTAGCATCACTGAAGGAGAAAGAGAAGGTGAAGCGCTGATTCCGACAGCGTTGTATTACGAATTCACGATCGAAAATGCAGGCAGCGCCACCCTGGGAACAGCCGATGCATACAAAGGATTGAATTTTAGAATTGAGCCTAAAGAGGAATTGCAATCGACTTCAGAGGCGCTCATCGGCTTCAATGTTTTTAATCCCGAAGAATATGAGGAAAGCGGGGTTGGATATGGCAGTACGACTTCATCCATTCTTGAATCCGGCGAAGAGGCTGAAAATGCGCTTTACTATGACTTGGGCGTAAGCGAAAAAATCCTACCGTGCCACTTCTGGTGCCTTCAAGAGAGACTTTGGATGAGCTTGAAAATCATGCACTAGACGCATTTCTAGTTGTAACAATAGAAAATGAAGAAATAGCGAAATTTGACTTAGATAACTTTAAAAATTGAACCGAGATGGCTCCGCTTGGCCAATCCCTCGGTTATCTGTATTGAGTCAGCTTGCGATATTCTTTTCTGGAGAGATGTCGATGAGAATAAGACAAAACAGTATAATCGGCCTCCGCTTTCCCTGGTATGCGTAGGGTCATGCGAATGAACTTGTGCGGCGGGTTATGTGGGCCTTCAAAACCGATGACGCTCAAGGTGACATCATATGGATCATCTCCAGTTATTTCTTCTATTCTTCCAAATTCAAATAACTGGTGATCACCATGATGCCTCATCACATCAAAGATCGTTTCACCAAGACTTCTCAGAAAGGCCTTTTCCATTAAACTCGGAGGTTGATCCAGAGGGATGACTTCAGTTTCTGCCCTGGCATCTATTGTTGGGCTTGAAAAACCAAGTAAAAGAACAACAATCGCGACTGTGGAAATGATCATTTTATGCATGGGTACACCCGCCTTTTTGCAAAATAGAGTGCCCTTACCAGTCCAATTTATGCTTACTAAGACAGTGTAAAACGGAAAATGATTAGGGGGGACGACATTGGTGATGCCGGTTTTTCTTGTCATGGGTGTATTGTTCCTGGCGGTGATCTTAGGTTGGGCAACCAGAAAGTCCAACATCAAGCACGCGCCCAAGGTTGAAGTACTCATATACGGAGCCGTGGCTGTGCTGTTTGTAGGTTTGTGGATGATTCAATAGACGTGAGGAGTGACCGCATCATGGGGAAGCGAATTTTCAGTGGGCGTTATACAACTGAAAATCAAGACGATCTTGTCATTTTCATCTTTGGCATGCGTGTTAACAAATGGTTTGCTGTTCATAAATGGCTGCCGGTCTTTTCAGCAATGCCGCCTATGATGAAAGAACTGAGAGAGAATCGGGATAAGCTTGGGTTTTTGTCTATGGAAACTTATTTTGGACTGCGGACGACAGTCATGATTCAGTATTGGCGCTCTTTAGAGGATCTTTTGTCATATGCAAGAAACGATAAGCATTTGATCGCATGGCGGGACTTTAATCGAAAAGTCGGAAATAACCCCGCAGTCGGTATCTTCCACGAAAGCTATCAGGTTAAGAAAGAACATTACGAATCTGTTTATGGAAATATGCCGCTGCACGGATTGAGCAAAGCACTGCCGCAAATACCGATTACAAATACATCAAACGGTGCAAGAAAGCGGTTAAAAACGACTCCCTAATGGTGCCTGTCACTTCCCGGTTTTTGTCGGTTGGTGTCGAATTCATGGTGTGTTAGATGTAGCTGAAACTTGTCTTCTACAGGCCCGTCTAATGTTCAAAATTCTTTTTAGGGAGGCTGAACTATGAAAAGGTTTGTATTCCTTTTGATATTTGTATGTACGGGGGTTTTTTTGGCTAGTTGCGATTCGAACGATAAAGACGAACAAAACAATGCCACTACTGTGGATGAACAGATAGGAAAAGTTCTGTACGAAAACGGTGATCAGACCATTGAATTGGCAGCAAGTGAAAAGAATCTCCCTGCAAAATTTGAGGATTTAGCGTTGGAAAGAGAAGAGGTGCCACATTTTCAATATTTGATCAAAAAGGCTGACACACAATCCGAATATGAAGATGCGTGGGGGTTTTATGAACTTGATGGCAAAGCGCCGAACATCGATTTTGACTCAGAAAATGCTTATTTCATCGGAATGTATGAGTCTGGTGAAGGAGATGGAAACTGTCCAGCGATAATCAAGGATATTCAATTGGACCGTGACGCCAAGGCAATGAAGGTGTTCATAGTTGAGCTAATAGGCCCGAACGATGGCTGTGATGAAATGGCAACCCCAAGAACACACGTCGTAAAAGCAAACAAGGATATTTCCCAGGGAATAGAATCGATCACGATGGTTGAAGAATATATAAATAATCCAATTGAAACCGAGGTTCCTGTTGGAAATTAAGATCAAACAAAGGAGGGCTCATTTTGGCTAAGCACAAAATCTACACCATGCCTTTTGCTGATGTTTATCCGCATTACATTGCAAAGGCAGAGAAAAAGGGACGCTCGAAAGCAGAAGTCGATGAAATTATCCATTGGCTGACGGGGTATGATCAAGGGGACTTGGATGTACAATTAGAGAACCAGACTGATTTTGAGACTTTTATTACGGACGCCCCACAATTGAATCCAGCACGAAAAAAGATCAAAGGAGTGATTTGCGGTGTTCGGGTGGAAGAGATTGAAGAAGCGATCATGCAGGAAATCCGCTACATGGACAAGCTGATCGATGAACTCGCCAAAGGAAAATCGATGGAAAAGATTTTGCGATAAAAATAGGTCTTTTGTAACATTTTCTTAATCGTTTTGTTACTGTATTCCTGCTGCTCCTTTGTTATGATGTTCCTTGTGTACGACAAAGGAGGGGCCTTATAATGAAGAAATTCGCTGCATTTTTTGCTGCAATATTATTTACCTTTTGTGCAACCGCAATAGGTGTTTCGGCTCAAGAAGATGAGGTAAAAATAGGAGATAACTTTAACGCATTCTTAAATATTAACGATATCACAGACGATGAACTGGTTCATATACAAGGACTGAAACATACGAGCATCAACTCAAAACAACCATTGAAATTTTTTGAAACAGAACAAGCCGATCACGTAGAAGTCAACGCCCCGAAAGGTAAAACGATCCCTGTTACGGCAACGGCTTACACCGCTTCATGTGACGGCTGTTCAGGCACCACTTATACAGGGGTTGATCTGATTGCCAATCCGGACGCCAAAGTGATTGCTGTTGACCCAGATGTCATTCCACTTGGGTCAAAAGTATATGTAGAAGGCTATGGCTACGCAACCGCCGAGGATATTGGCAGTGCTATCCAGGGCGACAGGGTCGATCTGTTTATCCCGTCTGAAAAACAAGCATTTAAATGGGGCAGGCAATCTGTCGATGTTACCATTCTTGATTAATAGAAAGGTCCAGGGCAATAGATCCCTGGGCCTTTTTTATTTGGGTTGTCCAAACCTCAAACACTATTTCAGATAAACCCACTGTCCGTCTTGCGTATGGCGCCCGAGTTCCCCTTTTGCCCGCAAGTATTCCAGGTGCGAAAGGGTTTCCCCGATGGCAAAGCGGGTTTCATGGATGGTCAGTTCTTTGGGAAATAATTTCTGGCATACATCATATACACGGCTCGACTTTCCAACAGCTGTCAGTGTTTGATCGAGCCGCTGTTCGTGGTGGGCCATGATCTCATCGATCCGGTCGTTCGCCCCGTAAAAGGGCCTGCCATGTGATGGTATGACCAGCTCAGCATCCAGCTTTTTCATTTTTTCAAGGGAAGCCAGATAGGTTGCCAGCGGATTCGGATCCCCGTGGAACCAGTATGAAATGTTCGGAGTGATTTTCGGTAAAATATGATCTGTTGAAAACAACACCCGCTGCTCTTTGTTATAAAAAGTAATCAAACCATCCGAATGTCCAGGGGTAAAGATCACCTCATACACATAGCGGCCAATGACGACCTTTTCCCCTTCCTCGAAATGGTGATGGACCGCCGGATAAGGCGTGACACGCGGCACGAACGCTTTGGTATTTTCAATCATTTGACCAGCAATGTCTTCGGGGATCGCCGCCACCTTGTAATTCTCCGCAAGTGTATTGAGGAAGTCCATGTCCCATGCCATTTGTGCCGCCTGCTCATCTATTTGTGTCATGGCCAATTTGGCTCCCGTCTTTTGCTGCAACTGGCCTGCATATCCAAAGTGGTCGGGGTGATAGTGTGTGAGCAAGATATTCGTGACGTCTTTTCCCGCCAATTCCTTTTCCCATCTGCTTGCCGTTTGTTCGTTATGTAAACCGGTATCGATCACGGTCCAGCCATTCTCCCCTTCCGCAAGAAAACAATTCACATGATTGAGTCGGAAAGGCAAATCCAGCCGAACGGATTGTACGCCTAAATGTTCGAGCATTTTACCACACCTCTCTGGAAGCGTATTCCTATTCATTATAACGGAGTCTTACGTTCGTTAAAATATTTCAGCCTTCTTATAACAATCCGCTTTGTGCTAAAATAGGAGTAGATTCAAGCGTATTTCGCGCATGTGATCTTCATGAGGGAGAGGTTAGGCTTGAGTAAAAATCGAAGCATTATAGACCAGAAAGACTTTAAAAATATGCTGGCAGCCATTGAGGGTATGAAAGAGGACGCAGCAAAAAGAGAGGCGCTGCTTCTCTGGCGGAAAATTCATAGCCCAATCCGGCTCGATGAAGCATTGGCACGGTTGACGAAAGACGAACTGACAAATATTCGTCAGCAGTTGGACATCCAGAGGGCCAGCTCTTTGAGAAAAGCTGAGCTCATCGCTTTGTTGACAGACGCGATTCAGGGCAGGTTCGAATCTATCCTTGCGAGACTGGACATTGATGCTTACCGTATGATTGAAAAGGCAGCTCATCATGGCGGGGCTCTAGCGGCTGCGAACTTTGAAATCAGTCAGCTCAGGTTTCTTGGAACATACGGGGTTATGTTCACCGGTGAAGACGAAGGAGATAAATTGGTTGTGTTGCCATCCGAACTGGTTGCCCTTTTCCACGAGATTGACCATGCGCGTGTTAAAGACCGGGTCCAGAGAAATACTGAGTGGATTCATATGACACAAGGGCTCTTGTACTTTTATGGCACACTTTCCACCGCACAATTGATTGAAAAAGTAACACAGTATTCGAGCTATGATATGGATGAAATGGATTTTCTTAAAGTCATACATGATGCGAAATCATGCTATGAATACATCAAGTTTGATGAGAACGGTGTTTCGTATAGGGAGGTTAACGACCCGGAGCACATTGCCTACACTCACCGGACGCGTGAAGATGTACCATTTTATCCATTTACGAGGGAGGAATTGTTGAGAGCGGGGGTTCCAGGGTATGTCGACCGCAACAAAAGCTACCGGCAGTTCTTTGAATTTTTGACCGGGCACTATGATATTAACAACGATGAGGCAGATACTTTACTCGAATCTTCCCAGCTGGCGATTCGAAACAACCGGAGCCTCAACGATCTTATATTAGACGCTCAGCAAACATTTGAATTTAGTAGCGAAGACGAACTGCGAAGATTTATCGATCAATTTATTTTAATGTTTAATAACACAAGGGTATGGGTTTTAAAAGGCTATACACCCGTGCAGCTTCGAGAATTTGCTGAGGAAAAGGAGAAGGCATCTTCACAATCACAGCCAAAGGACAATGTCATTTCATTTAACTCCCGGAAAAAGATTGGGCGAAACGATCCCTGTCCATGCGGCAGCGGGAAAAAGTTCAAACATTGTTGTGGTAAGTAAGGAGGTCGTTTTTAATGCCAACTTGCGAAGTGTGTGAACGAAAATGGACTTGGAAGCAAACCGTTAAAAAGACATCAACTTTAGATCATGAGATGAGTTGCCCATATTGTGGGGAGAAGCAGTATCAGACACAAAGGTCCAAACTGAAAGTCAGCTTTCTGACGGCTATCGTTTTATCGCCGCTCTTGATTCAATTGTTCTTTGATGTGCCGGGAGTTATCCTGCTCAGTCTATTTCCAGTTCTGGCTGCTATTGCTTTTCTTTTGCATCCGTTTTTGGTGGATTTAAGCAGTGATGAGAGATATTTTGATTTTTATAAGAGCTAGTAAATGGTGCCAGGCCTCCCCACACGGTAAAGCGTTGACAGAGTGGGGTGACTGACACTACAAGTGCAGTAAAAACCTGGATAAACGATTCGGAAACCTGGATATATGGGGTAAAATTCTGGATAAAACGAAAAAATCCTGGATAAGCTGGCCAAAAACCTGGATAAACGAATCCCCGCCAGATCCTGAAATTGCCATACTGACAATCCTATTCCGTTCACGCCTCACTTTCGACATAAACCGACATAAACCGGGAAGTGACAGGCACCACTAGGGTATTGCTTTTTCCCGGTTCATGAGCAGGACGATGAGGACGGCGGTGAGCATGCCAACGATTAGGTAGAACAGGGAGACATGGGGGAATGTTTCGATGAACAGTCCTCCGAGAAATGGCCCGATGATGCTGCCGAGGCTGAAGCAGACGCCCACCAGGATGTTGCCGGCTGGGAGCAAGGCTCTTGGCAGCAGGTCTGTCATGTAAGCAATGCCGAGTGAAAACGTGGACCCCACCGCCATACCTGACACGGCAAATAAGATAAACAGCGCGACAACTGAGGATTCCAGGACCCCTGCCAGCGTGAAGCAGATAATGCCGGTGAAAAAGACAGCAATCAGTACTTTCCGGCGCCCCAGTCGGTCACTCAAGGCGCCCAACGGCAATTGCGTGACCACACTTCCGAGCGCAAACAGCGGGATAATCAGGGATAGCGCCCCGACGTCATGCCCGATCCGCAGTCCGTACACCGGAAAAATACCATGCAGCGTTGCTTCGAGAATACCGTATGTAAATCCCGGCAGCATCGCCACCCAGGCAATTTTCAGCGTTTTAGCGATTCTTCTGGTAGAGCCAACTGTCTTGAAGCTGTCTTCCTCTATATCCGGCCGCTCATTGCGCACTAGGAAAATTAACAACCACATGGTCATGCTGAGGGCAGCAGAAAGCATAAATGGCAATGCTTCATTAACTTCGACAAGCCTTGTCAACAGAGGCCCCATTGCAAACCCGAGTCCGAACGACAGCCCGTACAATGCGACACTTCTGCCGCGTGTTTTTTCCGAAACGGTTGTCGTAATCCAAGTCTGTGACCCGAAGTGCAGCATTTGATCCCCGATGCCAATCAACAGACGCAGCACAAACCAAAAAATCAGCGAATCCCATAGCGTAAACGAAAACAGCGACACAAAGACCAAGACGCCTCCGAGCACGATAAACGGCTTGTACCCCATTTTCATCATCGGCTTTTCCATAAAGGGCGATGCCACGAGGATGCCAATATATAATGCGGTCGCATGGATGCCGTTCACCGAGGAACTGATACCCGCATGTTCAAAAATAATTGCAATCGTCGGCATCAGCATCCCTTGGGAAAATCCCGATATGCCAACAATGCCGATTAAAATCCAAAACCTTACATTTGCAGAGACCAAACAAAACAACTCACTTTCTAGCAATTAGCGGAATAGGGCCAGGCCCCGCATTTCCACGTGTACAAACACGCATGTCGTTGTAGTACTAAACCTATTATTGCATCATGATAAAGACCGCTCCATGCTGGAACATGGAACGGTCAACATAGACCAAATACCCGATACGAATCCAGTTAGCTGAGTTGTATTATACCATCAATCACCCGGACAAGAAACGCCTTTCAATAAATATGCACCACCCATTCGACATAAACCGACAAAAACCGGGAAGTGACAGGCACTTCCCGGTTTTTCTCTTTCCGATTTTTTCGCTTCCTATTTATCCTACCAGCCGCGGTCTTGCATTCTTTCTTCGGTGCTGAGTGTGGATATTTCTATGCCTTTCATGGCTGCTCCGAGGTCTTTTGAGAGTTTGCCGATGAGTGCGTAATCTTGGTAATGTGTTGTCGCTTGGACGATCGCTTTGGCGAACAATTCTGGTGTTTCAGATTTGAAAATACCGGAACCGACAAATACACCGTCTGCGCCGAGTTCCATCATTAAAGCCGCATCAGCCGGCGTTGCAACACCGCCTGCCGCAAAGTTCACGACCGGAAGTCTCCCTTCCGCTTTAATCTGTTTGAGCAACTCATAAGACGCGCCGAGGCTTTTGGCTTCGGTCATCAACTCATCATCATTCATGCGCGTCACTTTCCGCACTTGTGCATTCACTTTTCGCAAATGACGCACTGCTTCCACGATGTTTCCAGTCCCAGGTTCACCCTTTGTCCGCAGCATTGATGCCCCTTCTCCGATCCGACGGGCAGCTTCTCCCAGATCACGACAGCCGCAAACGAACGGCACATTATAATCACTTTTCAGAAGGTGGAACTCCTCATCTGCCGGCGTCAGCACTTCACTCTCGTCAATATAATCAACGTTCATAGCCTCGAGCACCCGCGCTTCCGAAATATGGCCAATGCGCACTTTTGCCATCACCGGGATGCTGACCGCCTGCACGACTTCTTCCACGATCCGCGGATCCGCCATTCGCGCCACGCCACCCGCTGCACGAATGTCAGATGGCACCCGCTCTAAAGCCATGACAGCAACTGCACCCGCTGCTTCTGCAATTTTCGCTTGCTCTGCATTAATGACGTCCATAATGACGCCACCTTTAGGTATTTCGATAAAATCTTTTTGGTTTCCCATCTGTGCCACTCCATTCAAAGTTGTGTTTGACTGCTCTATTGATTATTATAGAAAATAAGTGACCCTATTAAAATGGTCAGTTTCACATCTTTTAATGATACCAGATTCAAAATCAACTATGGTGGGGATGATCGATATGGATATGTTAGCGTGCCACTTAAAACGAGCACCGGGCAGTCCTTTATATGAGCAATTATACAATTTTATCAAAGCGGAAATTACAGAAGGACGGCTGGCATACGGTGCCAAGCTCCCTTCGAAACGGAAGCTTTCCGAGTTTTTAGAGGTCAGTCAAAATACCGTAGAAAATGCGTACGCTCAGTTGGCGGCGGAAGGGTATATTGAAGGTTTGCCCCGTAAAGGCTACTTTGTCCTCGCCTATGAAGACTTGGAGTATGTACAGCCAGACGCCGGGGCGCCACATGAGCAACCGGCCGAGGAACAATCTATTGCCTACTATTTTCACCCCAGCCGCATTGACACAGAGCATTTTCCTTTTGCCCAATGGCGAAAATATGCACGGGACACGATTGATCCTATTCACCAATCGTTGCTTTGGCTTGGCGATAAACAAGGCGAAAAGGCATTGCGGGAACAAATTGCGCATTATTTGTACCATGCACGCGGCGTGAAGTGTACAGCTGAGCAAATTATCGTTGGTGCAGGGAGCGATGTTCTCCTGCAGCAGCTCATTTTTTTGCTGGATCAACATACGGTTTACGGCGTCGAGAACCCTGGTTATCATGTCATCCTCAATATTTTGGACCGTTACCACAATCACGTGCATCCGCTCGATGTTGATGCGGATGGCGTGAAAATAGAATCTGTTGAGCGCACGAACATTGACGCGGTTTACGTGACCCCTTCCCATCACTTTCCATATGGGGCTGTTCTGTCCGTTAACCGCCGTATCAAACTGCTGAACTGGGCAGCCGAAAAAGCGAACCGCTATATTATAGAAGATGATTATGACAGCGAATTTCGTTACAGCGGAAAATCAATCCCATCGTTGCACAGTATGGACCACCGGGAGAAAGTCGTTTATTTGGGATCATTCTCCAAATCGCTAATCCCTTCACTCCGGATCAGCTACATGGTCCTGCCCAATCATTTGCTGGAAAAATATAAAACAAAAGCCTTGTCCTACTATCACTGTTCAGTATCTAGAATCGACCAGCATATCTTGTCCCAATTCATGCAAGACGGCGAGTTTGAAAAGCATCTCAATCGCATGCGAAAAGTCTACCGGCGGAAATTGGAAAAAACACTGGACATCCTGAGACCATATCAAAACACCGTCGACGTCATCGGCGAACACTCTGGACTCCACATGGTGCTCAAGGTGAAAAATGGCATGACAGAGCAAGAACTTGTAGAGCGGGCGTGGAACGAGCGGATTAAAATTCACCCGCTCTCATCCTACCTGCTTGAAAAAGAAGCCGACCCATCACCGAAAATGATCCTCGGCTTTGCCGGCATTCCAGAAGCTGAATTAGGAACCGCACTTGAAATGCTTTTGAAGAGCTGGGGGATTGCGTGAGGGCGTGTTGGTGAGGCTGAGGAGTCGGGGGCGCACATTCTGGGTCGCGTTTCAGCTCGACGCAGCGAAAACCTGGATATATGGTGTGAAATTCTGGATATGTGCTCTGAAAACCTGGATATACCGACCAAACATCTGGATAAGAGGTCAGTAATTCTGGATAAATCAAAATAATTCCGGATAAGTGAGCAGAAAACCTGGATAACCCCCGTTCGACATAAATCGACATAAACCGGGAAGTGACAGGCACTTGTCGAGAGAGGCACTTGCCGAAGTGGGTGCTTTTCGAAGCGGATACTTGTTGGCACAGGGGTAGCCTCTTCTGGAGCTTCCCTCTTATGTCTCTACCGAGGCGACGCAGCGTTCTATAAATTCGAGTACGTCGTCTGAGATTGGGTACAGCCCTGTTTCCTCGGCAGGCCGTTTTCGAATTTCCCAGAACTTCTCTTCCAGTGCCGCGTCGCCCTGGAATGCTTCATTTGAGAGCTCGTTGATCGTAGCAGCGATTCGCGCGCCTTCTTCTGATTCTGGTTTAACGCCGTTCTCAATGCACCAATCAATCTGTCGCAGCAATGAAATATACTGTTGTGTCTTCTCATCATTGTGACTGAGATTCGGAAGCACGGCTTTCAAGAGCTCTTGTTCATCCTCCTGAAAATAATCAATCCACTTTTTAGAGTTATGCTGTGCGTTTCGTACAAGCTCTGAAACGTGCTCCCAACGCAACTCCTCCTCAAGCTCAATCATATTGATCAGCGAAGTGGTATTGGAAATACTGCTTTGCAATTCCGCCAGTTGCTCCTGCAGATAATTATAATGCGAGATCAGAATTTGTTTATAGGACAACTGATCCAGGACGCCACGAATGTCCTCCAGTGGCAGCGAAATGGATTTTAGAATCATTATTTTTTCCAATTCAAAGAAGTCTTCCTCTGAATAATAGCGTTTCCCATTTGCGTCCTTATAACTGGGGTTAAGCAAATTGATCTGATCATAATACCGAAGCGTCCGCACGGAAATATTTCGTTGTTTGGCCAGTTCGCCCGTAGTCCATCGTTTCATTTTACCCGCTCCTCGAAAAAAAGCTTGAAGGTTACGCAGCGTCACCCATTATAGTTGGATTATATCATACAAAAAATCAGCTTGCGGTATACATCGATGGGAAAATTAAGGGGAAGTGTTGAATTGAATTTTGTTGGCTGGATGATTGTGATCAGTGAAGTGGGATTTTGGGTCCTCATTTTGGCTGGACTTTTGACACGTTACATTTTTAAATTAAATCGGCTTGGGCTCTTTTTATTAGCTCTGACACCTGTTATCGACGCTATATTGCTGATCGCGACGAGTGTAGACTTATATCGAGGAGCAACCGCAACACAAGTGCATGGCGTTGCTGCGATTTATATCGGCGTTTCTGTTGCGTTTGGGAAAAGTATGTTCGCCTGGGCAGATGAGCGTTTTCAATATTATGTCATGAAACAAGGGCCGAAACCGGTTAAACGATACGGCATGGATTATGCAAAACACTATTTTAAAAGCTGGGGACAGCATGTATTGGCATATCTCATCGGTGCCGGTATATTATTTGGACTCATCTATTTGATTAACGATCCTTCCCGAACCGAAGTCCTCTCCGGGTTCTTAAAAATATGGACGCTGGTACTAGGGATCGATTTTATATTTGCGGTCAGCCATTTCATATGGCCGACAAAAGCCAAGGGTTGATTCGCATAGGTCTATAGGGGGGCAGTTTTCCCCCTCTGACCACAAGACAACTGGTATCTATTCAATATCTTTTGTCCACTCAGCAATCATGCTCTGATTGTCTTCCACCCATTTTCTTGCAGCTTCTTCGGCCTCCATGCCTTTGTGGGTCATGTCCATCACTTCGCCCATATCCTCTGCCGTCCATTCAAATCGTTCTAAAATCTTATAGGCGGCCGGAGCATCTTCTTTGAACCCTTTTCGTGCCACTGCATGTTTGCTGTCTGCATCTCCGAAAAGGTTGTCAGGATCATCAAGATATCTCAAATCCCATTCGATGAAAGCCCAATGTGGCTCCCAGAGTGTTACTATAATCGGTTCTTTTGCGTCAATCGCACGTTTTAACTCTGCAGTCATACCCGCACCGGAACTGCTTTGCAATGTCCACGCATCTAACCCGTATCCTGGCATCACATCATTTTCCGTGATGTTCATTTGCCCTGAACCGGGATCGATGCCAACGATTTTCCAATTCACTTTGTCCCCGATACCATTCGTGTTTTCCGCCATATCTTTAATCGAATCTATGTCTACATACTCGGGAACCGTCAGCCCCATTGTGACACTGTCTTCAAGGGTTTTGCCAATATCAACAATGTCATCACCATACTCATCCCAGTAATCAGCGTGTGTATTCGGTAACGTCACGGAACCCATGTTAAAATCGGCTGACCCACTGGCGATCCCTGAATACAACGCACCAGGCTCCACTTGTTTTAAGTCAATCTCATAGCCGACGTCTTCCAAAATGACTTTAGCCACGTTGGCACTGGCGATTGCTGTGGCCCATGAAACATAGGGAAGTGACAGCTCTTTTTGACCAAGTTCAATCGTTGTTGTATCGTTTTCTTTCTGATCAGCATTGTCATCTGCTCCATTTTCTTGCGAGTTGTTATCCTGACCACATGCAGAAATGAGCGCTGTACATACAATGATGACCAATCCAATCATGATGATTTTCTTCTTCAAACATCATTCCTCCTTTAAGATATATTGAATAAAATCACGAGAAAATTATTCGACATATAACGACAAAAAACGGGAAGTGACAGGCACCTTTCTAACGAAAGGTGCCTGGGGTTGTTCTGGGTTCCGGTTGTTTATGCTTCGGCGAGGCCGAGGGTTTGGTGTAGTGCGTTCATGGTGACTTTGAGGTCTTTGTCGTGGACGAGGACCCATATGGTTGTATGGCTTTCGGCTGATTGCAGTACCTGCACGTCGGAGTTTGTAAGGGCCCCGTTTATTTTGGATGAGACGTCAGGCACACCGGTAATCTCTGGCCCGACAGCACATACCTTGGCACAGTTCTGAGTGATTTCGGGTTCATACCCCAATGAGTCCAATATCTGAACTGCTTTATCCATCAACTTGTGTGGGATGGTATAAATCAGTTTCGACTGTGAAACATTGATGAAATCGACCGATATTCCTGCGTCGGCCATCGCTTCGAAGACTAATGTTTGATGGTGATTGATTTCGTCGTTGATGACAATCTGAATCTGGGTGACTTCTGACATATGGGCAATGCCTGTCATCAACTGAGCAGTCCGGCTTTCAGTCTCAGTTTCTTTCGTTTCGGTAATCAACGTGCCGGTTTCCGAGGAATAGTTGGAGCGAACACGCATTGGAATTTTATCTTGCATCGCGATTTCCACCGCATAGGGATGCACAACCTTAGCCCCCTGATAGGCTAAATCACAAATCTCTTTGTAAGTAACCACATCAAGCAGACGTGCATCATCAACGACGCGCGGGTCTGCTGTCATGATTCCACTGACGTCGGTGAAAATTTCAATGCGTTCAGCTTTCAAAGCAGCTCCCAACGCAGCAGCCGAGGTATCACTTCCTCCCCGCCCGAGGGTGGTTATGTCACCTTGCTCGGTCCTGCCCTGGAATCCCGCCACGACCACCACGTCATGTGTTTTGAATTCATGCATCAAGCGCTTCGTTTCGATCCGTTTAATGGTCGCTTCTGTAAAATGGTCATCTGTGATAAACCCAGCCTGAGCGCCGGTCAGGGCTGTCGCTGACACATCACGTTTCCCCAACTCATTTGCCATCTTGACCGCTGAGATCGTTTCACCGCAGGACACCAACAGATCAAGCTCCCGATCGGAACTGTTCTGCCCCAAGTCATCCACCAGACCGAGCAGCGTATCTGTCGCATATGGATCCGGGCTCCTGCCCATCGCTGAAACAACGACGGCAACTTTATAACCCGCTCCCACAGCCTCTTTAATATGACCTGTAACATGTTCACGACTTTCAGCAGTTTGAACAGAAGTTCCACCAAACTTTTGCACTAAAATATCCATGCTTTCCCCCTACTTTTATCATTGATAAAAAATTGCAATTGCTTTATAACGTACATCTCAAGAAAACCTGTCATTAATTAAGACTGTCCGCTCCCCGCCAATTTTTCAGCGATTTGAACCGTGTTCAATGCTGCTCCTTTCAGCAGGTTATCGGAAACGACCCATAAATGAAATCCGCGATCATTGTCCAAGTCTTTACGAATCCGTCCTACAAACACGTCATCTTTTCCTTCAGCACTGAGCGGTGTTGGATAGAGCTGACTGTCCGGATCATCTTCAAGCACAACACCCGGCGCATCTTTTAAAATCCGTTTAAGATCCGCAACGGAAACACCATCTTGCTCCACCTCAATATAGATGCTTTCCGCATGCGAACGGAAAATAGGCAGGCGTACACAAGTGGCAGATACGGCTAAATCCGGCATGTGAAGCAGTTTTTTCGTCTCGTTCACCATTTTCATTTCCTCAAAGGTGAACCCGTTATCTGTGAAAACATCAATCTGCGGCAGCGCGTTGAAGGCGATCGGGTAATGTTTCTCGTCCCCTTTAACCGGAAGAACAGAACTGGTCATGTCTTCACCTTTTAAAAATTGTCCTGTTTGTGCTGCCAGCTCTTCGTTTGCCTCAAGCCCCGCTCCCGAAACAGCCTGATACGTTGAGACAATGATCCGTTTCAAGCCAAAATGCTGTTTGAGCGGATTTAATGCCGTTACCATCTGGATCGTTGAGCAATTTGGATTGGCAATGATGCCGTTATGCTTATCCAAATCCCCATGGTTGACTTCAGGCACAACGAGCGGCACATTTTCATCCATTCGAAAAGCACTTGTATTGTCAATCACGACCGCGCCACTACTGACAGCCGCCTCGGCAAGCTGGCGCGATATCGAGCCGCCTGCAGAAAATAATGCAATATCAATGTTTTCGAAGCTGTTCGGTGTGGCCTCTTCAATCGTAAGTTCTGTATCACGGAATGTGACTTTTTTACCTTGAGACCGTTTAGATGCAAGCAATTTCATAGTGCCGATCTGCAAGGATGACTTTTCCAGCAAACGGATAATTTCCTCGCCAACCGCCCCTGTTGCACCGACAACGGCTATGTTTTTAGACTCTTTATCGACCAATGTATATAACTCCTTTTTCTGCAGTTATACGTCATGTGTTCCAATCGGCGAGGAGGGCGCGCCTCCTGCCAATTGGTCTTCATAGACTTTTTCAAAAAGGCTGCTTAATTAAGCCTCCAATAGAGGATAGACGCCCTCTTCATCATGCGTTTCTTTTCCGGTTAATGGCGGGTTAAACACGCAGATCATCCGCATGTCTTCTGTGCCGCCGCGCAAATAATGTTCATCATGCTCATCTAACGCATAGACGGTACCGCTCTTGATGGGATACACCTTTCCATCGCTGACGGTTTCAATCTCGCCGTTACCTGCAATACAATACACAGCCTCAAGGTGGTTTTTATACCAGATATGTGTTTCGGTGCCTGCACGAATAATCGTATCGTGCAGCGAAAAACCCATATTATCTTTGGTCAAAAGCAGACGTCTGCTCGACCAATTTTCTGTTGATGTTTCATCCTCTGACCCGATAACTTCTTCAAGCGTTTTTACTAGCATGCATAGGCCTCCCAACCACTGTATTCAGTACGTGTTTAATACTTTCCTCGATAATTTCAAAACCTTTATCCAAACCTTCTTTGTCTATGACCAGCGGCGGCAGAAGTTTCATAACTTCATCGTCTGATCCGGAGGTTTCCATGATCAGGCCACGTTCAAAGGCGGCATTACATATTTTTTCCGCCACGCCGTCACCTTCCCAGGCAATCCCCTGCATCAGACCTCGACCGCGTAATTCACCTTTAAGGTCTGGATATTTAACGAGCAATTCTGCCAATTTTTCGCTGACATAGTCCCCTTTTTCTCGAACAGACTGACTGAATTGGTCATCCTTCCAAAACGACAGCGCCTCAGTTGCTGTAACAAACGCAAAATTGTTGCCGCGGAATGTTCCGTTATGTTCCGCAGGGCTCCATGTGTCGTGTTCAGGTTTGATCAAAGTGATCGCCATTGGAAAACCGTAACCGCCGATTGATTTCGAAAGGCAGATTATGTCCGGCTGGATCCCTGCTGGTTCAAAACTGAAGAACGTTCCCGTTCGGCCATTCCCAGCTTGAACATCGTCAACAATGAGCAAGATGTCCCAGCGCTTGCAAATCGCTTCAATTTTTTGCAGCCATTCAAAACTGGCAGCGTTAATACCGCCTTCTCCCTGAACAGTCTCCAAAATAATCGCTGCAGGGATTTCAACACCGCTGCTTCCGTTTTCCAGCATTTTTTCCAGGTAAACGGCTGAGTCCAGCCCCTCCATGTAGTTGTCAAAAGGCATGGCAACTGTATTGGTTAATGGAATTCCGGCACCTTTGCGTTTCGCGTCATTCCCTGTGACAGAAAGCGCTCCGATCGTCATTCCATGAAACCCATTCGTGAAGCCAATAACTGTTTTGCGACCTGTGTTTTTGCGGGCAAGTTTCAGCGCACTTTCAACTGTATTGGCACCCGTCGGCCCAGTGAACATGATTTTGTAATCCATATTTCTTGGCTTTAGAATGGTCTCGTTGAACTGTTCCAAAAAGTCTTTCCGTGCCACGGTGCCCATATCCAAACTATGAGCAATCCCGTCGCTTTTAATGTATTCAATCAGTTTCTCTTGCATTTGATCATTGTTATGTCCGTAATTAAGGGTCCCGGCGCCAGCAAAAAAGTCAATGTACTCATTGCCGTCAACGTCCCAGATCTTATATCCTTTTGAACTTTTGAAGACCGTTGGAAAGCTCCGGCTGTAACTGCGCACCTGAGATTCCAACTCTTCAAAAACGTGCATGGGTGAATCCTGTTCTAAAACAGTCATTAAAATGTATCCTCCTATTTTTTACTAACTTTTATTTAGGCTTGAAAGGTAGTTGCTTTTACAGTTCCGATAGTCGGCACAAACTGCGAACGAGAGAACCTCGCTCATACTCAAGGTGAGAGAATCGTGATTTGCGCTCCGGGAAGTCGCTTTAACTTTATCACAGCTCAAGTGCGACATCTGTTCAAGAAACCCACTTTCACAGTGTCTTCTAGCCGCGGGCACGGCCTCAGCCTCCTTGCCCCGGCAAGGGGTATGTCGACGTTGTCCGCAAAGGACGGTTTTAGTCGACCCTCCTTAATGTACCGCTATGGGGTCTTCAGACTCGTGCTGTTCCCGCAGGAGTCGACTCCCCTCCGCTCCAATCACTTCATGTTAGTCAGAGCTTGAGCCATACCTCTCCCAAAAGTTATAAGAAAGGAAGCACTCCTCACCAAGCTCGGGGAAAACACGGAGACTCCTGTGGGATGCAAAGCCTCGGTGAGACCCCGGAGTGCGATATAGGGGAAGAAAGGCTAAAACCGCGACGTCCTGTCGCAACCCCTTCATGACCCACATCCTGTGGGCCCGAGGCTCAGCAGCGCCCGCGGAAAGCGCAGTGTTTACCCCGAGCGACCGCAGGAGGCAGATATAGCGAGCTCAATTACATCGCAGTTTATGGATATCGTGCCTTCTTATTGCAACAACCTTTATAAAAATGCCTTTATTTAAAAGGTCCAATGAGATGCATGAGTTCATCTTCATGTCCCTCTTCAGGGAAATCTTCGGCGGTAAAGCAGTCAGACACTTCGATGTTTGTGTCTAAGCTCCGTGCCAAACCGTTGAATAGCTTGCGTGATGGGGTGTTCGAGGGTGATACGGTCGCCTCTACATAGCGAACATTTTCACAAATGTCGCGCTCCAAAATATGATGCAGCATCTTAGAAGCCAAACCTTTTCCTCGTTGTTCACCGTCGACAGCAACTTGCCAAATGAACAATTTATCAGGTGATGCAGGTTTGATGAAGCCAGAGATAAAACCGACAATCTGACCATCAGCCTCTACCACCACAGATGTATCGCTGAAGACAGAACACCACATCAGGTAGCTGTATGAGGAGTTTAAATCAAGCACTCCTGTTTCTTTGATCAATGTCCATACGCCTGCCCCATCATCTAAAGTGGGCTCGCGAAACGTTTCCATTGCCTCTGTTTTACTTACCGTTGCGCTTCTTGCTGGGATGAAAATCACCTCCGTTTTTTTCGCACTTGTGATGTGCTGAGAATAACTTAACGCATGTATTTCAATATAACAGTATTAAAATTAGAGTCAAAATCGGTTAATTGAGATATTTAACCATATATGTTCATTAAACTTGCTGGAGGGAGCTTGATCTTTATAAAGACTTAATTGCTCCGAATTAGAAGCGTATGCGCCGAATTTCTCTAACCCAATTTATGGAAGTGCGTTTCGGAATCGCCCTTAAAGTGTTGATATGACAAGGTTTATTAGAGGTTCTACAAAAATCATAAATATTGATATTTCTCTTCAAGAAAAAATTTTTGGTTTTTTATATCCAGCGGTGCGTTTATTAAGGAGGTATGATCACCCTCCTTCATAAAAAATTAACGTAACCCGTTTATTTATTTCGACAACAATCGACATAAACCGGGAAGTGACAGGCACCGCTCCACAGGTACCGCCCCAGCGCTGGGACCATCTCGTGGGACCACTCCGCACATAGTTACCACGTTTGTGGTTATAATATCGTGTATTCATTTTTAGGAGGGTTGTGGGTATGGAGGGTAAGCGAATTAATTTGACTTCTGGGGAGATTGGGTCTCTTTGGACTGCTTATATGAATGAAAGTATGACAAAGCAGGTCATGGCTTTTGTGCTGCAGCACATTGAGGATACGGACATCAAGCCTGTCGTTCAGGCCTCCTATCAAATGTCCATCAATCAGGTTGAACGTTTGTTGGGTATTTTTGAAAAAGAAGATTTTGCAGTTCCAGATGGATTCACGGAACAAGACGTCAACATGCAGGCACCTTGGCTTTTTTCTGATGTTTTTTGCCTGATATATGTAAATCATATGACAAAAGTTGGAATGGTCTTTTATAGCGGAATCGTTGCCATGATCGATCGAGAAGACATACGGAATCATTTTACTCAGGCTTTGACTGAGGCGTCCAGCTTATATAATCAGTCAAAGGATGTCATGCTCTCTAAAGGGGTGAATAGCAGACCACCAAGCATAGAAGTTCCCAAGAAAAGTGACTATATTGATCAAAAAGATTACTTTAGCGGGTTAAAACCCTTTAGCAACAAACGACCATTAAACGCTATTGAAATCTCTTATTTGTATGGGAATGTGCTGACAAATGAACTGGGGTCCAAATTAAGCATGGCATTTGCCCAAACCTCTCCGTCCAAGGAGGTTCAAGAATTTATGATTCGTGCCAAAGAAATTTCAGAAAAACACATTCAAATTTTCACGGATACATTAATGCAAGAAGATATTTTTACACCACAGGCTCCAGATGTCAGTGTCAGTGAATCAACGACACAAACTTTTTCAGACAAAATGATGATGTTTCATATCAACCTGCTTGAAGCAGCTGGGATCGGAAACTATACCACAGCCGGTGCCGCAAGCCAACGGAGCGACCTCATGGTTAACTATGAACGCTTATCACTAGAAGTTGCCCGTCTGGCCAAGAGTGGTGCTGATATCATGATCAAGAACAACTGGCTTGAAAAACCGCCCACTCCGAAAGATCGTGAAAAATTGATAAAGCAAAAACATGATGAATAAGCACAAGGAGCAAACTCACTAAACCTAACCCCTACCGAACGGGGTTAGGCTGCATCAGAAAGTAACAAAAATGAATGACGTTTAATCATCATTTTTAAATCAAAAAAGCCAGAGCTATCGGGATAGCTCCAAGCTTAGTTACTGTTCCGCTACCACGGGGATCTTAATTGTAAATGTCGTTCCTTTTCCTTCTACACTGTCGACATGAATTGTTCCATTATGATTCTGCACGATGTTACGAGTTACCTTTAATCCCAAACCCGTGCCTTTTTCTTTCGTCGTGTAAAAGGATTCCCACATTCGGTCCAGTTGTTCTTGAGACATACCTTGCCCAGTGTCTGAAATGGTGAGCGTTGCTTCATTGCTACTGGTTTTGTGTACAGCAACAGCAATCTTACCATGATTGTCAGTCGCATCAATAGCATTAACGACAATATTTAATAATGCCTGCTTGAGCTGAACTTCATCACCGTACACGTCTATGAATTCCGTGTCATGTTCCAGGGAAATGCCGATATGTTTCTTTTCAGTTTTAGCTTCTACAAGCGTAATCATATCTTTGGCAACTTCAACCACATTGAGATGCGCAAAGTTCTGATCGTGTCGTTTTGCAAAAAACAACAGATTGTTGGCGATCTTTTCAACGCGTTCAACTTCTTTGGCCATTGTCTCTGTATAGATTAGATGTTTTCCCGAAACTTCATGACGGATCAAATCCAGAAATCCTTTAATAATAGTTAAAGGGTTGCGCACCTCATGAACAATTGAAGCTGCCAATTCTCCCATAACTGCCATTTTTTCCGATTCCATTGTCACACGTTGCAGTTCAATTTTATCTGTGATGTCCTGGGCAACAGCTTGTATCATTGTTATACCATTATGGCAAAAAGCACCTGAACTGATTTCAACAGGAATGATATTTACTTTTGCATCCATCACTTCTACCTGGATGGGACTGGAAAGTTTACCGCCTTCCTTAAGTACATTCAGCCGTTCTTCACAAAGATCATGATAATCTGAAAGGATAAACTCATGATAACTGTTGTTTAGAACCTCTTCTCTCTTCTCAGCCTTCAATAAATGGAGAGCAGCCTTATTGATATACACTATTTCTGCATCCCTTATTATAAACGTCGCTGCTGTAGAGTGCTCGAGTAACTGATGAAAATCTAATTTTGTGCCATCTACCTCCGTAATCAAGCAGATTCCCCCCACCTTTGTTCATGACTTTAACAATTAAAAATGAAAACTACTATACTATTCAATAATATAAATGGTATGCGTAGTTATGTAAAGGCTTTCATATTGTTATTTGAATCACAAGCGTCGTTAAGCTTAGAATGGAATCGATTAGGCATACGCTCCGGCAATACCATTCGACATAAACCGACACAAACCGGGAAGTGACAGGCACTTGTCGAATTCTACCGAGCGGGGTTAGGCTGCTTGAGTAATTTCCCTCTCTCATTCTCCTAATTTATATGAATTTCTTCCAGCTTTTTTTGCTTGGTAGAGGGCGATGTCGGCGCTTTTTAGGATTGAGAAAGCGGTTATGTCAGGTTTGGAAGCCGTTGCGATTCCCATACTTGTGGTCACATCCAGGTGATAGCCATTAATATGCCACGGCAGTTGAATTGCCTTTTGGATATCTTCGGCAATTGAGACAGCATGCTCCATTGAACCGACAACAGGCAGGAGCGCTATAAACTCATCTCCGCCAAGCCTCGCGACCATATCGCACTCCCGCACAGACGCATGCACTCTTTCGCCAAATTCCTTAATCACTTCATCGCCCATATCATGGCCCAATTCATCATTTATGAATTTAAAGCGATCAATATCCATCATAATAATCGCTAAGCCGTCGTGATGACCATCCAATTGTTCCAAACACTCAGTTAAACGCTCCATGAACAATCGCCGATTCGGCATGTTCGTTAACGGATCGTGCAGGGCAGCATATTCAAGTTTTGATTCGTAATCCTTCTGCAAGCTGATGTCCCTTGTAACGACAACCAAATCTTTCAAGTTATCTTGCTGATCAAATACAGGTGTCCCACGGGATTCGACCCACACGGTTTGGTCGTCTGAATTATATTGCTTCAAACGAATTGTGAAAGATTGATCATAATCAATTGCTTGTGTAATAGCTTCCTGAGCCCGTGCTTGGTCTTCCGGATGAACATTATGCAAAAATGACTGACCGACATAGGCTTGATGATCATGTCCCAACACCTCTGTACACGATGGTGAAGCGTATTTAACCATCCCATTCGCATCCAATAGCATAATCATATCCTGAGCATTTTCAGCAATAATCCGAAACCGTTTTAAGTTCTCTTCTAACTTTTCCCTCGCTTCTCTCTTTTCAAGCTCAGCTGTCTTTTCTTTGGTGACATCCTTGATAACGGCTACTATTAAATAAAGCCCTTCCTGTTCATCAAAAAGGGGTGTTAACGCAACTTCCGAAAACCGTTTTTCGCCAGAAGGGGAGAAAAAAGAATCATCATAGGTTACAGCGCTTTGTGTGGACAGAACTTTGTTGTAATACTTATACAAGATTTGTATGATCTCGTGCGGCATAACCTCTCGAATTGTTTTTCCTAAGTCCTGTTCGCTAATACCAGTCTTTTTTCTGGCAGGGCGATTTACAAATTCATAAATAAAATCAGACTGGTCGGTGACCCGCATCACAAATACCATATCTTTGAGGCCATCCATCAATACTTTATGTAAACCACCCGCAATTGAGGGATTCATCTCTTCACCTTCTTTAGTGTGCTTCCTTATCTTTATTTTATCATACAAAACGCGCATGTTCGATGGAACAGCCTAGTAGGACAAGGCTTGATACAAGTCAAGTAATGAATAACCTCTCATTGGAGCGTACAAGTTGAAATAATACAAATCAGGAACTGACAGTCTGCATTTCCGCCCAATTAATGTTCATTCCTCCAAAACTTAACATGATCACCAGTTTGAGTGGCGAGAGGTTTTATTATAGTATGCTTAATGGAAAAAGACATCGCTGTTCAAACATACAAAGGAGTGATTCCCATTACATTTAAAGTAAAACGTAAATCAATTATCCAGCTGGCAATTGCCTTGGCAACAATTTTTGTAATTGCAGGATGTGGCAACAATGACAACGCTGATGAAAAAAGCACTGATCAAAATGCCAGCAATGATACCTCCAACGAAAAAACTTCAATTACTGTTGGACTGGATCCTTACGACTATTCCACCGTTCCAGCTTATTTATCCCAGGTGATTTTAGAGCAGGAAGGGTATGACGTGGAGATTCAGGAAGCCGAAGTCGGCATTCTTTACCAAGCCCTTGCCAATAAGGATATTGATGCATATGTCGATGTATCCCGACCCAAACTGCACGAGTCATATATTGAAAAATATGATGACCAATTTGTAACAGCCGGCACGCTCATTTCTGATCTCCCTCTTGGCGTTGCCGTCCCGAAATACTTGGAAGACATTAACAGCATTGAAGATGTTATCGAAAACGCTGAGATGTTTGATAACAAAATATATGCCATCGAACCGGGAAGCGGTATGGGTGAAACCACCGTGGCCATGGTGGAAGACTATGGTATGGATGATTTTGAGATCAGCAATAGCAGTACTGCCGCAATGCTTGCACAAGTTAAACGCGCTACAGACAAAGAAGAGCCAATCGTGTTCAACGCATGGCGCCCCAACCCTATGTTCGTGTACTACGACATCAAATTCCTCGATGACCCTAAAGGCACATGGAATCATGACGATGTTGAAGTCGGTGTCATCCCAGAATTTGAAGAAGAATCACCAACGGCGTACACACTCTTTTCAAATATGAGCCTTGATCTTGATATGATAGAGGAATGGATCATCGGAATTAACGACGAAGATAAAAAGCCAAGAAAACTCGCTGAGGAATGGGTAGAAAATAACCCGGATGTCGTTGATAAATGGCTTGAGAAGCAGTAAATTTCAAAAGACCCGGAAGCCTTAAATGGCTTCCGGGTCTTTTTAGTAGTTGAGCGAATAACACGACGGATACCGGTTCATTTTGTATTACAAATTCTCTCTATTTTTCTTCAAAAAAACGCTGTCTTAAAAAGTTTTATGGTATACTTGTTTTTATAATATGGAAATATTCAAAAACATTACTCCGAGGGAGCATGACCTCACTTTCAGTTGTCTTCAAAAAATAAAGGAGGGATACAATGGCAGAATCACCAAGCAAGGAAATTAAAGTAGAGTTCCTGTCAGACGTCACAATTGGCAACCACATTGTTTACACCTTTAACAACATGGAAAAGTACCTGGAAAACGCCACCTCATACATCGCCGAGGGGATAGATCAAAACCAATTCAACATTCACATCGGATACCCTGAACATTTTGATGTTATTAAACACAAACTTGAGGAAGCCGGTTATTCTAGAGATCAGGTCCAGCACGTTATTTTTGGGGACTCTGACACGTTTTATGGAATTGATGAAGCCTTTAACGTTAAGGCCATTAGCCAAAACGCCGGGGAGATCCTCGAACCGCTCTTTCAAGAACACAGACCCATTCGTGCTTGGGGCTTGGTGAAATGGAAACCACAGGACCCTAAAGTGCTGACGCAAAATTTAACATTATACGAGCAAGAATATGACACTTTAATCTCCCAAAAAGAACAGATTATGAGTCTCTGTGCATATGACGAGAAAACTCTACCATCAGAATTGATGAATGAGCTCTTAAAAACGCATGAATACCATATGACAGATACACATTTAACCTATTCTCACCTGTATCAGAAAAAGCCTGTCCAAACGCCATTCATTTCGGAACAAATTGAATTACTCAATTCAGAGGAGAGCGAAAAAATCAATTATGAAAAATTACACCTGGCGGGAACATGGCCTCAAATATCTCCCACGTATTTCGCAATCCGCTTGCGGTTATGAAGGGATATCTGCAATTAATTGACAAAAGCAATGGCAGCGAGCAACAAACCAAATACCTGAAAACAATCAGCGCTCAGGTGAACAAAATCGAACACATAACAGCTGAGTTTGCGGCACTTGCCGAACCTCATCTAGGTGCCCAAAAAGAAGTCAACGTCACTCAGCTGTTTGAAAACGTGAAAAATCATATGGAACCGCAAGCACTTGCCAAGTCTATCACCATAAGCGTAGAGACAGAGCATGACACTTGCACCATTATATGTGACGAAGTAAAAATGAAACAGGTCTTCATCAACTTAGTCAAAAATGCCATTGAAGCTATGGATCAAGGCCATATCACACTTGAAGCAAAAGAAGCCGCTCCTCATTACTTTAATTTATCGGTTTCCGATAACGGCCCAGGTATCCCGGATCATATTTTTAATCAGCTGGGACAACCCTTTCTCACAACGAAGCCAAATGGCGCAGGTTTGGGATTGTTAATATGCAAAAAGATTGCAGAAGCCCATGGCGGTCAATTGATGGTAGACAGCGAGGTTGGCAAAGGGACAAAAGTTACTGTAAGTTTATTGAAATCGGAGACAGTTGAACGAGGGTAAAAAAGAACAAAAACGACTTGAGCACCCCCAAGAGCATTAGCCAGCATATGTAGTGACTTTTTTTGTCATGAGACGTTATGACTTATGACTCGAGGGGTAGGCGTTGGAGTGAAATGGAACTTAAGCTTAAGATTAAGTACATCCTTGATTAACATTCTTTTAACCATTCATCACATCATATACACTGCTTATGAGTAAGGTACCAGATCATTATATCGTTTTCTCAAAACAATAGGTGTAGGGCATGGATCAGATGAATAGGAGGGCTTGGCGCCGGCCCTCCTACCCGTGGAGCAAAAACCTGGATATATGGTGTGAAAACATGGATATATGTCATCAAAACCCGGATATACCGCCAGAAATTCTGGATAAGGGTGCGGAAGTTCTGGATAAGTTGGAAAAAACCTGGATAAACACCATTCGACAAAAACCGGGAAGTGACAGGCACCGCAGTCGTGCACCGCTTCTACACGGCGCACCTGTTGGGGCCTACTTCCATTTCTCTCCGTTCGTCTTCTTCTGGTTTTTTCTTGCCCATGTTGGTCTTTCTGATTTCTTCATGGCTGTTTGGCTGTGGCGGCAAGTTGTCTGTGACAAGGTCCTTGAATTTTTCTCTCTCTTCTACCTGCAAGCGTTCATTCTGTTGATAGAGACGGCCCAGCTGTTCCTGCACCGTGCCATCGTCATTGATTTCTTGCATTTCACCAAAATGACCGGGCAGGACCATTAAATCCTGAGACAGTTCTTTATAGCGTTCATATAAGGTCTGATAAAGATCATCGACCCACTCATCTGCTTTACCGGCCAGATCCGGACGGCCTATCGACTCAATGAACAAGGTGTCGCCTGTCATAACGTATTGGTTGTCCACGATAAGACTTGTGCTCCCTGTGGTATGGCCAGGTGAGTGGAAAGCATTGACTTCAATTGAGTCGCCAACAGTAAAGGTTGTGCCATCTTCCAGCTTATTATAATCGTAGGTCAGGCCTTCATCATCCTGGGATGGAAAATAATAATTGGCCTCTGAATCCTTCGCCAATATCTTCCCGCCTGAAATATGATCTGCATGGAGATGCGTGTCCACGACCGTTGTGATGGAGGCCTGTTTGTCTTTCGCGAAGTTCTTGTAGACTTCCGTCATTCTTACAGGATCGACAACGAGCGCCTCCCCATTAGCAATAACCATATAGGAGAGACAGCCTTTCCCGATTCTGAGAAACTGGTAGAGTTCCCCACCATCCGAAAAATCACCAATCTTCACAGGTTCCAAATGTTCACTCCAAGCAGTCATGCCGCCTTCCAGATAGGTCACATTGTCAATCCCGGCTTCTTCCAGGATTTCAACACCTTTTTGAGAGGAAATACCCCTGGCACATACCACATAAATCGTCTGATTGTCAGGACGTTGTTTTTCCACGGTTTCCGTTTCATTTTCCAGTTGTTTAAAAGGGATGTTCATGCTGGTAACATTTCGCCCTTGTATGGACCAATCATTATAATCATCTTCCCCGCGAATATCCAGCAGGAATACGTTCTCGTCAGCAAGTATCTTTTGAGCCAATTCTTTTGCGGTTATAGGTTGTAATGACACCTTCATCACTCCTTTTTAAAAATTGATGACTGTGTTGCGGTATACATATTATGGCTGTTTAAACTCCCAATCTATAGTCTTGGATACCCTTTAGGGCATAGTGGTGAAACTAAGTGCATCCCCATTCGTCCTCTGACCATTCGACAAAAACCGGGAAGTGACAGGCACTCTTTCGTTAAAAAGTGCTTGTCACCAGCTGTTCAGAACGACCGCTTCTCCTTCATGCTTTCCACAATCATGCCCCGCTCTTCTCTTTGATCAGCTTGTGCATGGCTTCGAGGAATCGCTCCTTAGTCTCCTGTGGAACTTTCGCAGCTTCTGCCTTCCATTGCTTCATCTGCTCCAGGTGCAGATTCTCCTCTGGCGGGTATGCGGCAATTTCTGCGAGCGTCGGGACATAGGGACTGGTCGCTACATGATGTGAGAGCTTATCAAAAACGGCTTGATAATCCATTTTCTTTAACAGCGGCACAAGTATCCCAATCTTTCTTTGCGTGATTTCGAAGTTTGGATAAACCTCTTTGATCGTTTTCAAAATATCTACAGCTTCTTCTTTTGTCATTCGCCTGTACCCCCTGAAGGTATGCTTCAAATATCGCATGATAGCTCTCCCGTGATTTTTCCTTCACGACAACTTTATGCCTGCGTTTCTCCTCTTTGTCTGCTTCATACGCCAGCACTTCATCCAACGTCGTCAACCCTGCTTTCGTCCATTCTTTTAAAATTTGCTCGATGTACCCGAGTGTTTTACCGCCCCTTCGGACGGTTAGGTTCATCGCGTGAATGACAGCTTCATCCCCTAACTTGTCATTCCATTCCAAAATCGCTTCCCTGATTATCGGTATGACCTTCCCAAAATTCTCTTCAAAAACGATCAATGAATCAATTTCCTCGCGGGCGCTTCTTCTGCTGCTTTTTTGTTTTTGTTTATATTTATGTATGGTCAAGTCCTGGTCCCCAGATAGGTCAAGTGTTGGGTCAGCAGGTAGGTCAACTGATTGGACCAAAGAGATCATTTGATAGACTGGTGCGCCGCTGCGATTTCCTTTTTCATACCTGATCAGCCCCTTGTCCACGAGCTGGGTACGGGCATTAACGACGCCTTGTTTGGAGAGACATGTGAGCTGCTGCACAGCTGAATTCGGCGCATTAAACGCCCTCTTCCACCTCACTGAGTTGTTTATTGACATCAGCGCATACCATAACGCAACCGCGCTCGGCGACAATCTATTCATCATCTTCCATTCCTTGAAAGCATTCAATTCTTTAATATAATTCATCTTTAACATCTCCTCATTTGTTTAATTTTTCCCATGCCAAATAGGAGCTCCACTTACTGAAGCTCCTGGTCCTGAACCCACTTTTCAATCACATCACGCGTAAAAAGAATCTTACTTCGCATCTTAAAATGCGGAATCTCATTTTTCCTCGCCATTGTATAGATCATATCTGCATGCACACCCAGATATGCTGCAACTTCTTTTACCGTCATACGTTCTCGTTCCAAAACAAACACCCCCTTTCGCCGCCGCTCATTAATATAATCGAACGGAAGAGACGAAAAGGGGCGTTTTGGGTTGAATTAGTTGTTCGACAAAAATCGAGTGGATCGGGGAGTGAATTCATAGTCTTTTTTAAGATGAGCTAGTTTCGGTGGTTTGGTGATTTTAATCAACAATGAAGCACCAACCACTTGTAATACCCAGATTTTAGTATAAAAGATTAAAGCGTCATTACTATGGTAAACTCAGTTTATTTTTCAAATAAGCTGCACCTATGTCTAGTAGAATTGGCAATGAAACACTTGAAAAGTTTGATGCTGCTTTTTTTGTTTCTTTCCATACCACGTTGTCACGAACTGTATCTAAAAACACGTGGCCGTTATAGGTTAATGAACTAATAGAAATGTATACAACACCGTCAAAATAAGAATCGAAGTTACCATTAATAAAACCTGCTTCTTGGAGTTTTTGAGCGGTGTAAATTATTGTATCTCGATTATAGTCTATCAGTTCTGGCAAATTGATTACTTCGTCGTGCATTAGATGTTCATTCAAATTTGTATGTTTTTCTATAGACAATAGTAAGTCTCTAGCACAATCGTGATTAAGTTCCATATATCTTCCTCACTTTTTAATGAAATTAGATGAAGATAACATTTACTAAATTAAGTCAATCCATACTGAAGTCTCTCCATGAAAAGCTATGAACCGTCTCCTATTGGAAAACACTGAACCGTAAACGTGAATCAGGACTTCTAATGCTTCGTATCCTGATGTTTTTTAAGCGTTTTACCTGCTTTAGTTTTAGCCGTTTTAGAAGAAGCTTTGCTGCTAAGAGTCTTGCCTGCTTTTCCGACTTTTCCTCCTGAGTGCTTAGCCAATTTAATCCCTCCTTTATTTGTAAACCAAACCTGCCCTCCGTTTCCTATTTATACCAATCTATTTGTCAACGTAACTTTAACATACAAATATAATAACATCAACATATAGATGTATAACTTATGGAATAACACTACATATTGTGTATAAAAAAGAAAATCCAGCAAAGTAAAGTTGAATTTACTATGCTGGATTATTAATTAGCTTTCTATTTTTACACTTCCCTAGCCCGATAATAAACTTCCTCTTTCATCTCATTCATCAAAAACGCACGCTGCTCTTCATTCTCCATCATTTTCTGGAAGAAGTTCTTTTCAGTCATACGGTCAATCAGGAAGTCCATGAATCTGTCTTCGAAACTGAAGGTGAAGTTATCTATGGAGTTGTTTTTAGCTCTATCTTGAAGTTCTTCGTCTTGTACCATATCTTCTACAAGTTGGTCCCGTGAGAGTTTGTCTTGCGGATCAAAGTCGGTACCGAACTTTTCATTCATTCTATCGATAATGGAAGAGAGTCTTTCCTTCTCTTCTTCTGGCGCCGCGCCTCCTCCTGCATGCTGGGGCGGATCAATATCTACTCTTCCTTGTGTTTCAAGTTGAATGCTGCCTTCAAATACTTTTTGGTTGCGGTAGTATTCCAAGGCCACGTCATCTGCCAAATACACGCGCTCATTTGGCTTTTTTGGCAGTTTACGGAGCAGATAACTCAGATACACATATCGTTTATGCAGGTCGATATCGGTGAACGGGCCCACTTGCAGCACGAATGAATAGGTCCGAATAAATTTAGAGGCGGCGCTCTTGAATTGATCTTGTGCTTCTTCGGTTAATTCTTTATTAAACCGATCCACCGCTTGATCCAGAACCGGGTTCAAGCGTTCCTGGGCACGTTTGTCTCTTAGCTTTCCGTTGAATTCCAACTCACTGACGGAATCGACCTCTCCCGTTGTATACACTTGCATGGAATCGAGCTCATACTGCAAATCGTATAGGATGTTCGGGTCAGTCACATCACTTAATCCAGTCACTTCATAGTAGCTCTGAAAAGCTTCTTGAATGACTTCAGGGTCATTTACAAAATCCAGCACAAACGTATCTTCCTTACCACGGCATGTTCGGTTCAATCGTGATAATGTTTGAACGGCTTTTATACCACTCAATGGCTTATCAACGTACATCGTGTGAAGTAAAGGTTCATCAAAACCAGTCTGATACTTTTCAGCAACGATCAACACTTGGTATTCATCGGTTGAAAATTTATCTGGCAGTTCACCTTCACTCATTTGGTTCATGCCAGCCTCCGTATAGGATAACCCATCATCGTCAACCGTTCCTGAAAAGGCGATCAGTGTTTTCATATCTGTATAGTTATGTTTTTTGATATACGCATCAAACGCATGCTTGTATCTGACAGCATGGAGTCTGCTTCGAGTCACGAGCATGGCTTTGGCACGTCCGCCAATCTTGTGCCGAGTCACTCTCCGATAGTGCTCCACGATGATCGCTGTTTTCTGAGTAATACTATGCGGGTGCAGGGATACAAACCGGGCAATTTCTTGGGTGGCTTTTCCTTTAGCTACTTCTGGATCGTCACTGATACTTTTTTCGACTTTGTAAAAGGTCTCGTATGTGACATAGTTCTGCAGCACATCAAGAATAAATCCTTCTTCAATCGCTTGACGCATTGAATAGATATGAAAAGGTTCTGGTACTTCCGTATCTGGATTATATGTCCCAAACTTTTCAATCGTCTTTGGTTTAGGCGTTGCTGTAAAGGCAAAGAAGGAGATATTATCCTGTTTACCGCTCTTTTCGATCGTTTCTACAATTTTTCCTCTGTACTGTCTAGCTCATCTTCCATTACTTTATCCGCTGCATAGGCATCATCCAGCGACTTATCGGAAAGGATGCTCGTCATCGCCGTCGAAGCTTTACCACCTTGTGAACTATGAGCTTCGTCAATCACAATGCCATATTTGCCACGGGAAAATTCGCCAACCTTTTCGATGATGAACGGAAATTTCTGCAGCGTTGTAATAATGATACGCGTTTTGTTTTGAATGGCTTCGGCAAGCTGGTTGGAGTCTTCATCGATCTTTTGAACCACCCCTGCCTCATGCTCCAACTGATAAATCGCATCCTGCAGTTGCTTATCAAGTACACGACGGTCTGTTATGACAATAATACTGTCAAAAATCGCTTCGTTATTTTCGTCATGCACTTTTGCCAAGCGGTGTGACAACCAGGAAATACTGTTCGTTTTGCCGCTTCCAGCCGAATGCTGTACAAGATAGTTGCCACCGACTTTCTTTGATTGAATATCGGCTTCAATTTTCCGGACGACATCCAGTTGATGATAGCGCGGGAAAATAACAATTTCTTTCTTATCAACGATCTCCCCTGTACTATCGCGTATATCTTTTTGTTCGATATATACAAAGCGGAACAAGAGATCCAGCAGACTGTCTTTTTGTAAAATATCATTCCACAAATAAGACGTGCGGTAGTTGTTGTAGACCACAGGGTTACCCTTACCACCCTGGTTGCCACGATTGAAAGGCAGGAAAAAAGTACTTTCTTTATTGAGCATTGTCGTCATCCAAACTTCATCCGTGTCCACAGCAAAATAAACCATTACACGTTTTTTCGGCTGAAACAGCAATTCTTTCGGGTCACGGTCTTTCTTGAATTGGCGTTTCGCGTGTTCAACGGTTTGCTGTGTTAAAGGGTTCTTCAGTTCCATAACAACAAGTGGAAAGCCATTGAGAAACAACACCATATCAAGGCTATTATGATGTTTACTGCTGTAATACACTTGCCGGCTAACGGTGAAGATGTTGTTTTCATAGTTCTGCATCAAGAGCTGATTCAGGGTGCTTGGCGGTTTATTAAAGGCCAGCCTCAGAGACACCCCTCTATCCTTAATGCCATGACGCAGACAGTCAATCACACCACGACGGTTCAGCTCCTGGTCCAATCGATCAAGAAAACGTTTCTCAAATTTATCACCATGAATCGTTTTGAGCCGTTCGAATTTCTTCGGTTGGGTTGCTTCCAGGAATTGAAACAACATCTCGACATCGATAGCACGATCTTGAAAGACCTTGAGTGCTTCTCCATGAAGACGACGTTCTATATATCCGGCATTCATTAAACTTGTTTCAATGTTTTCTTCCAACCCCATTTCTGAGTAATCAATGGCCAATTGTGATCCTCCTTTCTAGTGAAGTTCTTCTGTTTCTGGTGCGTAATTTCTTACGTCTATTTTACCCGTAACAGCCTCATAAATAAGGGACTCGCGGTATTCTTTGAGTTTAGAGATTTGAGTCTTTGTTTCACTTATAACATCAAAAATTCCAGACGTTTCCTTTTCAAGATGATCTACTATCTTAACTTGTTCTTCATAACTCGGTACTGCTAAAATATCATTTTCAATATCTGATCCAACTAAACTGGGTAAAGCCGTATTTGTTGTGTGGATAGCCCAAGGGAAAATGCAAAATAAGAAATAAAACCACTTTGGAGAAGCACCTTTATAAAAGTGTGTATAATACATTGTGTCAACAGTCCAAAAAGGCTGATTAACATAGATCGGTTTTCCTATTGTACCTTTCCTACCAAATAATACCGACTCGCCATCAAAAATATACTTATCAGTTTTCTTAAAGACCCCACCTGAACCATACACATCAATGGCATCTTCACTGTCAAAATTTAATTCGTTCTCAATTTCCTTGCCGTTCATGACCTTAATCAGTCGCTTGAATTTAACTGTTTCCCAATGATCTGGTATTTCACCAATCCACTCAACCCCTGAATCTTTCATTTTCACATTTGGATCAAGCCCTTTGGTCACCGTCTCCGTAATCACCGCCTGACGCTTTTCTTCCAGCAACTCGATTAAGCGTTCTTTGTAAGAGATAAGGGCGTCAATTTCTGATGTTTTATCATCTAAAAATTGTATAATACTATCTTGTTCGTGTAATGAGCTTGGTAAAAAAACACTTAAAGACCTAATTAACGATTGGGATATATTGGGTTGTCCACCACCACTTGCAGAGTTAATAATATCCTCTCTATTAGCCAGAAACCAATAGAACATAAACTTAACTCGAGTATTAATAGGATCAGTCAAAACACAACATGCTTGATTTGCTGCGCCTTTAATATTTGTGATAGCCAACTTACCTATCGTAGCACCATACATTGCTACCACTAATGAGTTTTTAGGATATATTCTTAATGTAGAAACCTCATTTAAAGCGAGTTGGGTAATTTTATTTTTTGTATCGTTTAAATAACCGTCATTTAAGTCTCCCGTATTAATCCATTTTATGCTGCCATCAACGTGATAACTTTTATTTGTTGAATCAGGCGTACCACCACTGCCAATCTCTTTAAACAATCGAGATAACTTCATCTTTTTCCAATGACCTGGTATTTTTCCTAACCATTCAATACCACTGTCTTTATATTCAAGATATTGTTTAAGTCTTGACATCACGCCATCACCTTCTTCAACTTCTCAAGAATACTCTCTTCCAGTTCCTGTATTTCTGCTTTAATTTCACTAGAAGGTCTCAATTTCGTATATTTATAAAAATACCTGGTAAACGGAATTTCATAACCAATGCGCGTCTTCTCCTCATCAATCCAAGCATCTGTCACATGCGGCAATACTTCCCGTTCAAAATAGGCCTCGATATCATCACTCAAAGGAATAATTTCTGTATCCCGCAGCTCTGGATCAGGTTCGACATCTTTTTTATTTTTCATGCAGGCATCTGCTGTTTCGTCCCGCTCAGATAGAGCGGCCCAAATCGCTTTTAATAGCGGTGCTCGAAGCGTGATATCCGTGTCTTTGAAAGCTGCTTTGATCCTATCAATAAATGCTTCACGGTTTTTATAAACCGTGTCGCTTTGCATTTCAGTCAGGACTGATTTAATCGTTTCCTGTTGTGCTTGTCCAGCTGCAATTTCTGCTTCTTTTTTCTCGCCGCTTTTACGGGATTTGGCCAAGTTAGCAAAAGCTCTCTCATCATCAAGTCTAGCGATGCGTTCTTCTGTAATTTGGAAATTCAACCGCAACGGGCGTTCAACAGTCACTCGGTAATAGCCAAAGTCCTCATTGTTAAAGATCTTCACATTATCGCTTTCTTTTGTTTGTCCGTACATTTCCACGATTGTGTTGATCTGTTCTTCTGATATTTCATTACGCTTGTTTCCAAGGCTCTTGCGCATTTTCTGATACATATCAACCGCATTCACAAGCTGGATCTTTCCCTTTTGATATGAGGTTTTGTGATTGGTTAAAATCCAAATATAGGTGGAGATGCCTGTGTTATAGAAGAGCTGATCTGGAAGCGCAACAATTCCTTCGACCAAGTCATTTTCAAATAAATAGCGGCGAATTTCACTCTCTCCACTGCCGGCATCGCCTGTAAATAATGGTGATCCGTTCATAATAATGGCAATCCGGGATCCATTGGGGTTCTGTTCAGTTACTGGTTTCATTTTGGCGACGAGATTCTGCAGGAACAAAAGCTGTCCATCGCCGATTCTTGGCAGGCCAGCCCCAAAACGGCCACTGAACCCCAAATCATTATATTCAGCTTCAACTGCATCCTTGGCAGGTTTCCATTCAACCCCGTATGGTGGATTGGTAATCATATAATCAAATTTTTTATTCTTAAAGTGGTCATTGGAAAGGGTGTTGCCTTTTTTAATATTTCGGGCATCCTGGCCCTTGATCAGCATGTCAGCCTTCGATATTGCATAGGACTCCGGATTAATTTCCTGGGCGAAAAACTCCAGGTGCCCCGTTGGATTGTAATCTCTAATATAATCCTGCGCCACAGTCCCCATGCCCCCGGTTCCGGCACAGCTGTCATATAACGTACGTGTAACACTAGGCAGAAGAATCTCGTCATCGTTTAAAAACATCAGATGAACCATAAGCTTAATGACTTCTCTTGGTGTGTAATGATCCCCTGCTTCCGCATGTTCAGAGAAGCGTCGGATGAGTTCCTCAAAGATATAACCCATTTCAATGTTGGTGACTTGATCCGGATGCAGATCAATCTCCCCGAACCGCCTGACAACGAGATACAGCAAATTATTGTCATCCATTTTATCGATTTCATTATCAAAATTAAAATGACTCAGAATCTCGCGTGCCTCATACGAAAAACCGTTTATGTAATCACGCAGGTTATCCGCAATATTGTCCGGGTCACTCAACAGCTTTGCAAAATCAAATTGACTTGTATTGTTGAACTTTTGCTTGGCAACGCGGTTTAAGATTTCATCGCGTGTTGTTTCAGGCAAAGATTCGTATTTCTTATTTTCACGCAGCACATCTTCTTTTGTATCCGACAGTACTGCATCAAACCGTCTTAATACGGCCATTGGCAAAATAACATCCCCGTAATTTTCCGGGCGATAGGGTCCTCTGAGTAGTTCTGCTATAGACCATATGAAGCTTACTTTTTCTTGGAAATTTTGCATCGTGACGTCTCCTTCAAATTGTGTTTCAGTTCTATTTTTTTGTGATGGGTTGAACTTCTTATAGCGTAGACTTGTTACAATTACCTGACCACGCAACTTGGATGAAAGCGCTTCATTTAGAGGGTTTTAATACAGTTCTGTTCAACCTAGTTCTATTGTACCAGTAATACGCATGGCTTTTCTATACATTGACGTCAATTCCATATAAAGTACAAAAATAATCATGGCTATTGACTATGAATCAAGAACCATGATTTCTTTTAACTTTGAAGTAAGGCGCCTTTTCCTTCGTCTTTCAGGCTTATCGTATAAACCGGCTGCTTGGCCTACAGTATTTGTTACTCATGCCATCACTCTACATTCACTTTCCTTTAACCATCTCAACCCCAATCGCCAGCGTCCCCCACTCATGCTCCTGCTCGGACGTATAGATCTCATAAGTCTGTTCCACCATCTCATCAATGGAACAACCAGTTGCATCCAAATCACTTGCGGGTATGTCTTCGTACATCTCCCGGAATGTCGGGTAGGCAACCAACTCTGTAACTTTGACAGTAAGCTTTTTACTGCTGTTAGGGATATGGGTGAATGTAATGGTATTACCGACTTTCAGTTGCCTTCTTTTCTCATCGTTTAACCTGACTTCAACTTTCTTCCTGCCTGACTTTATCGAGTTAAATGGTGTGTCGTATAGACCCATGCGGTGTTCCATTGGTTTATCCCACCTTGCTTTTCTTTTAAGAATAACCCTGTCTAAGCTATAGCTCTACCATTTGCAGATTTGTT
This sequence comes from Lentibacillus sp. JNUCC-1, assembly GCF_009741735.1. Taxonomy (NCBI): domain Bacteria; kingdom Bacillati; phylum Bacillota; class Bacilli; order Caryophanales; family Bacillaceae; genus Lentibacillus; species Lentibacillus sp. JNUCC-1. Next base: position 1,623,613 of record NZ_WHOH01000001.1, read on the forward strand.
CTTTAGTTTTCTGCAGATCCATTATAAAACTCCACCCATTTCTATTAAATTTTCCAACGTTTTTCTAGGATACTTCTTGATAAATATATTCAACTCACTGCTAGTACAATCATTATCATTTAAGTATATTTTAATAGCACCAACGGCATTCTCCAGCGGAACCTCACTCACCCGATCGAATTCATTAAGCAAATCCAGCACTTGCAGAAGTTTGTAGTTCCGGGCATCAATTCTCACTCTTGGTTTCTTGAGTTTCACAATCTTTTTGCCAAACTTCACTTCATGCTCAGGCCTGCCTACTTCATTCGTTACGATTGTAGATACGCTGGCGGTTTGGGTTGTTAGGCCAAGCTTGTTCGCAAAGTTTATACCGGTTGTATATCCAATAACTTTATTATTAGACGTTCTCATATACCTTCTTGTAATTACTTTATCCAAATTAATACGCGGGTTCCGCAGAACACTGTTTTCTCTCGGAACATAATAAATGCCATTTTTAACCTTAATTAATGAACCTCCATCAGATAGCCTTTTGAGATTTTGACGCAAGGCTTCGTCTGACATTTCTATACGTTTTTTTAAGTCCCTCGTGAATACAGGCTCGTCATATCCATAATTTTTTATAATGGTCTCGTATACCTTGTTCACCTAACATCTCTCCCCTCCTTATTATACCCCAAAACGGAAATATGTAACGATATATATCAATTCAATTTCCCAAACGTGACATTTTGCGTGAAAAATGCTACTTCTAAAGTCTAAAAGCTTTAGCAAAATAATGGATCAAATCTATAAACTGCCTTATTCATGCGTTTAAATCCCCTGCAAAGAGACACGAATGTCATCAAATGATTTCTGCATGGGTGCAATGCGTTCATTTTTTACATCGTCTTCTGCATCTGCAAGTGTTCTGTGTAATTCCATCTCTGACTTCATATGGCAGCGATCTCCCCTTTCACAGTGGTTATAAATGCCTTTCCAAACTCCTTTCTAGGAAAATGGTGTCAACCGTGAACAGCTCTCCTTGCGTCACCCTACTTCTTCCGATAAGTAATCCAAGTTGGACAAGGCGCAAAGGGAAATGTTTTTAATACTTCCATGGCGTAATCATCGGTTGTATCAAACTCACCTGCAATAGCTTCCACATTTTGATGAACGGAGTATTCGATATGCTCTAACACCAGCTGTGGAATCAATTCTTTAAATGAATTATTCGAACAACCGCACCATCCTAATTCATATGTATGTTTAGTATCCGATTCATGAAGAAATGAATAGGCTAATATCTCTGTGCCACTTGAGTCTACAAAAGCGTAACTCCCATCCATGATCGTGTCATTCGCTAAAATCAACGCTTTCCATTCATCAAGTTCCACATCTGCTGCTGGATTCATTTTATGTGTTTCTTCATAGTTTTTTCTAACCAGAAGCGTTAGTTTTTGCATCAGTTCATTGTTTGAGGAGATTTCTGCTAAAGTTTTGACTGTATGATTATTTTTATCACTAAAGGGGATTTCCCCTTTGATATCAGATACCTTAAGTGTTGGCATATACGTTCTTCTGATTTCCTTAAACCCATTTCTCTCATAAAGATTCCGTTCGTTAATAGCAGTTTCCCAAATTGAAGTTTGCAAGGGCCGGTCAATAACTCCTAAGCTTTCAACCTTGGTGAGCAATCTTTCTTCCAGACCATACATTTGATAAAACGGATTGCTCAAAATTCGAAAGTACGTACAATAGGGGTGAAATCCACTTATCCAGCCAAATATCACGCCTGCTAATTTATCGCCAACAAGTGCTGAATATGCAAATTTGTACTTGAAACCCCTTACAATATTTAATAAGCTTTCATCTTCAAAAGAAAAATCTAATAGCTCTTTTAATTGGACCTCATCTGTTTCATCGTATTCCCTTATAACAATTTCATCAATAATGTTATCTTTTATCATGTCTGACTCCTTTAACACTTCTGCTAAAGTGTCTCAAATTCATCTTTATTATAACACACCAAAAAGACGCCCATGCTACGACCAATTCTGCATAAATTAAAATCAACTCTGCATAATAACACAATAAGTTATTTTAACAAAGGAGGGGTTTACGTGGAGCAAGGAAAACAAATAAGACTCACAGCCTCTGAAATGGGTGAACTTTGGGGGCAATACATGAATGATTCTGCAAGTATCTGTATGTTGACCTATTTCTTGGAAAAGGCTGAGGACACCGAAATAAAGCCTGTCATAGCACATGCGCTGGAATTATCCCAGGCCCACGTTCAGAAGATCGCAGAAATACTTACTGAGGAAAAGAATGTCATCCCTTATGGTTTTAAGTTAGATGAGGATGTTGATTTAACTGCACCCAGACTCTATCCGGACAGTTATGCGTTAAATTTCATAAATCAGATGGCTCAAATTGGGCTTACCTCATATGCAACGAGTCTAAGTCTAACATCAAGGTCAGATCTCACTGGCTATTTTAAAGAATGTGTTCGAGAAACAATGGAACTCTATGAGATGTCAAAGGACTTGCTATTACAAAAAGGACTATACCAGCGGCCACCAAATATATCCGATTTAGAGCAAATTGAATATGTGAAGAAGCAAGGGTTTGTTTGGGATATTTTTGGTGAAAAAAGACCCTTATCAGCAATTGAAATTGCAAACCTGGATGCGAACATTAAAAGGAATGCATTAGGGATTGCTACCTTAATAGGATTCAGCCAAGTAGCTAAGTCAAAAGATGTTACACAATTTATGATGCGAGGCATTGAAATTGCAAAGCAGCATATCCAATCTTTTGGAAAAAAGTTAGGAGCAGAAAATCTCCCAGTACCAATGATAAGAGCAGATGTAACAGAAAGCACTGCGCACACATTTTCGGACAAACTCATGATGTTCTACACGACCACCTTGATAGGTTTGAGTATTGGCTATTATGGTACAGCTATTGCACAAAGTCCTAGAATCGATCTAGGTGTAATGTATAATAAACTGATACTGGGCATACAGAAATACTTAGAGGACGGGGGCAATATCATGATTAAAAACAAATGGTTAGAAGAGCCCCCATTGGCCTCAAACCGCAAAGACCTCGCACAAGGTAATTTAAGCAGGTGCTAATAGGGTGCCTGTCACTTCCCGGTTTTTGTCAGTTTTTGTCGAGAAAAAAAGTGACAGTCCCCCACCGCTTTAAAGCTTTAGCGAACTGGGGGACTGACACCTATTCACTTCCTTTCAATATGTACTTCCAGTCCGTCTTACGCAGTAACGTGACTGTTTGCAATACACATGTTTAGAGAATGTAAAGCCATAGGTCGTTCCCCTTCCGTACTATGAGAACGTCTGACTACTCTATCCACAATATTCACTTCGGATGTCAGATAGAGTTCTCACAGGGTTATCGCACCGCCCTTCAAGTACATCCCCAACACCATCACGAGGCAGCCCCCCTTGCCAGCTTATACTTTTGACTATAGGTCTTATCATTGAGTTTTCCCAGATTTTTCGCACAGTCACCAATCTGCTCCGCCGCCTGTGTGTTTCACGGTTTCCCATTTAGATCTGTACAGCTCACACCGCTATACTCTGTAACGTGTACAATCTCACGTAATTGAGAAACGATTCACACTGTCGTATGAATCGGTGCGATTGCCTGTTGCACAAAAAACAGTACTTTTTTGTGCAGTCTAAAACCTTTTAATAATTTTACAACTTTAAATACAATTAGGTATTGAATATTTATAACTTGTTTAAATATATAAATAGCCGTTTACTTTTTTAATTTTTTTTGTTAACATTTTATTCAAATATTTAAAGGAGGAATTAAATGAAAGCGGTAACTAAAGTAGTTGCATTGTTAGTTACACTTATTGTTATAGGTGGCGGCAACAACTATATACATGCTGACAGCATGAATGTAAAAGAAGTAGGAAACGATCAAAATGAGTTTGTGAATCAATTAGCGATAGAAAAGCCTAAGAGTATTGAGAAGTCCTATAAAGACGCTGTAAGTAACACATCTGATGTCCCCCTTGAAGAATTAGATTTATATACAACACCATCTCAGCTTAAAAGTAATACTCAAGAACATATTTTTGTAAAAGAACATAAAACCGCACAAAAACTACACGAAAATATCCATACAGGAGAAGAGCTGATTGCTTTAACTATATTCCATGATATTTATGCAGAGGATTCCAAAGGAAATCAGTTGTTTTCAGTGGGAGATAAAGGTGAAAATGAATGGGACAAATCTTCATCAGTACAAGCATACACCAGAATTTACTTTTTAAGAAAGACAATGGATAATATCCCCTATGCAAAGCTTACAAAAGTAACGGGAGGATGGAATATAGTAGATAATCGTGTTTACATTTCTAATAGAAAAGTTAGCTATGGGACTATTGGGTTCCCTGCAGGTTCCAATCAAATAAGAGACCGATATCCTACAGGGAATTCTTACACATATTATGCTCCCAGTAGCTGGGATTATGTAAATACAAATGCGCTTTACCAATTAGGCATGGCATCTAATGTAACAGTTAAATTAGTTGGAAATCCTTCAAACTCTTGGGGGTTTATGCACCTAATTATCTGGGAAACTAACAAAGTTCATAGTAACAAGAGTGAGCAATTAACATTTGCTATAAAAACTCATAGGGGAAGGTGAGTGCTTGAAAAAGTTTTTTATGTCCCTCCTTTTTTTCACTTTATTTATCTCTGGATGTAATGAAGGTAATGAAAATAATGTTAAATTTAATGGAGAGAGTGAAAATTGGGAAGGAAGTTATAGCGCGAATATTAGTGGCTCGTCAGAGAATGGAGAGTATATATTTAGATACAAAAACGCAAGAGAAGAGACCATAATTAAAAATCTAAAAATTGTTATAAATGATGGTGAAATAACGCTCAATGAAAGTGAATATAAGGGGGGAGTGTTAATATACCTTCATCTTGTTCGGGGTGCTTAGTGACAGATGAAAACAAACCTGTTCAAGTAATGATAGAATGGGGGAAGGAAAAAAAAGAAGTCTTTAAGATGAACCCAACATAAATTCCCCTAATAAAGCATCGCCAACTGGCGATGCTTTTTTCTAGCACACTGTAACAACTTTATTAAATAAATGAAATGTTTCTTTTGGCTTGCTGCCGCTAGTTGTTTTTGTATTTCCTGGACTCGATTCATTGCGTCCATAAGTTTAGCTTCACATTCTGCTTGTCGGGTGATCCAGGGCTTCCATTTTTTCAAGCATCTTTTGGTTAAACTCCATTTGATTATTCATGAACTGCTCCATCTGCTTTTGTGGTTCTTGTAGCGCCGAAAAAAAAGCGCCAGTCCCCCAAAGCTTTAGCGAACTGGGGAACTGACACCTATTTAATCTACTTCATATCCAAATAATCCAACGCCGACGCAGCCAGCACCTTAGCTCCGTTAAGCAGCGCCTTTTCATCAATATCAAACTTAGGATGGTGATACGGGTAAATAAAGCCTTTCTCTTCATTCGCTGAGCCGGTGAAGAAATATGCACCCGGTACCTCTTTGGCGAAGTATGAGAAGTCTTCTGCGCCCATATTCGGTTCCATCTCAATGATATCCTTTTCTGATATAACGCCTTTTGCTGCGTTGACCATGATTTGGTTCATCGCTGGGTCATTCTTGGTAGCAGGATAGCCAAATTGATAATTGATTTCGTGATCCGCTCCAAAGGCTTCACAGGTATGGGCGGTGATCTTATGAATTGAATCGTGGATGTTTTGTCTCACGCCTTCATCGAATGTGCGCACAGTGCCTTCAAGCATGGCGCTGCCGGAGATAACGTTAGCTTTTTCGCCTGCTTGGAAAGAGCCGATGGTCAGCACGGCTGATTTCAGCGGGTCTGTTTGACGGCTGACAATGTGCTGCAGGCTGCTGACAAGCTGGCTTCCGATCGCAATGACATCGGTTGTGTCTTGCGGGAAGGCGGCATGTCCGCCAGTGCCTTTGATTTCAATCTGAAAATCGTCTGATGAGCCGAGGACATATTCATCGTTATGCCATATGCTTCCGACTGGTGTGTAATTTTCCATGTGCGTGGCGAAGATGGCGTCGACACCTTCCAGAGCGCCGTCTGCCACCATGGATTTGGCACCGCCCGGATCTTCTTCTTCTGCATGCTGGTGTACAAATACAACCGTGCCGTGCAGCTCGTCCTTCACATCTACCAATGCTCTAGAGATTCCCAGTGCGATGGCGGTATGGGCGTCATGACCGCATGCGTGCATGACACCGTCATTTTGTGATCTGTATGGGACATCGTTCTCCTCGTAAATCGGCAATGCATCAAAGTCAGCCCGTATCGCTACGGTTTTGCCTGGTTTGCCGCCTTTCAAAGTTGCCACGACACCATTTCCGCCGACATGAGTTCTGACGTCCAGTCCGAGTTTCTTCTGGTAGTCAGCAATGAACTCAGCTGTCTTTTCCTCTTGAAAGGATAGCTCTGGATGCTTATGCAGTTCACGACGTACATTGACCATTTCGTCATACAGTTGATCCAGTTTGTTAAAAATTGTTTCTTTCATGATGAACACCTTACCTCTTTTATAAATATCTTACGCGAGTCTTGCTTTGGTTTTTTTCTCCATTTGCCCCAGAATCAAATCGGCAATGATGGCCAGCAATGTGGCTGGAATCGCACCGGCATATATTTTTACATCTGATTGCAGACTGATGCCTGCAATGATTTCCTCACCGAGCCCGCTTGCACCGATATACGGTCCGATACAGGCAACGGCTACTGCAATAACAGACGCCACCCTGAGCCCTGCCATTAAAAATGGGAATGATAATGGGAGCTGAACTTTTCCAAGGAGCTGCATGGATGTCATACCAATTCCTGTGCCGGCTTCTGTTATGCTTTCATCGACACCTTTAATACCGACATACGTATTTCTGACAATCGGCAGCAGGGAGTAGAAGAACAGTCCCACAACCATTGTTTGAAACCCAAGTCCCAGATACAGCATTAAGATCGCTAGCATGGCAAGGCTGGGAATTAACTGCAGGATATTGGTCAGCGAAAGTATGAATGGAGCTGTTTTCTCAAACTTTGCCGCCACGATCCCTAACGGAACACCGACCACCAAGGCCAGGGCAATTCCATAGATCACCAATAAAATATGTGTGCCTGTCATGGCCAGCAGTTCAGCTTGATTGTCCAGCATATACTGGCCCAGCTTTGTTATGAATTCCATCTAATCACCTTTTCTTTTTAGTCCAGCATATCCTTTTCCTGCAAAAATTCTTTTGCTACTTCAGGGATCTTGCGTTCATTGATATCCACTTCACGGATCAGCTCAGTCATTTCATCCGTGCTGACCAGACCAACAATCGAATCAAGAACTTCTTTCACCTCAGGGTATTCGTCCAGCACTTCATTTTTAGCAACAATTGAACCTTGGTACGGGGCGAAGAAGTTTTTGTCGTCTTCCAGCACGACCAGATCATTTTCTAAAATGTGAGGGTCCACTGTGTATGCAGTGATCGCATCCAACTCTCCGCCGGCAATGCCTTCATACATCAGAGAGATCTCCATACCATTCACATCACCGAATTCATAGCCATATGCTTTCACAAAGTCACGGTAGCCATCGTTTGCACGTTCTTTCCAGGCGGAGTCAGCACCCACTTTCATGTCTGGTGCATATACACCTAATTCTGTCAGGGTTTCGATATTGTTTTCGTCAGCAAAGTCTTGTTTGACCGCGATGCTGTATTGGTTTGTAAACCCAGTTGTGTCATACCATTTCACGTTATACTTATCACCAAATAGCTTTTGCGCCTGTTCCATTGTTTTATCAGGATCTGTAGAAAACTCAACCTTGTCTTCATCAAAATGATTGTTGTAAACTTCTCCAGAATACAATGTTGCAAAATCAAATTCGCCTTTATCCAGGGCACCCAGGATCTGCGGGCTGGCCTGAATGTCTTCCGTCACTTCCACCTCGTGATCTGTCTGATCTTCAACCAGCAATTTCACGATATGGCCCATAATTTTAGGGTCAGAATAAGTCTGAGCACCGTATTCAAACACCTCACCGCCATCGGCTGATGTTTTATTCCCGCCACAAGCAGCGAGTGTCAACGTTAATACAAGCAACATACTTCCAATCAATATTTTCTTCATGTGTAAAAAGCCTCCTATTGTTGTTGTTTCTTGAAATTCTTCTTTTCAATTAAGCCGAAGATCCCGTCCAGGATCAGCGCCATGACGATGGCAAGAATGGTACCGGTAAAGATCATGTTCTTATCATTAAACCCGATGCCCGATAAAACGAGTCCGCCTAATCCACCGGCTCCGACCACTGCAGCAAGGGTTGTCCAGCTGATGATGTAAACGGATGTTGTCCGGATACCCGACATAATGTAAGGCATGGCCATCGGAATCTCTACTTTGAAAATCCGCTGCATCTGGCTGTATCCCATCCCCTTTGACGCTTCAATCACATCTGGGTCAATGGCTTCCATGCCTGCATATGTGTTTCTGAGCAAGGGCAACAAAGCATATAGAAACAGAGCGACAACGGCTGGTTTGAAGCCAACGCCGAGAAACGGAATCATAATCGCAAACAATGCGATGGTCGGTACCGTCTGAAACACATTGGCAATGTTAAAGATGATATTTTTCACAAATTCACGTTTCATTTTGGTCATATAAATGGCCAATGGGATGGTAATGGCAATCGCCAGCAAAATCGCAATTAATGATAGAACGATATGCTGATAGGTGTACTCGCCAATGGTTTCATACCTGTCCTTCCAGAAATCAATATAGTCCAGGATTACATTCATTTAGCGCTCCCACCTTGCATGGCCACGTTCTCTTCAAGCAGCTTCATGTGATCATGGTTATGGATCACACCAATGAACGTGTTATCTTCAGCCACTACCGGGAAGAGTGAAGCGTCCGATCCAGCCATGATGTTCAAGGCTTCTGCTGCATCATGTCCCTCACGGATCAGCTCCGGCGGGTTATGTGTAATTTCCTTAACAGAGCCCGCGGATTGAGCAATCGCGTCATAAATGCTGACAATCCCCTTGAATTTTTTGTCCTCTGAAACAACTGGAACGTAGGAAATCTGTTTATCTATCATGATTTTCAGCGTTTCTTCAATAGATTCATCAGGTCGAACGGTAGGGGTGTCAGTGTTGATCATACGCCTCAGTTCTAGTGCTGACTCATGGGTTAACAACCGTTTAGGGCCAATGAATTCCTTTACAAAATCATTAGCAGGGTTAGCCAGCAACTCAGAAGGTGCGCCTCTTTGAACGACTTCCCCGTCTTTCATTAAAATGATCTGGTCCGCTATTTTGATCGCTTCATCCATATCATGTGTCACAAAGATAATGGTTTTCTTGATCTCTTTTTGCAGACGGATCAGTTCATCCTGCAGCTGGTCCCGACTGATTGGATCCAAGGCACTGAAAGGTTCATCCATAAGTATGATGTCAGGGTCCGCTGCCAAGGCGCGAATAACGCCGATCCGCTGCTGCTGTCCCCCACTTAGTTCAGAAGGATAGCGGTTTTTGTATGTATCAGGATCGAGATTAACCATCGTCAGTAATTCGTGCACCTTTTTCTCAATCCGTTTCTTATCCCACTTCAATAGTTTAGGAACTGCTGCCACATTATTGAAGATGGTCATGTGCGGAAACAGGCCAATATTTTGGATGACATATCCCATTTCCCTGCGCAATTCGATCGTATTGATCTCCTGAATGTTTTTCCCATTCATTAAAATGGTGCCTTCTGTGTAATCAATTAATTTGTTCAACAGCTTCATCGTAGTTGTTTTTCCGCAACCACTTGGCCCGATCAGCACATTAATCTTCTCATCCTGGAAATCAAGGCTGATGCTCTTCAAAGCCTGGAAGCCGTCCTCGTATGTTTTGTTAACATCTTTTAATTGGATCACCGAATTCCTCCTTTGATGACTCGTCTTAATGTCTAACAGTCATTCTATAGAAAGGAGGCAGAAAGGAAAAACGCTGTATAAACTTTAAATTGTACAAAGTTTACGCTGAGAGAGATTAACGTTTGTTTTTTAAGGTGTATTCTTAGAATTCCTTTATAATTCATCGATATTCTACCTCAAACAACACTAACAAAGTCTGGTAATCTATGTTATATTGATTAAAATTATAGGGGAAGGAAACGATTTCAATCATGGATCATAAGCAGGCGTTAGAAAATATACATCATAAAATTATCCAGCAAATCACTACCAACATGAAGTCTTACGGCTACCCCGGCACCATTGGTCATGTCATTGCGGTTGTCTATTATCATAATGCGCCCATGTCACTTGATGAGCTTGCACAAGAAACTGGCATGAGTAAAACGAGAATGAGTCAGGTATTAAGAGAAATGGTTCAGCTGAATATTGCGGAGAAGGTTTTTGTTAAAGGATCACGCAAGGATTATTACACCATTGAAAGTGATTATTATAAGACGTTTATATCCTTATTCACCTCCAATTGGCGTGAAGTGTATATCAGGAATAAAAAAATAGAGCAGGATTTAATCGAGGATCTGGATGGCATTGTCAACGACAGTGATGCCAGCGAAGAAGAAATAAACGAAGCCAAAATGTACTTAGACGACACCCAAGAATCGCTCGAATTCTTCAACTGGATAGAAGACCTCGTCGACTTTTTCGAATCCGGCGAAATCTTCAAACACGTCCCCAAACGAAAAGAATAAAGCGCCGACACCGATAGAGTGCCACACCGATAGAGTGCCTGTCACTTCCCGGTTTTTGTCAGTTTTTGTCGAATGTGGTGGATGGATGAAGCCGAGGAAGATCTGGCGCTTGGAGATGCGTTTTATGCGTTTAAGGTGCGGGTGGAGTGAGCCGAAAATCCTCTACAGTATGCCTAAGCGTCATCTGATGTTATTAAAATCAGCCAGGTGTTTATAAGCCCGATCGGTTTCTTTCTTGTTCACTTGAAGATGGGTGGTGGATTGTTTAGGAATTTGTTTGGATTGTGTGCCGATCGATTTTACATTCGACGGTGTAAAACTTTTCACGCGGCATTGGATCCCTTGCCTTTTAAGGTAGTTGTATCTCACTTGTATCTCGTCTGATTGACCACCCGACACTTCATAAACCGTTTTCCATTTCCGTTTATCATTCCAAATGATCCAGATTAATACGATAGCAATCGGAACAACAATCCATGCAGCCGTCAGAGATGACATCATGATCCGTCCCTCCCAGAATCGTTTTAGCCCAGTCGGCACATGTGACCTTCAACCCCACCGTAACATATCGCGGCCAAAAAAATACAAATGCTATCAAAAAAACAAGCCCGACAAGGTTAGCTTAAGGGCTTGTCCGGCTTGTTTCAGGTTGCGTGCGCCATCTATTTCTCAGGTTATCTGCTCTTTATAAGCAAATTGACGGCTTCATTAATGACAGCTTCAGAGTCTTCTTCGGTTTGTGCTTCACGAATGCACTGTTCTAGGTTTTTGCTCACAACTACAGCGGCGGCGCGGTCGATGCTGCTTCTTACTGCAGACATTTGGGTAACGACGTCTCTGCAATCTTTTTGTTCTTCCATCATTTTTATTACGCCTCTGACTTGGCCTTCAATTCTTTTCATTCTATTGATCATTTTAGTATCATATTCCATCTTAACAACGCCCCTTCCTATATAAAATTATACCATCTTCATTATTCACCTTAAAATATATCCATCCATATCTTGATGGCCGTTCCTGCGATCAGCACGGCGAGGATTCCCTGCAGAATGTTCGTGTTCATTTTCTTACCAGCATGTGCCCCCAGTGGGGAAGCGATTAAACTGGCGATGATCATGATCGCTGCCGGAAAATACGCCACCTGGCCTGTGGTTACTTTGCCGACGGTGGCACCGATGGATGAGATAAACGTGATCGCGAGTGATGAAGCGATCGTCATGCGGGTCGGTATCTTAAGGACGACCAGCATGATAGGGACCAACAAAAACGCCCCCGCTGCGCCAACAATGCCTGCTCCGACGCCGACAATTAACGCCAATACAGCTGCCAGCCCTTTGTTAAAGGTGACTTGATCCAGCTCTACGTCGTCAATCCCTTTTTTGGGGACAAACATCATCACAGCTGCAATTAAAGCTAATATACCATAAGTGAGGTTAATGCCGCCCTCTGATAACAGTTTTGACCCGTAACCTCCGATAAAGCTTCCAATCAGAATACTAATACCCATATACGCAATCAGCGATTTATTAAGATATCCGCCTTTTCGGTATGCCCATACCCCGCCTATCGTTGCGAATAATACTTGAACCGCGCTGATACCGGATACCTCATGTGCTGTAAATGCACTCAAGCCCAATAATGGGGGAATATATAAAAGCATCGGGTACTTGATGATTGATCCGCCAATGCCCAACATCCCCGATAAATAAGATCCGACAAAACCGATTAAAAATACAACAATGATAAAAGCAAAATCCACGTCTGCTGCCTCCTTTAAAAAGAGGGCCATAAGCATGGCCCTCTACTGTTACGCTTTCTTAATCCAGAATTTGAATACACCATCGTCTTCACGATCATCCAGCAGTTCGTGTCCGCCTGATTTCGCCCATGCGGTCAGATCGCTTTTGGACCCTTGATCAGTGGCATGCACCTCAAGAATCTCACCTTGTTCCAGTTCATTCATCGCCTTTTTTGTTCTTACAATCGGCATTGGGCATGCCAATCCTTTTGCATCTAAAACTTTTGCTACGTTCATCATGAATTCCTCCTCGTAAGTTATCGTATGGCACAACGGTTCGGGCCAATTTCCATTTCGCGTTGCTTTTCTTCATCCGGGGTAATGATACCCTTATTCGTATCGCGGATTTCCTGATATGCATTCGGTTGCGGCGGCAGGTTTTCTGTCACCATTTTTCTGAACGCATCTTCATCTTCAATGTTCAAGCCATGGTTTTTTTCAAAAAGCGTGCCTAATGTTTCAGCAACACTGCCGTCTTCGTTTAATTCATCCATGATCATAAAGTGAGCCGGCAGAACGATTAAGTCCTCTGACAAAACTTTGTATCGTGAATATAGACTTTCTCTCAAGTCGCCGACCCAGTCTTCTGCTTTTCCAGCCAGGTCAGGACGTCCGATAGAGTCTATAAAGAGGATATCGCCTGACAAAAGGTAGGTGTCATCGACTATGATCGATGTTGAACCTATCGTATGTCCTGGTGAATACAGGGCATGGATATCAATCGCTGTATCACCGATCGTGACTGTGTTGCCGTGTTCCAGCGCTTGATAGTTGAAGGTCACATTCTCGGCATCTTTTTCCGGAAGCCAGTAAGTGGCACCCGTCTGTTCGGCAATATTGCGCCCGCCGGAAATGTGATCTGCGTGCAAGTGTGTGTCAAACACGTGGGTTATCGTTGCGCTTTTGCTTGCAGCGAAGTCCACGAACACATCTGTCATACGTGTCGCATCGATTACGGCTGCTTCACCGTCAGAAATCACCACATAGGACAGGCAGCCTTTGCCAATGCGCACAAATTGGTAAATCTCCCCTCCTTTGTTGAGGTCCCCGACCTTCACAGGTTCAAGATGCTCACTCCAGGCTTTCATACCGCCCTGAAGATATGACACTGTCAATCCTTCTTCAGACAACATCTCAGCGATCATGACAGATGAGCCTTCTTTCGCACATACAACTAAAATATCTTGATCTGATGGCAGCTTCCCAAGGATACCTTCCACCCCGTCTAACAGGTCAAAGTAAGGCACATTCAAGTACTCAAAATGTTTGCCTTCAATTTTCCAATCTGCAAATGCATCTTCATTCCGCACATCTAAAATAAACAGGTCTTCCTGATGAATCACTTTTCGTGTCACTTCCTGTGCGGTCATGATATTGACAGTCATTCTTTTACCCCCTTAGGTATTATTGGTTTTAAAAAAATATCGTGTTATTGTTTTAGGGCTCCCATAATGCTTTCCGGATCAAATCCAAGTACCCAGACGCCATTCACATCTGTTTGCGGGACACCCATTTGTCCTGTTGTTTCGACAACCCGCTGCATGGTCGCTGGATCTTGCTCGACATTGACTTCTTTATAGGCGATTTTTTTCTCTGACAAAAAATTCTTCACCATTGTGCAATACGGACATTGACTCGTTGTATAGACTGTTATTGAATTCGTCATATCATCCATCTCCTTAATGATTTAATGCAGCGGTGCCGCCATTCCATGCGCTCATCCCCGGCACTACATTAATCACATGTTCAAAACCATTTTGCGCCAACTTCTGTGCTGCCAGGTCGCTTCTATTTCCTGTACGGCACACGACATAAATGGTGTCTTCTTTATTAAGTTCATTCATACGCTCTTCCAGTTCTTCAAATGGCAGAGATACAGCACCTGCAATATGGTTAAAGGCATATTCTGCCGGTTCACGCACATCAATCACAACAGTGTCTTCAGCGATGCTCGCTTCCAATGCCTCATTTGTGATGGTATGCGGGTGCTTCTTTTCAATTGTTTCTTCTTCTGATGACTTCCGTAAATAATGATGTAAAACTTCGCCATCTTCTAACGTGCCGAGGTATTGGTGGCCAGCGCTCTTGGCCCATGCTTCTATATCGGCCTTTGATCCTTTGTCAGTGGCCTGCACTTCCATAACCTGACCAGGCTCAATATCTTTCATAGCCTTTTTTGTTCTAACAATGGGCATTGGGCAAGCCAGCCCTTTGGCATCGACTGTTTTATTCGTTTTTATAGCATCCATATGTCAGCCTCCTTATACCTGCATGGGTATATTATGGTGTAAAAATTTTTGTTCTTATATAAACAGGTTCACATTCCCATCTTCAGCTTCACCCAGATAAGCTGCGACACCGGCATAACCAATGTCATCCAGCAATTCTTCTTTTTGCAGGCCTAATAAATCCATTGTCATCGTGCAGGCGATGAGATTGACCTCTTGTTCTTGTGCCATCTCAATTAAGTTGGGCAAAGACATCGCATTATGCTTTTTCATCACGCCTTTGATCATTTTAGGACCCATACCTGCATAATTCATTTTAGACAGCCCCATCTTATCTGCGCCCTTTGGCATCATTTTGCCGAACATCTTCTCCATAAAGCCTTTTTTCACATCAACAATGGCATCTTTCCTGAGTGCATTCAAGCCCCAGAACGTGTGGAATATGGTGACTTCATGATCATAAGCCGCCGCACCATTCGCAATAATATACGCCGCCATCGCCTTATCATAATCACCACTGAAAAGTACAATCGTGGTTTTTTTCTTTCCCGACATATTAAGCCTCCTCTAAATTACCCATAGGGGTATTAAAATTATTAAAATAAAAAGGGGTGTCAACCCTCAAAAAAATGCAGTAGCAACCACCTATCTGCATGACGTTAACTCACATAATATACCCCCACAGGTATAATGTCAACCCCAACACCCCAAAAAAAACACAATACCCATATGGTGCCTGTCACTTCCCGGTTTTTGTCAGTTTTTGTCGAATGTGGTGCTCATTCTTTTAGAAAATAACGATGGCTCTGTGCTTAGTGCATAGAGCCATCGTTTATATCTTAACTGAATTTTTCCTTCTCTTGTAAGGCTACACGCTGACTGGCCCTTATGATTAAAAATGTACTGATCAGGACGGTCAGCAATATAAAGATGGATAGGGTGCCATATTGAAAGCGGATGGACGTACGATTGGCGATTTTCCCAACACCGTCGAGTACAACAGGGGATAAAAATTGTCCCAGAAATGTAAAGCTGGATGTCAGAGCAACGGCCCGGTCAGCTTGATGCATTGGAACACTATCCAAAGCTTTTAACGATAATATCGGAAACAATGATCCTTGACCGAATCCAATCAAGCATACACTGAATATGACGAGGACGACACTGTTTGTGAGTGATAAAGTGAGAAAAGCAGCCCCCATCCCAAAAAGCATCACCGGAATAACCAGCCTTTTGAATGTCATTTCAATCTGAACCAGAAGCAGGCTGGTGATCATCCCGCCAACTGTCGTGAACGAAACGACTGTCCCGGCAAGCGTCGCCCCGCCTATGTTATTTTGTTCTAAAAAAAGCGCCATGTTTGTAGCGATCGAGTAATAGGCTAACATGATCCCGCCCATTGCCAATGCATAGCCATATGTAGCAAGTGGCACTTTTGATTTCCGTGTGTTTTGATCGGGTTTCTGAAGTTTTCCTTTTGGCAAGAAGAAATAGACGAGTATAAAAATACCCAGCCCAAGGAAGTAGACGTTGAAGGGGATACGCCAGCCAAGCGAGGCAAGCCATCCCGCCACCAGCATCGTAATGATGCCGCCAAAGTTACTGAATGCAGAATTGTACCCCATCATTTGAGTGCGTTCTTTACCGGTGTAATAGTCATTGATCAGCGACATGGCTAAAGGCATAATAAGCCCGACTCCGGCTCCCAAGAGTAACCGTAAAGCCAACAGCCATTCGATCGCAGACACAAATTGCGGCACCACACCCCCGACGAGGTAAATGATCAAGCCAATCAAGATAATCGTGCGTTTTGTAATCTTTGAGGTTAAATAACTTGATAGAAAAGAAAAAGGGATAATCATAATAGAAGGCGCTGTTAAGATCAGCTTAATCAGCGTTGGACTCGCGTCAGGAAAGGCCTCCGCTATGAGTCCAAGTGCAGGAGAAATCGCCGCCCCGGCCATAACAGTCGCCATTGAAATGGATATAATCGTCGGTTTTAACATTTTGTGGATAAGCAACACTCCCATTTGAAAAATTATGTATATACACATTGGTTTTTTTAACGCAGGTAACATGCCATTATATACACTATGGATGGTAGAATCAACTAAACAAGTTATGAAGAGTAAACTAATAATGGTAGAATAGGTTGTTCTATGGGTAACATAGGAGACGTTTTTCACGGGATTAAAAGGAGACTGACCGATGCCAATCATCAAACACACACACAATTTATACAAGCGCCTGTGCAGGTGTGTTTTGACCTCGCAAGGCGCGTAGATGTGCATATACAAACAACTCGGAAAACCCCTGACACTTTGGAACTGAGAGTCTTACAATATACCCAACCACTCCCTGACTTTTTCTAGAAAAGAGTTAAAAAGAATAACGGAGGAAATTGTTTAAGGTGGAATCAGAAATAGCAACACTCATCTGTGTAAAACAACGATTTTATATCACACACTCGAATGAAACGATGTAATTTTACCACTATAAAAAGAATGTCAGCCCCCTGCTCTTTTAAAGCAAATGGACTGACACGCATCTATCAATCAAGTAATCAAATCATTAATATAATCAATGAATTGTTGGTTTTTATTTGCCCAAGGCATTCCAATCGTAAATTTATAACTGGCATCATTTTTAAGATGTATGAGGACACCGTTGGGGGAAATTCCTAATATCTTTGTTTTTTCAATGGCTTTAATTTCTTTTACGGAGATCACTAATCTCTTCTTTTGGATATTAGCAGGTTGGGGATTAAAATACAGCTTTTCATTGGTAACTTTTAACTTCCCGCCCACATATTCCATACCTCTTTTTAGATTGGCATTTAAAACGAATTGTACGTGCTCTTCTGCTGCTGATTGCATGACCTAACCCTCCTTCGAAATTGTGACAACACGCCCGACATACATTTCAACTTCATTTTTGGGATTATACAAGTACAAGCTCTTTATATTTTCTGCCTTATCACGAAAGTTCAAAACCTATGTGCACTTCATCAGTTTAACATATGTTAAAAAAGAAGTGTCGAACCACTTTAATCTTTGGCATTACATAAAGCCTTGGTATAAACATCCCTCGGAAATCCTGTCAGTCTCAGTAATTCAATCGCATTCTTTGTTCTGGAGGGCCCACTTTTAATGATATAATCAAACGTAATTTCATCATTTATGATCTGTTCTCTAAAATGGTAATTACAGTACTTTGCTGACAGTTTATCCGTTAATTCCAAGTCATGAGTGGCAGCCATAATCTTCGTCTTATTGTAATCATTGAGGTAACTTAGGACAGATTCCGCTGCTGCAACCCTTTCGATCGTATTAGTTCCTTTAAATATTTCATCAACAAACAAATATATAAAATTCTCTTTGTTTCTATCTCTAACATCAAGGATGCGTTTAAGCGCGTAGACTTCACTCAGGAAATAACTTTGACCTTTTTCAATATCATCAGTAACCGCCATGGATGAATACACAAGTCCTCTGGTTAAAGAAATATCTTTGCTGGTACTCGTGTTTAGCGCTTGTGACATAATAACGTTCGTTGCGATCGTTTTGATAAAAGTAGACTTCCCGGAAGCATTGGAACCCGTTAATAAAGTGTTCTTACTGAATTTGAAATGGTTGCCCACAGGTTTATTTAACAGGGGATGATACACGTCTTTAACAGTCAATATGTTTTCGTCGTTGTAATTTGGGAGGCAATAGTATGGTAGATTTTTCCGCCATAATGCTGTTGCATAAAGACAATCCACCTTCCCCACTGTCAACCAAACCTTTTCATATAGCTCTTGATTGTGATTAATTAAGTTAATGACATAGTGAAATACAATGTAATCAATTAAGAATATAGATTTGAGCAATGTAAAGAGATGAAGTAATATATTGGTTCCACTAGGGTCTTCTTTCACCAGTAAGACACTTACATATGGTGCTTTACTGATTTTTCTTGTTTGGTCCAGAAATGTTTGATCATTGTTTAACTTCGCCAGTTTCCTAGAGGCTGAAATTAAATTCACTGAATAAAACAAACTGCCGTACTCACTTTCATTTTTAGAACGAATCGAATAAAACACACTCACGTTTGTTAATGCACTTACTATAAGTAAGGTTAAACCGGCTGTAGGCAAAAGAAAAAAAACTCCAATGCCAACAACGGGCAGTATGCTTAGGATTAAATACATCTTATTGAATGAATGGTCTGGCTTGTTGAAAATATACTTAGAAGAATTGGCATGTATGACTTTTCCTGCTTTAGCCAAAATCAGCGATAAACGATTTCGATATTGTGGATTGTTTGTTATTTTATGAATCATATTTTCATTGGGATCATGTTCTACATGGGCCTTTTTAAGTTTGTAATACAGCATCTCTTCTCCAACAGAAGTAAATGTATAATTTATTTCTCGGAATATCTTTGTCATATCTAAATCATTCCATGTAATATCATCCACAGAATAATCATCACTTCTGCCATTTTTACTCATATTTTCATAATAATGCTTGAAAGTTTCATGGTAATTCGTTTCATTGTTCAAGACTGCATTTCTATTCCACAGCGTTAGAATTTCTTTTTTTCTCTTCAGCTCCATTGTTACGTTGATCAGTACGGTAATTACTGAAATAGCAATTGCCAAGTATAAATAAGCCATGTAAAATCTCCCTAGTCATTTCCATATTGTCCCGATTGATACTGCGCTTTGATTGACTTCCCTATCTCTTCTAAAAAGGCCTCTTCTTCCGGTGATAAAATTGTAGGAAACTTAAAATCTACTGTCTCAGTTTCCACTGATTCGAGTGCCTTTTCCATTTGCTTTGCAAGTTCTTCTTTGTTCTCTATGTGTTTTGTTGCGATATCTGACAATCTTACGGCAAGATTTATTGCCTGAGGTGATTCTGGAGAAACGCCATCGCTCATAAGCTTTTTAAGTGTTTCCAACCAATCCAACATCTCCATATCCATCTGGTGTCGTTGTTCTATCGGGAGCGCAGAAAACTGTTCCGTGATTTCTTCTGAAAAGTGTTCTTTCACCCATTCCAACTGGTCTTGTTCATTTTCCATTTGAAAGAGAAGTGAACTTAAAATTGTCCATGTAATGGGCTTCCCTTCTGCCAAAAGAAAATGTACACGCTCTATTGCTTCAATGGCCCGATTTAATTCATCTCTCTTCTCTTTAAGAAGCTTATACTGCCAGGGCAACGACCTTTCAAGTTGTTTGGTGGCGTCTGAGTCATTTTCCACCAAGCTTTTGATCTCCTGCAATGAGTAACCTAAGAACTTCAACGCCTGAATTTGCTGCAGTCTTGCCAATTCCTCAAACCCATACAATTTGTGACCAGAGTTGTTTTGCCTTTCTGGTTTCATTAATTCCATTTCCTCGTAAAACCTTAACGTTCTCACTGTTGTCCTGGCACGTTTTGCAAACTCGCTGATCGTAAGAACAAATTTTTTATTTTCCATAAAACTGCCTCCCGCTATGATGGTATAACTTCAGATTAACGTATAACGTAACGGAACAGGCAAGCAAAAAAGATATTAATTTAAGAAAAACCAGTGGGGTGAAGTTTGAAAGGCGGTGAATTTTGTTTTTTAAGTTATGTTGATGTCTTTCTTGGCAAATTCCAATCAAACCAGCTTGTATGTCCATTCGTGTGACCGACAGTACTAGTTATATGGGGTATTCTCTGGCTGTTTTATTCATGTTCAATCTGTTTTAAGCTCTCACCGCCTCTTAATCACAAGGCCGCCAATTCCTGCCACCCAAATATACACAAAGAACAGAATCCATAGATACAGCATCGGGATGGCATCATACCCGAGCAGTGTGAAAACAGCCAGGCCGATGAATAATACAGCCAGTGTGATATGGGATGCGAATGCTAAAAACCGGAAGACATTATGAATAACGCGTTCGTCGGCTTCGGGCAGGTTGTCCTTTTTGCGTTTGTGTTTAACGAGTTGGATGATGGTCAGGATAATCGCCGCTGCCAAACCGCCTGCCATGACTTCGTACGGGAATTCGCCTTGGAACAGGTAGACCAGGAACGAGCCAAGTGCCGTTCCGATCAGGGTACAGATGATAACGAAGTATTGTGACCATTTTTCCAGTTTCTTGCTTAAGGTTTTTCGATCGTGGGTGTTCATTGTTCATCCTCCTCTTCCTCTAACATGAAAATATCGTGGATCGGCATGTTGAAGTAAGTGATGATTTTCAATGCCAATTCCAGACTCGGGTTGTATTTGTGTTTTTCAATTGCGTTGATCGTTTGCCGGGTGACTTGCAGGTCCTCGGCCATTTTCACCTGCGAGATCCCTTTTTCCAAACGGATCTGGCGAATATGATTGATCACTGCCATGGGCCTGACCTCCATCTAACGTAAAGACTTCTTTACACATAGAATAACAAAAAGCTGCTTATGTGTAAAGAGCTCTTTACAGTTGATAAAACGTGATGTCATGCCTCTGCTTGTTTAAATTGGCGGTATTTAGGGTATCCGGAAAGTAAAAAGGAGGATGATTATGTCTGAAAAGTCGCTATATGAACGTCTTGGCGGGATCTACAACATTGCGGCTGTCGTTAATCATTTTGCGGAAGAATTGTCGAAAGATCCAATTGCAGGAGAGAACACGTCTAATCCCTTCCTGAAAGATTGGTATGCGAATAGAAAATGGAGAGAACCTGGGTTTGTCGTGTTGACAACTCTGTGGGTGAGCGAAAAGGCTGGCGGTCCTTATGAATATGTCAGCACGGTTCCAAATGACAATAGCCTGGACCTTGAGCCAACACACTATGATATGAAACTGACAGCAGAAGAGTTTGATGCTGCAGGTAAAGTATTGGCGGACACACTGGATCATTTCGATGTTCCTGAAAAAGAGAAAAATGAAGTACTTGGCGCTTTCACGGCGCATAAGGACGAGGTCATTAGCGGAACAATTAAATAATAGCCCCTTACAATTGGTGTCAGTCCCCTGTGGCTTTCAAGCTTTAGCGCAGTCGGGACTGACATCTGTCTCTCGTATAGAAGCACTGGTTTTTCATCTGGCGCTCCCAGCCATAGCAAGCTGTATAGCTGTTTCGTCCTATTAGTTATTATAGATGTCATCCTCCTCATTATCCCACCAAGCATAACTTTCATTTAGCAAAATAACATCCCTAGCCATATACTTTTCTTTAATTTTATCGAGGACCTTTTACCTTTCACCATCACTTAACATGTCAATTTCCTTGATAATTTTATCTGGAAGAGACATCACCGCACCGCCATTCAGGCTTTTCGTAAAAGCATGATTGAACCAATGATCATTAGTGCTATTAATGTTATAAAGAAAATTGTTCCTGACAAATCATCGGTTGACACTCCCACAGCTGAAGCAGTGGGATTCTCGAGTGCTAAGACGTTCGCAGTCCCTTTCAGTTTTGAACTAGCCTCAAGTTAAGGGGGCTGCCATGGCCCCGTCCAACTGCGTTATGAATTGTACCGCAATTGGCGGTATACCTGTTATCGGTACACGAGTTATATAACTTGTTTATGTTTGGAGATGCCTGACAGGGCTTTTGCGATATTGATGCTTGCATTTAAATCCGCGTGGTTTTTATAGCTGCACTTTTTACATTTGAACCTCAAACCATTGCGGTTTTGCTTGTCACAATTTCCGCATTTACATGTTTGCGATGTATAATTTGGCACGACATATTCAACCGTGATGCCTGCCATTTCTGCTTTATACTGAATGAATGTCTGAAGCTGATGGAAACTCCAATTGTTTAGGTTTCTGCCTGCTTCTTTTTTTGATTTAGCCATGCGAATACCTGTCAAATCTTCCATTCTGATCAGTCCAACACCGTTGGACCTGGCAAACCGTATGATTCGACGGGATATGGTATGATTCATTTCTCTCATCCAAAGGGACTCTTTATCTTTTGATTTTTTGATAGCTTGAAGTTTTTTCAGCTTGCCCAGCTTGCGTCTTCTTGAAGAAAATCTTCTTCTTTTGAAGGCTATTTGATTGCCTTTAAAAAATAAACTTTTCGTGCCGACACTGCATGTGGCGATGTTTTTCAACCCAAGGTCAATACCCAATACCTTCTCATTGGTCGTTTTTTCTACGTCATAGGAAATGGCAATTGTCACAAACCAGCGTTCTCTCTTTTTAAAAAGGTCAACCGTACCTTGTTTGGCTTCACCGTTTAAAATCTTATCGAGCCATTTTTGCTGAAACGGTCGGACGACTAAAGGCACGCCGATGCGTTTTTCAAGTGTCGGGAAGCTGATTTTATAAAGGCTGTCATATTCTATTTTGGCGTTTTGGTTATTGAAAGCACACCAAAGTCGTTTATATCTTTTCGCTTTTTGGTGTCCCTTTTGACTTTTCACGTCTCGAATCGTTTGGTTAACAACTGCTGAGGGCAGGTGTTTGTTGGATGAGAACAGCTTGAAAACTTTGGATGTCGCTTTGTTCAGATCGTCATAAGTCAAAAGCCAATTAGCGAAATCCGTGTTTGTTTGTGTCATTGTTTGATACACATTTTGTTTTTCTATTGTCGGCTTTAGCAATTCTACTTTCAGAGAAATTGTTGGCACCATTTCACCTCCTCAACTGTATTATATCAAATATAGAACATATGTTCCAGTTTTATTTTAATTGTTTTGAACCTTTTATTTTTAAGATCATGTCTTAATATATTCGCTCTCATCCCACACCTGAAGGAATGGGCTTTCCCGCTCATTAGTACGGTAAAAGGTTCAATACCCAAAAGAAACTCAAAATGATAATGACGCCTATATATCCCCTGCGTTCCTCACGTTCCCAAACATTTCGATGGATCACAACATTAATGACGCCAACAGGCAAACATATAAAACACATGACATATACCCAAACTTTCCTTAAGTACCAAGGACGTTTTTGCGTTTCAGAGTGAGTGGCGGCCATGTTTGAAGTCTCCTTTTTAACTCCTCTTGAATTCATATAATGAGTATAACATTAATAATTCAGAATAGGTATGATGTTTTCATGCAAGTATAGTTTCGGCAGGTTGTAAAAAGATAACATTACAATCATTACGGCTCTTTTGACGATAGAAGGTGTTTATTCAGTGTTCAGTGGAACAGTCACTTTTATAATAAGCTGGTTAGCATTTTTACTATTTTCCAACAAGAAGAAATTTCCGTTGTATGTGCTCACTGGCTATGTAGGTATTATTTTGGCATTGCTTTCGGATTTAATGATATATGTTTATCCTTTATGGCATTACCCGGGGTCAAAGCTGGAAACATTTTGGATTCAATTACTGAATGCATTTGGGTTATATTTTGTCGTGATCTACTTTTTTCTTCAGCTGCTCCCCAAAAAGCAAACTGTATTGTCGCTCGCACGCTATATATTTTATTGGTCTGTTTTCGTCATCATGCTTGAGATGTTTTTTATGTCCACTGGCTATATTGAGCATGGCTTATGGTGGAACATAGGATTCTCGTATGCATCTGATTGGATGTTATTTATTTTCTTCTATATCCATCATAAGTGGACCTCAAGTCACTCGTTAATACATGGACGTTAATTCCAACTAAAAGGGGGGGCGCCGGGATGCAGCCTACTTGGCAGGAAGTTCTTGAATTAACACAGCAGTTTAGAGATGCAAAAATAGAATATTGGTTAAACGAAAATCTGTTTACCTTCAGTTGGTGGGTTCTTTTTGTTACAACCATTGCGGCTTTTGCAGGTTGGATCATGATTTTAGATAAAAAGAGAATATTCGAGATCATCACATACGGATGTCTTGTGACAACTCTAGCATTCACAGCAGACTCAATAGGCGTTGCATTGGTGCTATGGAGTTACCCCAATACGTTAACACCTATTCCTGTAACTGCTGAAATACATAAGGTGCTCATGCCTGTTATTTATATGGTGATTTACCAGTACTTTAAAACATGGAAGACTTTTTTAAGAGCCTCCGCAATCAATGCTTTAGTGTTCGCATTTATGCTGGAGCCCCTCCTGATATGGTTACAAATATATGAACCATATCATTGGAA
Source organism: Lentibacillus sp. JNUCC-1 (assembly GCF_009741735.1). Taxonomy (NCBI): domain Bacteria; kingdom Bacillati; phylum Bacillota; class Bacilli; order Caryophanales; family Bacillaceae; genus Lentibacillus; species Lentibacillus sp. JNUCC-1. The sequence continues at coordinate 1,648,432 of NZ_WHOH01000001.1, forward strand.
ACATATCTATTCAGTCGTGCCTTATTTTATAATAGCGGTTGTATTCAAGTACATGATCAACAAATTTAAACAACTGGATCAGCATTATCAATAGAAATTCGCTCTTGTAATCCGCCCTCAACTCCCATAGTATAGTAATTAAAAATTCGTTCGGAGGAATCAAAATTGCGGATAACGAAAATAGGATTTTTAGGACCTAAGGGAACTTTCACAGAAATGGCTGCACGAACTGCTTTTCCTAGCGGTGAGCTTCACGCTTGCAAGACGATTCCGGAATGTATGGAGGATGTTGTTCGTGGGGCGGTCGATTATTGTATCGTTCCAATTGAAAATGCCATTGAAGGCTCAGTCAACTTGACCATTGATTATCTCGTTCATCAGCAGGCGTTGCCCATTGTTGCGGAAGTGGTTGTGCCGATCAAACAGCATCTGATGGTCCATCCGCAGCATGCCAACGCATGGCAGAACGTGACCGGTATCCATTCACATCCACAAGCCATTTCGCAGTGCCACCACTTTCTAACCGGCACATTTCCGGACGCCGGGCATACGTTCAAGAATTCCACCGCCGAAGCCGCGCAATGGGTTAAAAACCATCCCGAGGAATGCCTGGGTGCGATCGGCAATGAAGCCGCTGCCCAGCTGTATGGATTGGAGATCGTCAAATGGAACGTGCATGATTATAACAATAACCATACCCGCTTTGTAGTCTTGAGCGGCGAGAGCGCACGGCTGGAACTTGATCATAAGACTGCTTTAAAAAATAAAACGACGATGATTATTACATTGCCGTCAAACTTCCCCGGTGCCCTTCATCAGGTGTTGTCCGCATTCATGTGGCGGCAAATCAACCTGTCTAAAATTGAATCGCGTCCAACGAAGACAGGCCTGGGCAATTATTTCTTTATCATTGATGCGGATCAGGTAAAGGATAACGTGTTGATTCCAGGGGTGCAAGCGGAATTAGAGGCACTGGGATGTCATGTGAGTATTATTGGCAGTTACCCGTGTTACAGCGCGGAGGAACGGGCTCGGGTGTAGTGGGAAAAAGGATGTCAGACACTTGAAGCTTTAATGACATGGGGGAGCTGACTCCTCCCCTTTTGTTCAAATTACGATTCTTATTGATTTTCAACATACTCTACCGACAACCAGCCGTGCTCTCTTGCTAATTTCTCACCCACCTCTAATTTCGCCAATAAATTGACTGTTGCTTTCAGTTTATCTAACTCCTCAATTTTTACAATTGCATATGCTCCACGTCCGTTTTCGGTTAAATAAACCGGACTTCCCTCAGCGACCTCATTGAGTACCTCTGTATATTTTCTCAAATCCGAAATTGGTTTAATGTTAGTCATAAAGATCATCTCCTTATGAAGCATTATATGCTATATGCCATAAGGTAACAATGTAGGTTCTTTTGCAGCAAGTGACCATTGTTCATTATACGTAACCCTTTTACGCAGAGGCTTCCAGTAATGCACTGAACTGACTTGTCTCAGCCTACATATGCACGTTCGTTCTCGGATTTGCACATTCAAACGCTTACATGCACACTCGGGCCCGGATTTGCACATTCATTCCCGGATATGCACATTCAAACGTTTATTTGCACATTCATTCCCGGATTTGCACATTCAAACGTTTATTTGCACATTCACTCCTGGATATGCACATTCAGTTCCTCCCGCCCTCCCACGTTATCCGATCAGGGGCGTTTTGCCGCGTCCTCTCCCCCTTCTTTCAATCTTTTTAAAAAATAATTGAAATACCCATTGACATTCCATTCATAACCCGGTATGATGAACAGAATTAAAATTTTATTAAAAATTCAAGTTCTATAGAAAACGGCTATGAACGGATCACAGTAGTGTTTGATCTCCCTGTTGCAGAGAGCTGATGGTGAGTGGAAATCAGTCATAGATCAAATATGAATTACAGTCCTGGAGCTTTCTTTTTCCCGCATTCACGTGGGAAAAAGCGGTCATTTGACCGTTATCAAATGTCGAGTGGTGAACGGTATTTCGTTCACAACAAGGGTGGTACCGCGTGTTCAAACGTCCCTGCTGATGCGTCAGCTGGGGCGTTTTTTAATTTTATAATGAATAGGCTATGAACGGATCACAGTAGTGTTTGGTCTCCCTGTTGCAGAGAGCTGATGGTGAGTGCGAATCAGCCATAGATCAACATGAATTACAGTCCTGGAGCTTTCTTTTTCCCGCATTCATGTGAGAAAAAGCGGTCATTTGACCGTTATCAAATATCGAGTGGTGAACGGAATTTCGTTCACAACAAGGGTGGTACCGCGTGTTCAAACGTCCCTGCTGGTTATTCAGCTGGGGCGTTTTTTATTTAAAAAATTTTTGGGAGGCATGTAAAATGAGTTTAGAACAGTTGCGTGATCAAATAGATGCGATGAATTTGGAGCTTTTAACATTGTTAAACAAACGGGCGGAAATCGTGCAGGAAATTGGGGCCTTGAAAAGTGAGCAAGGTGTCACCCGGTTTGACCCTGTTCGTGAACGTCAATCCCTGGACTTGATTGCTGAAAACCATACCGGTCCCTTCGCAGCAACGACGGTTCAGCATATTTTCAAGGAAATTTTCAAAGCAAGTTTGGAGCTTCAGGAGGATAATAAGAGCAAGGCGTTGCTCGTGTCCCGGGAAGCGCATCCGGAAAATACGGTTGTCGATGTGAATGGTGAGCGCATAGGAGACGGTGAACAGCGTTTCATTGTCGGACCGTGTGCTGTTGAAAGTTATGAGCAAGTAAAAGCTGTTGCCTTGGCGATGAAAGAACAAGGGCTGACCCTGATGCGTGGCGGGGCGTTCAAGCCGAGAACGTCACCGTACGACTTCCAGGGATTGGGGATTGAAGGCCTGCAGATCTTAAGAAGGGTGGCCGATGAAACGGGCATGTCGGTTGTGAGTGAGATCCTGACACCGCATGACGTGGAAACAGCATTGGATTACGTTGATGTGATTCAAATCGGTGCCCGGAATATGCAAAACTTTGAACTGCTCAAAGCGGTCGGCGAGGTACACAAGCCTGTGCTGCTGAAGCGCGGGCTGGCAGCGACGATTGATGAATTCATGCATGCGGCGGAATACATCATGTCCCGCGGTAACGACCAAATCATTCTATGTGAGCGCGGAATTCGCACATATGAAAAAGCGACACGGAACACATTAGACATTTCAGCGGTGCCTATTTTGAAGAAAAATACTCACTTGCCAGTAGTAGTTGATGTGACCCATTCGACCGGGCGTAAAGACTTACTGCTTCCGGCAGCAAAAGCAGCACTCGCGATCGGGGCAGACGCCGTCATGGCAGAAGTGCATCCAGATCCCGCGGTGGCACTCTCAGATTCAGCGCAGCAGATGGATATTGCGGAGTTCGAAGTGTTTCATCAGGAATTGAAGCAGATGAAGGATCGGCTTGCTGGTCCGGTTTTACAAAAAGCAGTGGACGCATAGGAGGAAATAGCGATGAGATTTTTAACGGCCGGGGAATCACATGGGCCTCAACTGACAACGATTATCGAAGGACTGCCGGCGGGCATGCCGTTGACGGCGGAAGATATCAATTATGAGCTGGCGCGCAGGCAAAAAGGCCATGGCCGCGGCAGACGGATGAAAATTGAAAAGGATGCAGCAGATATTACTGCTGGGGTGCGTCATGGCCATACGCTTGGCTCGCCCCTGGCGCTGAACGTCACGAATCATGACTGGAAGCACTGGACCGGCATCATGGGCATTGAGCCCATTGACGACGATGCCGCAAGTGAGGTAAAACGGCAAGTCACACGGCCGAGACCCGGACACGCGGATCTGGCCGGTGGCATCAAGTATGGTCACAGGGATTTGCGGAATGTGCTCGAACGGTCCTCGGCACGGGAAACGACTGTCAGAGTGGCTGCGGGCGCGGTTGCGAAAAAGGTGTTAAAAGGCCTCGGGATTGAGGTCGCCGGGCATGTCGTTGAAATCGGCGGTGTGACAGCACAGCCCGCATCGTATACCGATTTGAAAGCATTACAGACCCGTACGGAGGAATCGCCTGTCCGCTGTTTTGACGAAGAGGCGGAAAAAGACATGATGGCGGCGATTGATGACGCCAAGGCAAATGGCGATTCAATTGGCGGTGTTGTTGAAGTGATTGTCGAGGGCATGCCAGCGGGCGTGGGCAGTTATGTGCACTATGACCGCAAGCTGGATGCCAATTTGGCAAGGGCTATCATGAGCATCAATGCGTTTAAAGGCGTGGAATTCGGATTGGGATTTGAAATGGCACGCAAACCCGGCAGTCAGGTGCACGATGAAATTGCGTGGAGCGCAGAAGACGGCTATACGCGCGACACCAATCGCCTGGGCGGATTTGAAGGCGGCATGTCAACCGGAATGCCGATCGTTGTTAAAGGGGTCATGAAGCCGATTCCGACGCTGATGAAACCTTTGCAAAGTGTTGATATCGATTCAAAAGAACCTTTTACAGCAAGCATCGAACGGTCTGACAGCTGTGCCGTGCCCGCTGCAAGTGTTGTTGCCGAAGCCATGGTAGCCTGGGAACTGGCCGCCGCGATCACCAGCCAATTTTCGAGTGACCGTTACGACGTGCTTCAGCAAGCTGTGGCTGAGCATCGGGCGCACGAGCGAACGTTTTAACCAGAGGAGGAAGAGCGATGAAATGGAAAGAACAAATGCTTCATTTGCGAGCGTATCAACCGGGAAAGTCGATTGAAGAAGTGAAGCGGGAGTACAACTTAAACAACATCGTCAAACTGGCGTCGAATGAAAATCCATACGGGTATTCTCCCATGGTCGATACGGCGTTAAACAACTTCGGTGACTCTTTCAGATTTTACCCGGATGGGAGCGCACAGACATTGCGTGAAAAAACAGCCGGCTTCCTGGACGTCGATCAGAACCAGTTGATTTTCACTAATGGCACAGATGAACTCGTTCAGATTGTGTCCAGGGCACTGCTGGAACCCGGAAAAAACACCGTCATGCCAACACCGACGTTTCCCCAGTATAAACATAATGCTGTGATTGAAGGCGCTGAAGTGCGAGAAGTGCCTGTCGTGGAGGGGCGTCACGATCTGTCCAAAATGCTTGCGGCCATTGACGATGAGACGGCGATTGTTTGGCTCTGCAGCCCGAACAATCCGACTGGGATATATATGCCGCAAACGGAATTGCGGACGTTTATGGATTCGGTTCCGAGTGATGTGCTCGTGGTGTTGGACGAAGCGTATTACGAATATGTTGATGACCCTGACGATTCGCTGGCATTGATTGACGTGTATCCCAACTTGCTCATCACGAGAACTTTTTCGAAAGGCTATGGGCTGGCCAGTTTCCGTGTCGGATATGGCATTTCTACTGCGGAAAATATCAGCCGATTAGAACCAGCCCGACCGCCGTTTAATACTAATGCGCTGGGTCAGCTTGCGGCAGCCGCTGCTCTTGATGATCCTGACTTTGTGGCCGAAAGCCGACAGGCAAACGCAGAAGAAAAGGAAAAGTATTATCAGTTTTGCCAGCGTCATGGGCTTTCATATTTTCCAACCCAAGGCAACTTCATATTAATCGATCTTCAATGTGACGGGGACTTTGCAGCCGAGTTTCTGCTCAGAAGAGGGTTGATCGTGCGTTCGGGGGCCGTATTGGGTTTCCCAACGTGTGCCCGGATTACCATTGGGACGAAAGATCAAAACGAACAGGTCAGGCATGCCATTGACGAATTGAAACAGCATGTGGCGGCACAGCCCCAAGGTGACTTGGCATGAAAGGTAACGTATTAATTGCAGGCCTCGGCTTAATCGGCGGGTCGCTGGCCCTCGCCATTAAAAGTGCCCATCCCGATGCTAAAATATATGGATACGACGTGAATCAGAGTGAAATGGACAAAGCCTCGGCACGCCGCATCATTGATCACCAGGCCGCGTCCTTTCGCTACGGAGCGGAGAGAGCTGATTTAATTATCCTGGCAACGCCCGTGCTCAACATGGAGCCGCTTATCAGGCAATTACCTAGTCTGAATCTCAGAAAAAATGCGATCATCACAGATACGGGCAGCACCAAAGGCGGGGTCATGAAATTTGCGGAGATGATAAGGGAAAGCGGGCTGACGTTCATCGGCGGACACCCGATGGCAGGGTCACATAAAACAGGAGTGGAAAGCGCCAAAGCTCATCTATTTGAAAATGCCTATTACGTGCTGACACCGTGCGACGATACGCCGACAGACAAAATAGCGGATTTGAAACACTGGCTCAGCGGCACACGCTCACACTTTCTTGTGCTGGATACCGAGGAGCATGACGCCATTACAGGCGTCATCAGCCATTTTCCCCATGTGATTGCGGCTGGTTTGGTCAACCTCACCCAAAAACACGCCACGGAAAATCCACTGATCAGCATGCTGGCAGCAGGCGGATTTCGGGATATCACCCGAATTGCCTCCAGCAGCCCCGTTATGTGGAAAGATATCGTCAAACAAAATCGCGGTAATCTGCTGGAGCTATTGGACAATTGGATGGCTGAAATGCGCCACATCCAGATGGTTCTGACGGAAGACGATGAAGCCGAGATCCTTCAATTTTTTGAAGCGGCCAAGACCTATCGCGATTCACTTCCGGTCCATTCCAAAGGCGCACTCCAGCCTTACTATGATCTGGATGTCGATGTAATTGATGTGCCAGGCGCCATTGCGCGGATTACAGCTCTCCTGGCTGAAGAAGGGATCAGCGTGACCAACCTTCATATTATGGAAGCACGGGAAGGCTTGCTCGGTGTCCTGCGCGTAAGTTTTCAAAATGAGTCAGATCGTGAGCGGGCCCGAGTATTACTCGAACAAAGCGCCTATCAGACGTATGCATCAGCTTGAGGAGGAGATTCCGTGTCGTCACACATTGTAGCAAAAAATAAACAAGGGCTTACCGGCACGATGCACGTGCCGAGTGATAAATCCATTTCACATCGGGCGGTGATGCTCGGCTCATTGGCAAAAGGTAAAACCATTGTGAACGGCTTTTTGAACGCAGAAGATTGTTTGCAGACAATCAGCTGTTTCAGGCAAATGGGGGTGGCGATCACCCAGGAAGACGCTTATGTTGAAATTGAGGGGAATGGGCTGGCGGGCTTGCAGGAACCGCGGGAGGTCCTTGAATTGGGAAACTCCGGCACGACGATTCGGTTACTGGCGGGCATTCTGGCAGGCCGACCGTTCCATTCCGTCTTGCAGGGCGATGCCTCACTTGCGACACGGCCCATGGGCAGAATCGCCAAGCCGCTCCGTCTTATGGGCGCTGCGATTGATGGCCGGGGTAATGGCATGTATACCCCGCTTTCTGTTCGAGGCGGCGGTCTCCGAGGCATTGATTACCAGTCTCCGGTCGCAAGCGCACAGGTTAAATCAGCTGTTTTGCTCGCGGGATTACAAGCTGAGGGCACAACATCGGTCACAGAGCCCGCTTTGTCCAGAGACCATACAGAACGCATGCTGCGGGCATTCGGGGTACAGGTGGATGTGAATGGAAATACCATCGCCATCGAGGGCGGACAAACATTGACAGGAACCACATTGAACATTCCCGGTGACATCTCATCGGCTGCTTTCTTTCTGGTAGCTGGCGCTGTAGTTCCAGAGAGCAGCATTTTGATTCAAAACGTCGGCATGAACCCTACCAGATCTGGGATCATTGACGCGCTTCAAGACATGGGAGCCTCTTTGACCATAAAGCACTTCGACGAGAAACGCGCAGAACCAGCTGCCGATCTTCACATTCAATCTGGGCCTTTGAGGGGCATTGAGTTGGGCGGAGACTTGATTCCAAGGCTGATCGACGAGATTCCGGTGATCGCCCTTGCTGCCACACAAGCAGAAGGACGGACTGTGATCAAAGATGCCGCAGAATTAAAGGTGAAAGAAACGAACCGCATCGATACGGTTGCAATGGAATTGAATAAAATGGGGGCCCATGTTGAACCGACCGACGACGGGATGATCATTCATGGCCCCACCCCGCTAAAAGGCACAACGGTCAACAGCCACGGCGACCACCGCATCGGGATGATGCTTGCCATCGCGGGCTGCATTGCCGAGGGTGAAACTGTCGTGGAAAATAGCGAGGCTATTCATGTGTCCTTTCCTGACTTCTTTGAACGTCTGGAGGGCTTGTATTAGAGTGAGGCCGGGGTTTTGAGGTGTATGCAGGTAAGCCGGACGGAACATGTTGTTCTGTCTGGCTTATTTATTTGGAACGGGTTTGGGAGTGGCGGCAATCTGGGGAGTTTCTGCGAGTATCAATGGAGTTTGGGTTGTTATCAATGGAGTTTTGGGAGGTATCAGGGGAGTTGTGCTACCTATCGCTGGAGTTTCCATGAGTATCCAGGGAGTTAGGCTATCAATCCGGGAAGTTTTGCGGATTGGGGCCTTTAACTTTTAAACCCAACAGCTTTCTTCTTAACGAAAAAAGTCGAAGTGATATAATTAAGAGAGATTGTAACTTGGAAGGGGAACTGAACATGTCTATCAGACTGGATCATACGGTGATATATGCCAAGGATCACAAGAAAGCAGCGCGCGAATTTGCCGATGTGATGGGGGTGCGTGTCGGGAGAATTGCTGGGCCCGGTTATGACTTTTCAGCGGTTCAGGTAAACAATGAGCTTTCGATTTATTTCATGGAGCGGGATCAAATCAGTTTGGAGCAGCATATGGCGTTTGATGTGGATGGGCGGACCTTTGACCGGATCCTCAAGCAACTCAAGAAACAGGACATTGCTTACGGCAGCAGCCCTTTTGACAGGGAAAACATGCGCACCGACCACGACTTTGCACCTCGCGGACTGTTTTGGACAAACGTCGACGGATGCTTGTTTGAAATCATGACATTTGGATTTTGACAGTGGGTTTTGTTAAGCTCTTTTCACAGTTACAGTAGACACAAAATGCGAATCAGCGGAAACTTGGAGTGACTGCCTCTGGCAATCGCTCGGGGAAAACACTCCGCGTTCCGTGGGCGCTGCTGAGCCTCCTCGCGCTACCGCGCTCCGGGGTCTCACCGAGGCTTATCCTCCCACTGGAGTCTCCGTGTTTTCCCCGAGCTTGGTGAAGCGTCCTTACTCTCGTTCTCGATTTTGTAAGCAGGAGAATTGAAAGTATAATGCGCCTCATGAAATCGGCAATTACCACTCATAAGTTGAGTTAGTATGAGCTGCTCACGAAAAGTTCACGTTCATTCTTGATTTCTTGAGCAAAACGTCCAAGCACCTACTTAACATGAAGTGATTGGAGCGAAGGGAAGTCGACTCCTGCGGGAACAGCACGAGTCCGAAGACCCCACAGTGAGCGTTCTTTGCGAGCGAGGAGGCTGAGGCCGTGCCCGCGGCTAGAAGACACTGTGAAAGTGGTGTTCTTGAACAGATGTCGCACTTGAGCTGTGATAAAGTTAAAGCGACTTCCCGTAGCGGAAATCACGCCCCTCTCATAAAAGTATATTGGGTTTGCTTAGTTCGCAGTTTTACGGCTTCTATCCCTCAACTCTGGCAACAATCCACACTAAAATTTCCTCTGTTATAATAATCAAATTCAGGGTATACCCAGATAGAAGTGATCAATACATAAGGAAGTGACCATCATGAAAAAATCTGTCGCCTTAATTTTGGGCGTGTTTCTTATTCTGTTGCTGGCCGCTTGTTCGGATAACAATGCGGATCAAGAGGAGAACAATGGAAAAGAAGAGAATTCAAACACAGAGGAAAATGCAGCACCTGAACCTGAAGACAAAGAAAAGCCCGAAGACAAGGAACCGGCTCAACCTTATAAAGCACTGAAGCCGGCAGAGGATGCCAAGCCTCTTGAACAAAAACTCACTCAACAAGAACTTGAAAATATGCCCGATGCCGAAGCTCATGGAAGCGACCCCGCCCGCATGGTTCCGGTTGGCCAAACATTGGTCAAAGGGGCGGAGGACCAAACAAACGGCCCTTTGAAAAATCATAGGATTGTCGCCTATTATGGACATCCGAACTCTGAAAACATGGGAATTTTAGGGGAGATGGGGAAGGACGAGCTCATGAAAAAGCTGAAAGAACAGACACAGGCGTATTCAGATGCGGATCCTGAACGGCCGGCTGTGCCCATGATCGAGCTCATTTCCACTGTTGCACAGCGGGATCCAGGTCCTGAGGGCCATTATTATCACAGGACACCACCAGAGCTTATTGACGAATATGCCGATCTCGCCAAGGAGAACGATGCCCTGCTGATGCTGGATGTTCAGCTCGGAACCGATTCTGTTCTTCATCAGGTTAAATTGCTTGAAGAGTGGCTGAAGCTTCCTTACGTCCACCTCGCCATCGACACCGAATTCCACGTGGCTGAAGGCGAAACACCCGGCGTCGATCTTGGCGGCGTTGACGGTGCTGAAGTCCAGGAAGCGGTGGAATATCTGACAGACCTGGTGGAAGAAAATGATTTGCCGGATAAAATGATCGTCGTCCATCAGTTCATAGATGACGCGATCACAAACAAATCAGCCATTCGACCAAGCGAACATGTGCAAGTCACATTGAACTATGACGGCTGGGGCGATGCATCGACGAAGAAGTCGCTTTATCGCAAATTCGTGCGCAACGAAGCCGTCCAATACGGCGGCTTTAAAATTTTTTATAAAAAAGATGAACCAATCATGACTCCTGAAGAGGTGCTGAAGCTGGATCCTAATCCGGCGATTGTGAATTACCAGTAAAGGGTCAAAGAAGATGACGCTAATATCAGTGGAGTTTGTAAGATAGTTATTTAAAAAGCCCGGGGAACGTACCCGGACTTTTTAAATGCAATAAACTGGGCCACCAATCCACCATTGCCCCTGTTGCTGTCTGGTCCATGGAACCTGTGCTTCTCATCTACTTCTCTTGGACGGTAGCTCCTGTTCCTGTGGTTCTTTTCACCTTGAAGATGGTGCTTTTGGGAATGTTGGGATTGTGGTGGACGACGTAAGCTTTTGAAAAGCGGTATAGATATGCTTCTTCGTGTGATTTTGGTGTGAGAATGATCATTTTGCGGTTCAATTCCTGTTCATATAGTTCGAACACTTTGTCTTTCCGGCCTTCGTCAAGGGCACTGTCGAATTCGTCGAGTACAATGTATCCGGGTGAGGCTTCGATGGTTTGTAGCAGGGCGAGCGCGAACAGCAGGGAGCTGAGTGACTCTTCCCCACCTGAGACACCTTTTCCGACTTTGCCACCCCTCGCTTTCTCACTGACATCCTCCACTTTGCCTCGGTGGCCTTCTTTCCTTGCTTTAATGAATAATGTATAGCGGATTTGGCCGCGGCGATTGGTATTCATATCCCACTCGATTTTCCCTTCAAATCCGAATAAGGACATGTAATGCACAAACTTCTGATTCACGGCGATGATTTTCATGTTGATGGTGCTTTCCAGATCTTCTTTTAGGGTTTCCATTTTTTCTGTATAGTCTTCCAGTAGGATCTTGGATTTCTTGACTTCATTTTCTGACCGGTCATACGCTTCCTTCATCTTCTCATAGTTCTCGGGAGCAGCTTCGTCAATACCTGTTTCATTTACAGCATTGTCATAAGTTGCTTTACCTCGTTCCCGGTGTTCTTCAGCAGTCGGTTTGGTCATCTCAGGAAGCTGTTGCAGTTCTTCTTTAAACTGGTTCATGAAATGTGGGGCCGATTCATGCAGCCGCCGCATTTCTCTCCTTGTCCGACTGTAGCTCTCCTCGTTTGTTACATGGGCTTCTGACCTGTCTCTGATTTGCCGTTCTATCTGTTCAACTTCTCGGTCCTGATAGTTGATATTCTCGGCGATGGCATCCAGTTTAGTATTGAGCTGGCGTTGTTCCCGTCGCTTTGTATCCAGGTCATCATGCAATTGGTCCAGTTGTTTATTTTTAACTTTCTTGTCACGGTTAAGCGAGTCAAGCAGTTCGTTCAACTCTTGCACTTCCTTGATCTTGGCTTGCTCCTGTCTGTATTGCGCATAGGTGTCTTGATATTCCTGGTAGGTCGTAGCCTGTTGTTTCCATTCGGCGAGTGTGGTTTTTAGGCCGTCCAAATCACGCTGGGCCTGCTGCTGGACCTGTTCAAGATCGGTCAGCTCCTGCTTAAGTTTAGTGTGCTGATTCTGTTGCCATTCCCGCTCGTTTGCATGTCTTAAAAAAGCTTCGGCATCTTTCAGTGATTCACGCCGGCTGAACAAAGTTGAGTTTACATTCTTGAGGTCTTCAATCCTTTTTGTAAGCTTCTCGCGCTGGGCCTTAATGTCAGCCAGCTCCTGCTCAACTTCAGCCTGGTATGTTTGCAGCATTTTTTCACTCAAGATGATTTTCTGATCTTCTTGCGGGCCCCTGATACCTCTTGGATCAACCAGCATACCTTTGTCAATAACCGGTTTTTCTTCTATAAAAAAAGATCGTGTCCACCAGAGTGCCTTCACAGCAAATGCATACTGCTCGTCCGTTAACCCGTCCTTTACTTTGATGTGCTGCTCCGGCAAATGGGTGATGGTCTTTTCCGGCACCACTTGAGGCAGGGGCACGTGATATAGATCCGTTGGCGCACGAAAAGCTTTTGTATTAACAAACAGGGTATATTTGATCGCATCAAACAGTTGCTCATCCCGGTGTTTTGCAGAATCATCCAGTGTGAGCAGATCCCGCAGCGGGTAGGCAGCAATGTTTTGTCTGGCAAAATATTGGAGCGAGGTCTCCTGCCTGGGAGAGAGCAATTTGTTTTGACGGAGATGGTCCAGCTCCCGGGACAGGCTTTTTTCTTGGGCACCAAGATCACGCAGCAAATCTTTGTCAGATTCGATCCGGCGGTCATTCTGATCCATTTCATCTTGAACAACATTGCTGCTGCGATAAGCTGCAATCAAGTCGTTCACTTCTTTTTCACGGTGACGGTCCTGTTCAATTTTAACGCTTAGCTTTGCGATTTCGGATGTGAGCTCATTCATCTGTTGCAAAAGGTTGCTGCTCGCTTCTTCTATATCATTGATGGACTGGTTAAAACGGCTGCAGGCCTCTTCTGCCTCTTGCAATCTCTCTTTGACATCCTGCTCTGTCATGCCAATCCGATCGACTCGGTTGGTGATTTCATGAATGTCGGCTGAGATGGCATCACGTTTTTCCTGTGTACTTTGGAGCTGTTGTTTAAGACGGTCCAGATCGGCCATCAGTTCCGTTTCACGGGTTTCACACTGCTCGATCATGTGAGCCAGCGCGTCCTGCAGTTCTGTTTGCGCGGCATGATCGATTTCCAGCTCTCGTCTCTCTCCCAGCGTTTCTTCTTTGTCACCTTTTAGCTCTACTATCTCCCTTTTCAATGATTGAATTTGAGTCATGTGATAATGTTCAAGCCAGAGCAAGCTTGTGTAATATTGCTTAAACCCCTGCTCAAGCCTGCGATTACGATCTTCATAGCGTTCAAGCTCCGATTTCTTCTGCTTAAGATTCATTTTATTAAGGCGCTGCTTACTCTCGGCTTCCTCTAAGCTTTGTTCCGTTTCTTTCACAAGCTCCTTGCTTTCTTCCCAGTTCTTCTGGATGTCGTCGATGCCGTTCATCTCACTGAAAATCCGGAAACGTTCCTCAGGAGCCATCACCGCAAACTGGTTGACTTCTTTCTGATACCAGATGAGATAGAAGCTGTCGGGGTCAATGGCATATTTGGAAAAAACCAGATTCTTATACTCTGAGAAATTGAGCTTCCCGCCAGCAGCGAATTTCATTTCTCTATCCCACTCGTCAATCCTGTCGCCTTCTTCTATATAAAACTCTTTTCTGACTGGTTCACCGGGGTGCTGCTCAATATCCAACCGGAACTGAACGAACAAAGGCGCGTCCACCTTCTTGGTACCGTCATTTTTAAACAGAAGTTCAATACTGGCCCGCCACGTCTGGTCATCCGGGAGGTTGTTCGACTTTAAGCCTTCAAGGTCCACCTTGCTGGAGTACAGCACACCACCCATGCAGAACGTCACGGTGGATTTGCCAGCCCCGTTCGGACCGGAGATCAGAACGTGATCATCATTACCGGAAAAGTCCATGACAGTCGGGGTATAGTCTCGTATGCCAGAAAACTTAAGTCTCCACGGAATCATCGTGCATGCCCCCTTTTAGGTTATAGCGTTTAAAGAAGCGCAGAACATCTTCCATGTGAAGCTGGTTGGATTGGCTGAATTCTGCATATCTACGTAAATATGAATCTGAGAACATGTTCACACCGATGGCAGTGAGCTGATAGGCATCTTCACTTGAATCGGTATCAACGTTCTCGATGGCGCCGATTTTTTTCAAAGGATCCAGATTTGCCTGGATTCTTCTTGTCACTTGGAGGGATTCATGTCCGAAGCTGTTTACCAGTTGGGAGAAGAGCGTGTACGCGTTCTGCAGGACTTCCTGATGATAGAAGATAAACATCAGGAGGGACAGGCTTTCCTTGTTTAACACATTCCGGGCTTGTCTGGCCGGGACCCGCATCAGGGCAGCCACCTGATCCCGGCGCTCGTCATAAACCACTTGGAAATAACGGCTGAGCACCTGGTTCAGTCGTTTGATAAATGAGTCGAAAGCAGCTTCGTCGTTATGAACATCGAGTAGCTTCTCCACTTCTTTCTTTGACAGACCGAAATTGCCGCTGCGAATCGTGGCTGAAGAAGAGAACAAGATATGCATAAAAGCAAGTTCTTCCTCCTTCGTTAAAAATCCCTGCACGGATTGCATGGCTGCCAGGGGATTGAGATTATTCACTTCTTCTACCTCTTTTCCGGATGCCATAGGTTCCTTGTTCGTCATCTGCCCACCTCCAATCGCGTTCTGTTTCATCTTTATTGAGCGGTTTCCTGGCATTTTCATTTATATCTGCTTTTTTATTAGCGACAAGGGCTGAGACTCCAATTAAACCGTTAAGAACATCACTCCACTTTGCCGAGCCGGTTTCAATGATCAATTCATCCAACCCCGCCTCATCCACTTGCTCGAGATAGGCTTCGATTTCCTCGGTGTGAATCATTTGTTTGGTCATTTGCCATTTCGAGTCTCCCATCAATTCTTCCAACTGATCCTCCAGCACTTCATCCGGATCGGTGTAGGCGGCCTCAATGGTGTCTTCAATTTCTTTTGTGATGGGCTCGTAATTTTCCACATAATGAATGCCCTGATCAATCGCTTCAGGGGATAAAGGCGAAGCGAACTTAACCGGCACCCACAGCCCGTCCATGGCTTCCCCTCGGTACTGCTCCTGTTCCATAAAACTGAGAATCTGATGGGCATTAGGTATATCCGAGCCAATCGGTGGATCAAATGATTTAACGATGAAGTTGCGCAGGGCTTCCGGCTGGATGGTATGCATAAAATCGGTTCTCTGCAAATGGGTGAACTTAAGAATTTTATTAATCGTTCCTAGGCTGATCTTGACACCTTCACTCATGGCAGCGGTGCCTCGCTGTCGTACCGCTGCAAAAACAAGTTCCTGATCCAGTGTCTCGAACTTCTCAAGCCGCTCTGTCATCTTATCTTCCAATTCCTGCATAAGCTGGTGGATCACCTCAACCTGGTTAAGTGCGTTGCGGTCAGACAGGTATTCGAGCTCTCGTTCCTTGAGCAGTTCCACCGCTTCCTCGACATTTTTAATCATGCTGGCCAGCTTGTTTCCCCCTGAGATGCCTTTATCGTCGTAGGCTTCACTTAACTCCGCATCTCGCTTGGCCTGGAAAAGAGACCTGGCCACTTCATCGTTTAAATAGTAAGCAAGTGAATCATTGGCGAGCCGGATCAATACATCCATCATGCGTTTCCCGACATCCCGCATCTTGATCCGTTTGGCAGTTTTGGCAATCCAGTTGAATTTCCCCAATACGAAAACAAGGTGTTTGATATACCCGATCGTCATAGCCTCGTCATAGCCAAACGTATGGCGATACCGATAATACAAAGTGTCTTCATTCTCAATTGGGTCGGCAATTCCCAATGCTTCCTGATTGATAATGTTGAGCACTCGCAGGAAGCGCAGCACATGAAACGGTGACTGAAAGTACTCTTTATCACTCAGCTCGTTCAGCACCCCTG
This sequence comes from Lentibacillus sp. JNUCC-1, assembly GCF_009741735.1. NCBI lineage: Bacteria > Bacillati > Bacillota > Bacilli > Caryophanales > Bacillaceae > Lentibacillus > Lentibacillus sp. JNUCC-1. Next base: position 1,664,540 of record NZ_WHOH01000001.1, read on the forward strand.
ATAGTGCTGCAAGGTCTCGCATTGATTGGAGCAGCTCGGGTTTGTCATTTTCCACATCAAAGATGGAAATCAATGCTTGATCCATGTTTTCCAATGCTGGACGCCTCCAATCTCTTGTTCCTGCTCTTCCGTGTTTATTTGAATGGATTGTATGTATCGCTGTTCAAATTGTTCGAGTGTGGTTACGATCTCGAGCGGCGGCACTACCCATTTCGTTGTAATACCTTCTTTAACTAAGATTCCAGCCGCTTCTCTCGCAATCGTGAGGCCTGCTTCATCAACGTCAGTCCAAATGATGACCTGCTTCACATGTGGGGCGAGCTGGGTGATCAATCGGCGGTGGGCCGACCTGATCTGACCGTCAATTCCCAGGACAAGACTCTTCGAATTGATGAGGAAGTCTTTTTCATAAGCCATCCGTGTCAGCACGCCGCGATTTTCCACGAGCCATAAGACCTCAGCTTCTGTTTGAAAGGAATCGGTAAACACGGCCAAATCTGTGGTCGCATGGACACTGCCATGATGGTATGACACATTTCCCCCGTGCATCTCCCCAGTGAAAAAAATAGGCGTGATGGTCCCGAGAGTTGCCAGACCGTATAAGTGCAGCGGTCGCTGAAGCAGCTGTTCTGCTTCCTCAATGAATTCCTTTTTATGTACATCAAATTCCTTTGAACCGCCGATCTTTCGGTAATAGCGCGCTCCGATTTGCTTCCAATCAAATATCTCTTCTTCACACGCTATTTGATACAGAGCAAGCAGGAAATGCAGAAATGACATCTGCTTTTGAAACCGCCAGCTCGCAATAATCCAGTTTAATTGTTCAACCCCACCGTTTCCGGGTGAAATATTCTGGACGCCCCCGGCTATTGTTTCCAACTCATTTTCAAGCGTTCTCAGAGCCAGCGATCGGAGAGACCCGGTCGTATGAGATACTTTCTCTGTTTTTTCCCAACGTGAACGCCAGTCGAGAATAAGCCGGGCTTGTACTTCAGCCCTCTCTATTTCGAGACGCTGAAGGTGCTTAAACAAAGCCAGTCCCATTCGATACTGCTCGCTTTTCACCGTTCGTTCATCCTTCTCGAAACGATATTCCCGGATGATCCAACCATTGCGGATCCAGTCAAAAGTTTCTTCACTGGCGGCAAAACGTTTCTTCACTTTCGGACTGGCAAAAGCCTTCACAAGCGCATCAGGAGGGACAGGCGCAACAGAAGCCAGTCCAAAAGAAAAACGCGCCACCACCCGTCTCGTCCTTGCAGTCCTTTTTATGACGGAAATATATACAACACCATTATCTTGTTTCATATCAATCATAGACAATTCTTCATTTTTAAGTAAAATATACTCAGCTATATAACCCAACCACTCATCTAGCATCAAGCACCCTCCCCAGTGGTTATGTATTCATTTTAACATGAAAACATTTTTAAAGGTGAGGGCATTTCAGGAGGTGAAGTGCCTTGGCGCGTTTTAAAGCTTTAGCGATGTGGGGACTGACACTTATCCAAAGACGTTATCCAGGGAGTTTGCGGTTCTATCAGTGGAGTTTTATGTAATATCAGGGGAGTTCATGATTCTATCAGGGAAGTTTTACTGATTATCAGTGGAGTTTTAATTTAGCATGCTAAAAAGGCCCAGACGACTGGTGACTGGACCTTTTTAGCTATGATGCAGCGAGTGTAAGACGCCGAAATTTATCTAGAATGGCTCAACCATGGAATCTTGTCCCGCATCCTGTGACACCGCACCTGCATCAACATATTCCAGCGCCTTCACGATATCATCCAGCAGATCCTGTTTATCTTCAATGCCGCAGCTTAAGCGGATCAGGCCTTCTGTGACACCCAGTTCGATGCGTTCTTTTTCAGGAACACAGGCATGTGACATCGTATATGGATATGACAGAATCGACTCGACCCCGCCGAGACTCACGGCGACGATCGGGACGGTGATGTTTTCGAAAAAGACCGCTGCGTTTTCGTAAGTACCCAGATCAATTGTCAGTACCGCCCCTCCGCTCGTTGCTTGTTTAGCATGAATATCCGCTCCTGCGTGATTCGCAAGCGTAGGATAATAGACAGCTCTGACTTTGTTATGATGCTGAAGTTCGTTCGCGATAAATGCGGCATTTTCCGTCTTGCTGTCCATGCGGATTTTCATCGTTTTAATGCCGCGGAGCACGAGCCAGCAGTTGTGCGGATCGAGCATGCTTCCGAACATCTTCTGCGTTTTGCAGAGCATTTCTGCGATCTCCTCGTTACTCGTGACAACCAGGCCGGCGGTAACATCGCTATGGCCATTGATGAATTTCGTAGCGCTGTGAATGACAATGTCGACGCCGAGTTTGATCGGGTTTTGATACACAGGTGTCATGAATGTGTTGTCAATAATCGTTGTGATGCCATTCTCTTTTGCCAAAGACGCCACCGCTTGAATGTCGGTGATTTTCAGCAAAGGATTGGACGGTGTTTCAATATAGAAGGCTTTCGTATTCGCTTGAATCGCCGTTTCCCATGCGGATGGATCTGTTTCATCGACATAAGAATATTCGATCCCGTGCTTGGGAAACATTTCAGAGACGAGCTGATGTGCGCCGCCATAGATATCTTTGCAGAACACGACATGGTCACCCGCTGAAAAGTTCAGCAGCACCGCAGAAATCGCCGCCATTCCAGAAGAGAAGGCATAACCATGCTCAGCAAACTCCAAACATGCAATTGTTTCTTCAAGCGCTTGTCTCGTTGGGTTGCCGAACCGCGTATATGTAAATTCCTGTGCTTCTGCAAAATTTTTCTGATGAAAGGTAGATGATTGGTAGATTGGTATGGACGAGCTCCCAGTATGTTGATCTGTCAACGGACCGCCATGAATGACTTTTGTATCCAGCTTCATTACTTAACCCCCACTGATGTCTATTGAGCGCTGATGCGCGTTTCAAATGATGTTACAAAATTTTCAGATTACTACTTTAATTTTATGTGTTCATGCTGTAAAAATCAATACATTCCGTCCATATTGTCGCATATTACGCCGATTATGTACATACTTTGGTTCGAAAAGTCAGAACTCAATTGGGCTAAGGACAAAAGCATACACGTTTATCATTTCAAGGTAAAAGGGAATTGGAATAATAAGGCTATTTTTCGAAAAATTGAGGTGCTAGACATGAGGAACCATTTCGGTACGATCGCGGTGGCAGTCGCAATGGGGCTGTTGCTAAGTGCCTGTGGTGATAATAGCAGCGATCCTGCTGCCATACCCAATGATGACCAGGCAACTCAGGAAGACACGGAAGAGAACGAAACAGCGGACGATCAAGACGCGGCACCGGAGAACAGTGACTCTAACACCACCAATGCCGCCTCAGAAAACCAAAACAATAACACGAACACTGAAGACACGACTCAGTCAGAAGAAGCTCAAGTTCAAGGTGACGAAGAAACAAGCGACGGCTACAAAACGTATCAAAACCCGAGATTCGGTTTTGCTATCGAATATCCATCATCTTTTGAAGCCGACTATATGCCCGACAATGGTGATGGCATCGAAGTCCATGACGAATCAGCCGTCATTATTGCTTCAGGCAGCCATATGGGATATGGCGGGACGCCCATTAGTGACCTTGACGCCATTAAACCGATCTATGAAGATGAGCTGGCTGATTTGAAAGCAGACAATCATTCGATCGGCTATAAGAAACTCGCAGACGACTGGTATGTCCTGTCCTATGTGGATGGCGACAATATCGTCTACAAAAAATCACTGATGGCCGACGATTATATTGTGAAGCTTTCCATCGAATATCCTGAAGACCGGCAAGATGATTATGAATCTGTCGTGGAACGTGTGTCCAATAGTTTAAGAACCCTTCCCAACAGCATTAAAAATCCATAAAGAAAAGTGGTCCAAGAGCGTGTCTCTGGATCACTTTTTAAAACCTAGATGGATCATCAGGCCCGTCATGGCTCGTCAACAAACCTTCTGGCTCCCGCGTATTCATTGGACCAATAATCCGACTGAAAAACCTGGATGATTTCTACAGTTTTATCCGTATTGGGAGCATGGATCATCTCGCCATTGCCGATATACATGCCCACATGGTGCACATGCCCTTCCCCATTCTCATCGGCAAAAAATAATAAATCCCCTTTTTGCAAATCTGCTTTTGCCACTTCTTTACCCTGCAAAGCTTGAGCCGAGGCGTCACGCGGAATCGTCATCCCATGGGCTTTATACACATTGTGCGTGAATCCCGAACAATCGAACCCGAACCCTGACGCACCTGCCCATAAATACGGCAGCCCCAAGAACTGTTTGCCGCTCTGGACAAGCGCATCTCCAGTCGGCTCTGGTACCTCTTCGCCTTTTTTGGTAACGCCCACAGCGTCTTTGGCAATCCAATGTTGCCCGTCACCAGGCGTAGCGACAAGCACGGTCTGTTCCTCTTGTTCAAGCACAGGAAGTTTTGTATTATAGCTGATCTCGATGAATGGCGTCTGCATGTCTTGATCGGTGTACAGCCACGTTGTTGGTGCTGTCACCATCGCAGACGCACCCGTTTCGACCGCATTTTCATAAGTGGTTTCATAGGTTAATTGATTGAGAGGCAACCAAGCGACATAGCCCGCGTCACTCCCGGGTTCCGGCTGCCCATGCACTCCCACCTCAGCCCAGCCGTCCGTTACCTGCATAATCGTGACCGCATTGCCGTACAATGCCTGTGTTTGCAGGTTGCCGATCAGCCACTTCTTTTCAGTAATGCTCATGTCTTCTGTCCACTTGCGCATGTCTGCCGGGTTCCCGACCGCGACGGCGTCAACTGGCCGGTCCAACCCAGGCTCAGTCCAAAGGGTGGCAACAGGGACATTGACGAAAGCGAGTTGGTTCGGTTCAAAAGCGGCGTCCGACTTGGCTTCTGTCTGGTTTACGTTTACCGCATCTGGGTCGGGGGCTTGTGCCTTGGCGTTGATTGAAGTTGTTGCTGGCGTGTGCTGCTTCACCGCTTTTGGCACGTCCGAAAATAAACCCAGGCGCATCGATGGTGTGAGGAGGAGGATGAACACAATAACAACCACCGCCGTTAAGCTGATATAAAGTAATCCGGTTTTTGTTTTCATGACCTCTCCACTTTCCCAAAGAATCACGGCCCCGCTTGAACAGTTTTATTCGAGGACCAAGGTTCTCACTGTATTTTATCTTATTATACGGTAAAATATGGTTGTTTTGAACCTGATTTTAATTTTAATCATGATCATAAGGCTGACGCGCACTGGGAAAGCGGGTGACTGGCGTCTGGAGAGGCATGCTTTCTCTCGATGATATCGGAATATTTGACCCGGATATCGGAAATTTTGGAGTGGATATCTGCGTTTTTGAGGATTATATCGGCGAATTCAACCCATATATCGGAAATTCGGATAAAATCAGCCTCTCGTATGTATTTAAAACACATTCCTCAACAAAGGCACACACTCATACACAATAAACCCAATCAACACGATCGCAGCCACCTTATCAATCATCTTAAATTCCCTGCGACTCACAGATAGCCCGACAGATGTTTGAAACGGATAAAAGAGCTTCACCTTCCCCGTCAGCATATCCCCTGCGATATGCGCTAAAATCCCTGCACACGCGGACGATACCACCCACGGGTCAAAAATCGGTGATAACAGGGCGCCAACCACCGCTACAAACAACAGCGAATGTGTGAGCGTCCGGTGGCCAACCGTTTTATTAATAATGAATGATATCGGAAAGAAAATCTTACCGAACCTGGACTTATGCTCATCCAGATCTGAGACCACCCCAGCCACGCCGCCGACAGCCGCACCTCTCCAATCACCGCCAGTCACAGCAAACCCAGCAGCCACGCCTGATAACAAATGTGTCGTCCATTCCATGTTTCTATCACCTCTTAAATTAGTAGACCGAGCTGAGCGACTTGCCCCTATTATACGACAGGACCCGCATCTCTTGAATCGTTACCCGCTTTTAATTTTAAAATGTATCCCTATCTTTATTTCGCCTTGCAATATATAATATTACACAAATTCTAAATACAAAGGAGATGTTTTATTGCTTACAACTGCAAAAGCACCATTCAGAGGAGACCACGTCGGGAGCTTGTTACGCCCGCAAACGCTTAAAGAAGCAAGAGCAGATTACCAAAAAGGTGACATCACAAAAGAAGCATTACGAGCATTGGAAGATAGCGAGATTGCAAGGATTGTTGAAAGACAAAAGGAAGCCGGTCTGAAGGCAGTGACCGACGGCGAATTCCGGAGAAGATGGTGGCACCTGGATTTCATAAGAGCCATCAAGGGGATACGCACCTATGAAGTAGACTTGACTGGTGCGTTTAACGGCGCCATGACCAAAGCAGAAGCCTATACCGTCGATTCCAAGTTAAGCTTTCCGAAAAACCACCCATTTTTAGCAGACTTCGCTTATTTAAAAAGCATTGCCGGGGACCACGTTGCGAAAATAACGATCCCAGGTCCGAATATGATTTTTTACTCAGGGGTGGTCGGAAGCCAGCCTTACTTGAACAACCCGGCCTATCCGTCATTAGATGAAGTGGCTCAAGACATTGTAAAAGTCTATCAAGATGCCATCCAAGCATTTTACGATGCCGGATGCCGGTATTTACAACTGGATGACACGAGCTGGGGCGCCTTGTTCAGTCCGGATTTCAGAGAAAAGATCAGTGCCCAAGGATTTGACCCAGACGAACTCGTTAAAAAGTTTGCCGATATCACCGTTGAAGCTGTAGCGAAGAAACCAGCCGATATGGCGATCACACTCCATATTTGCCGAGGCAACTTCAAATCAGCATGGCTCTACCAGGGCGGTTATGAACCCATCGCAAAGGAACTGTTTTCCCGCGTCAACGTCGACGCCTTCTTCCTGGAATACGACACCGATCGCGCAGGAGACTTTTCCCCCTTGCGATTCATTCAGGATCAAAAAGTCGTACTCGGCTTAATCACATCGAAAACACCTGAGTTGGAAGAGCCAGCTGAAATCAAGGCACGGATTGAAGAGGCAACGCAATACGTAAACAAGGACCAGCTATGCCTGAGCCCGCAATGCGGATTCGCCTCTACAGAAGAAGGTAACCTTTTGACAGAAGAAGAACAGTGGGAGAAATTGCGCCATGTGGTGCGGATTGCTGGAGGAGTTTGGGCGGAATAGGCTTCACTTATGAAAAAAATTAAAAACACTCCCTCACGCACTCTAGCAGGTATGTGAGGGAGTATTTTTAACTCGCTGCACCCCCTCTTAACGGGGGTCGGTCTATTGAAGACCGCTCCATGTTACAGCATGGAGCGGTCTTTATTAATTTATATGAACTTTTTACATTTATTAGATCACAAACGTTGTGATTGTACACATTCTAATTTCATTTTACCAATGATGCACTTATTCGTGTGTAATGCGTCTCTGTCTTCGCATTGCTAATGTATTAAGGCGACAAAAGACTTATATCGACTACTTCTTGGCGTTAAACTCCTCTTCTGTTACTTGTAATTGCTTTTTTAGAATTCCCTTCCACAAATTACCTCTTACTTCTCCCGTTCCCCTCGAAACTTTTGTACGTTTTACAGTCCCATCGTCATTTTCTTTTCTAAAATAGATGTGATGCCCCTTTTTCTTGAATTCTTCCCAACCGTCTCGTCTACAAAAACGCTCTATTTCTCTCCAGCTTGGCATGAAACTAATCCTCTAACTTCTTCACTACTATTTTGAGCCAAAACATTCAAAATATAAGGGAACTGATCACGTCTATTTGGAGAATTGAAATACAGATTAAAATTAATTTGATATTCATTCGCATACTCAATCAATTCATCTACAACTAAATCAAGGACTTCTTCTTCATTGTCCCCGTTCTCAACAATATCAAAGTTATCAAGAGTAGCGGTAATTGTGCCATCTTCCTCTTGCAAAAACCTGGCTGTAAAAGTAAAACGCGAGAAAGCCGCTTTTAAATGTTCTGAGCTTAAAGCAACCCATTTGTCTCTGTTACGTTTGACAAACTTAGGTCCATCTCTAACGACATCATCGTTAAATTGACCCCAGTGTTTACGGACATCTGTTGCGTTCAACAATGTAGTCACATTAGTCATCTCCTTTCACCTCCTATAGTAGCATATTATGTACGTTGTGTACATTATGTACATGCACATAACATTATGTGCATATTCTTAAATTTTTATTTATACATTTCTGTTTTTCCTATCCCTAGATCAAAATTTCTCCAGGAAGATTGAAGAAATGAGTTCTGATGCAAACAAATACCAACAAAACTATTATGCCTTAAAACAAAAAAACCGCTCATATTGATTGAACGGTTCTTGATATATTCACCTTGTTATTCAACAAACGTTTGCAATAGGTAAGCCTTTGAGGTCATCTCCAGCTTTTCCCCTGCTCCACACGGAGCGTGCAGGTTTCCCCGCACTCCGCGTTCCATCTAACAAAATATACTGAGTTATAAGTTCCTCGTTACTTCATGTTTGGAATTTTTAAATCGTTTCAAGCTCACATTTCCTACGGAAACGATTGACTTTATTTATCATGTCTCCAGTAAGCTGAAATCCTTTTATAAGTCCATCAATCATCTTTTTATTAGTGGCATGGATTAACTTGTGTATTCCTTTATGAAGGATACGGAGATTATCAAATTGGTCATTTCCGCCAAGGCTTAATGGTACATAATGGTGACAGTGAACATCAGCCGCAGGCAATTCAGCGCCTGTGATTTCACATTTTCCCATCTTCATACTGTACCTGCTGATTCGGTTATCCATGTATTCAATACTTCGGTTTGGAAGTGTTGATTTCATGAGTAAGCCTATTTCGCTTTGGATGTCTGAACGCAGCTTTTTGTGTATCATATTCCTTCCTTCTTCCGTGAAAGGCGTCATTTTTGGAGTAAATCCAAAGGCATTCAACGTTTTTACATCCGAAAGTGGGAATAGATATACACCAGCAATTTGAAATGTTTTAAATCTATTAGGATACATCTTTTTATAAGTTGGTGGCGGATTAGCTGGATGACCGTATTTGCCCACTGGTCTAAGATGATTGTAAATGAACGCACCTAAATCATAGGCAAGACGTGAAAACTCGAGATTAACCTTGGTAGCCCTTTTGAAATATTGATGAATTCCTAAAACAAAACTATTGAAAAGCAACGCATTCATTGCCGAGGGAGAGGTTCTAATTCTCCGAATTAGTTTCTTAGCCTCTTCTTTGATTTTGCGTTTTTTACTCGCTTTAATGCCAGTGCGTGCAACACGCTTTTTACCCTTTTTGTCAGCTCGGATGGTGAATCCTAGAAATTCGGATTCTCTTTTCCGTAAATTCACTATCTGTGATTTTTCAGGCGAAATATCCAGTCCCAAACGGTCTTTGAGAAATAGCCTCACGGCATGGTACCATTTTTGGGCTGTTTTTCCATCCTTACATAAAATTTTAAAATCATCCGCATAGCGAACGAGATAGCCTTCCTTCAGATTAGTACGCTTTTTGGCTAGTGTTTCACCAGTCCTAGATTGAAAAGATTTGGAAAGAGGGAAGAATTCCCACTGTCCCGCAACCCATTGGTCGAGGTCATTCAGCACAACGTTTGCAAGTAAAGTTGATAACAATCCACCCTGCGGAACGCCTTGAGATGGTGTTCCTTCACCATCTATTTCAGCTTTGAGCATTTTGCCAATACAAGCTAGTACTTTTCGGTCTTGGATTCCCATATTCCATAGTTGCTTAATAAGCAATGTATGGTTAATATGGTCAAAGAATCCCTTTATATCAATGTCCACCACAAAATGAAAATGGGCTTGATTGATTAAAGATTGAATTCTTGCCATGGCGTGATGCGCAGAACGTAATGGTCTAAATCCATAACTATGATTATAGAACTGGGCTTCCGCAATCGGTTCAAGCACTTGTTTAAAACATTGTTGAATGATTCGATCTAATATACAAGGGATGCCGAGGGGTCTCCACTTTCCATTATCTTTTTCAATCCATTTTCGTCTAACCTTTTTCGGACAATAGTTTTCTAGCTGGTTTCGGATTTCCATCATGAGTTTTTCTTCAGACCATTTTTTCATATCACTTATCGTTCTTCTATCCGTTCCAGGTGTCTTAGACCCTTTGTTGGACTTGATAGTACGATAAGCAAGCAAGATATTTTCTCTTGATATGATAACATCGTAAAGATGTGAAAAAGCTTGTTGATTCAAACTTTTATCATATAAATCCGTAAACGTTTCCGTCATATCGTAGTAATCCCAATATCGTAAAGCTTGCACTGTGGCATCCCTCCTGTTGGAGTGATGTTCCCACGTTCCTACCCGACCGGTGCAATGCACGTATGGAAAATAACTTTTCATTTTATTAGACTTGGGGCTGTTCCTCCATTCCCATTACAGGAAATTCATCAGTCATGCCCCTACCCTCACAAGGATAAATGCCCTTCGGCATAAGTCTTATAGCAAACGTTTCGGATGACAGTCCTTGTTTCAACGTTCCTTGTTTTCCAAGTCCCTTACAACCTAGCTATCCGTACTGAACTTAGGTGTCCCCTGGAAGCCTGTGAGCTGGATACCGCCTTTGTTCGGTATAGCGTGTTTCATAGGGCGCATTTTTACTGCACACCACTCACCCCATCGTTGGATGGGACATAAGTTTCCCTATGTTCAAACTTTAGACCTGTATATTCGGTTATTCGTCAGCTCCATATCTTTGAAGCCATTCTCACCATATCCAGTTTTTCAGCCGTAGGGCATATCCGTTGGCATACCTTCTCCGTGGGAGTGGCTTCAGCCTTCGTTCTGCCTTATCCACCTGTACTTCAAACCCTGTAACCTGTCAGTCACAACGCATGCAGGAGTATTGACGGGATGGTTTTGGGAAACATGGTTCCGTCATTCCCTTCCTTGGTTGTAAAGTTAGAATTCATTTATGAATTCTCCGCCTTTCACGCTTGGTAGCGTTTATAGCAAAGCTTGTCGCGCGCGCCCGTTAATGGAATTATCCACTTCTACTATTAGCTGGTATTGCAGAATATCGTCAATATTCTTCTTAAAGAAGAGTTCAATATCACTTCGCTAATTTATCTACCTGGACCTAGCTGACAGTGATAACAAAACCCCAAGTAACAGCTGCTACTCAGGGTTAAATAATACATTTTATTTCTCACCACTTAATTCAACTACTATTTTTGCTTGTGATTTATCGTTTGTCAATGCTTCGAATCCATTTTCAACAATATCATCCAATTGAATTTGGTCTGTAATAATTCCCTGTGGTTTTAATTGTCCTGTTCCCATTAAATCTACAGTTTGTTGGAATGTAGTAGGTGTATATGCGATTGTTGATGTAACTTTTACACCTGTATTTGTAAGCTGTATTGGATTCCATTCAATCTCCCTAGCAAATATAGACACAATAACCATTGTTCCACGTGCTCTTGTTGAATCAATTGCTTGTTTAAATGTTGGTGCTACTCCGGCAACTTCAAAGGAAACATCTACTCCATCTGGAACAATTTCCTTGATCGCTGTAACAGCATCTTGTTCGCTAGAGTTAACGACATGGGTTGCTCCTAATTCTTTTGCTTTCTCAATTCTAGTTTCCGACAAATCTAAAGCAATAATCTTGCTGGCACCAGCAGCTTTAGCTGCAATAATTGTCATTAAACCAATTGGACCTGCACCAAATACAGCTACCGTATCACCAAACTGCAGTTTCCCTTCTTTTACAGCTTGTACGGCAACCGCAGTTGGTTCTACTAAAGCTCCATCCTGTAGTGTTAAAGATTCTGGAAGTAGATAAACGTTATCTTCCGGTACATTTGCGTATTTAGTAAAACCACCGTCACTGTGAAGACCAATAAAGCTAAACCCATCATAAGGATCAAGGTCTTCCGGCTTATTTCCATAAGTGATTGTTGGATTAATTGCTACTCTATCGCCAACTTTATATTTTGTCACCTTTGGACCTACTTCTTCAATAACACCTGCAAATTCATGCCCCATGGTTAGCGGAGCGATTTCTCCAGTTAACGGATCCTCTTTTTCATTTGGTACAAACACCGGTCCCTCTTCATACTCATGTAAATCACTGCCACAAATACCTGCCCAAGCTACCCTTACTTTAACATCGGTATCTTTCGTTTGTTTTAGTTCTATTTCGTCTACCCGTAAGTCTTTTTTTCCATACCAGACTGCAGCTTTCATTGGATATTACCTCCTGCTTAATTAGTAGAAAATAGTTATAAGAATACTATATTGAAGGAATAATCAATATTAATTCCTATGATTTTATTATACTATTGATTTTTCCAACCGGGTGTGTCAATAATTTTGTGTAAATGACCCTGTTCTGGTAGAACGGCTAGCTGATAGATAAATTCAGAAAAAATTTCTTTTTGTATAAATTGCTCTGAGTCACAGCACAGCTGTTTGTCCTTGACCATGTTGCCTCTTCTTTTCGATTCGTTGTGTTGGGTTCAGGGTTCCCGACCGGCGAGAGCGTAGAAAGAGATCGGGCGTTGTACGCTGGGTGTGCGGATGGAGCCCTTAGGGCTTTATTTTTGCCATCTCTCCATTCGTGCACCACCACGACCGCGAAACATGGTCAAGGATGGCGGACTTGAGATTAAGCCTGCACTTGTTGATCTTCAAACATATGCAGTAATTCTGGCTTAGCTTGATCAAATCCCCTGTGGCAACGGATGCCGAATTTTTGATTATAATCTAAGAATTGAGTAACCAGGAATCGCTCCAGGGCATCTTCGTTGGGAAATTGTTCTTTTCGCTTCACGTATCGCTTAATTTCCTTATTAAACGCTTCGATGAGATTGGTTGAGTAAATACTACGGCGAATGGAAGCAGGGAAATCATAAAACGTTAATAGCTGTTCGTTCCCAACCACCGCGTCAATCACACGTGGATAAATCTTTTTCCATTTGTCCTGGAATGCATTCAAAGCATCTACGGCTTCGTCCCGATCTTTGGCTTGGTAGACGTTTTTAAAATCATCCAGAATGGCTGGGCGGTCTTTCACCCGCACTTTACTGGCAATGTTGCGGGCAACATGAACACAGCAGACCTGATGCTTGGCTTTTGGATAAACACGGTGAATGGCGTCCGTCATGCCGGGTAAACCGTCCGAAATGAATAGAAGGACTTGTTCCAATCCTCTCGCTTGTAGGTGTTGGATCATTTCTTCCCAAACATGCGTCGATTCTGTTGGTGCGATGGTGAAGTCTAGGACTTCTTTCGTTCCTTCCTCAGTAATGCCGATGGCAATATAAACGGCTTCCTTTTCAACCGTTTGACGACGAATGGGAATGTGCGTTGCATCCAGATAGATGCAGACATATCGTTTCTCCAGTTTCCGTTCATGAAAAGCCTGTACATCTTCCGCAACCAGCTGTGTGAAGTTGGATACGGTTTGTCTGGAATAATGATGTCCATACATTCGCTCCATCAAATCTGCAATTTCATCGGTTGTGATACCTTTTTCATAAAGATGAATGACAAACTGTTCCAACGTGTCATTGGAACGCTGATACGGAGCGAGAGTTTCCGGTTGGAATTCACCATTTCGATCTCTGGGGATCGCAAGCTGAAGTTCACCATATTCTGTTTTAAAGGTGCGATCGTAGAATCCGTTCCGTGAGTTACCGGAATGGAATCCTTCGCGGGCATAGGGTTCATAATCCAGAAAAGCAGTTAGTTCATGTTTTAACAACTGATTAACCGCTGTTTCAAGATGGCGACGAAAAACCTCTTCAATGTCTTGTTTTTGGGCTAGTGCTTCGATTAAATCTGTAGTAAGATGGTTCATAGGGAAGACCTCTTTTCTGTGAATGTTGTCGCTAACTCTATTCTACAGAAAGGGGCTTCCTTTTTTAAATGAAGATCGTTTAATCGTCATTTCTATTTACACAAACTATTTTACACTCTCTTCCAACCTTCTATTAAATAGACTTTAATTTCTAACCAAATACACATATCTCATTAACAGTTTTGCGATTGTTTATTTTAATTCGGTGGCATGGTTTATTCTCGGGTCTTTGTTCATATAATTTTACCATTCCACGATATTTACCTTTTTACTTATCCAGTTTATTCAGTGAACTTTTATTTAACCGTACAAATATCATAAGAAGAATTCCCCCTCATCTGAATCTCTTTTTATTTTCATCGTATATGGATTATTTTATTCAATAATATGACCCTTATATATGATGCTCACGCTAATCCTTATTCAAGAATGGCGCCCGTTTGTTTAAGTATATTTGTTCACAAACTTAAAGGTTTTAAGACCTGCCTCTTTTCTTTCTCTCAGTTATTTTTTAGAGTATAAGTTTAAATGCCTTTACAAATAATACTCCTATAACAAATTAGGGGGTTAATAAAATGGCAGAAGCACCCACAAGTAATAATGCTATGAGCACAAGTAATAATGGAATGAGTACATCTAATAAGATAAACCTTTCAGGTCTTGGTATTGGAGCAATTGTACTAACCACTGTTTATACGGCGGTTTTGGCTTCGCAGTTAATGGCTACCAAGCATAAAGTCAATTACCTTTATTACAAAGAATTAACACAAAGTAAATAGCGAATTATAGACGGTGCTTTTTTCACCGTCTTTTATTTAAATAAAACAGAATCTGAACTAACCTGCCCGTTACTTTAAGTACATTTCTTCACAATCACCATTTATCCTAACATAAAAAATCCATTTGCTTTACGAGCGTTGCTAAACAAACTGGCCCGATTGTGGAACTATAAAACCGTAAACCTATACTCTTATCATAACTTATTTTCCCAGTAACGTAAATGTTCAGTTATTTTTTAATTGAGTATTAAAAGTATTTACTATAAAAATCATGTCTTAATTTCCCACTCAAATGTGCATAGATCCTCGTTGTTTCACTCTTTTCATGACCAAGAAGGCTTTGAATCACTTCTAGAGGCGCGCCGTTGTCCACCATATGGGTTGCATAACTATGACGCAGTTGGTGAGGGTGAATCGCTTTTTTAATTCCAGAGCGGTTTGAAATACGCTTAATAATGTATCTCACGGTGTCTATGCTCATGCGCCTTTTAGGGTTACGCTCTGTCACAAATAAACAGGATTCGTCGTCATCACGTTCTTCCAGGTACCTTTTCAGCCAAATCGCACAGCGTATGTTAAAATAAACTTCTCTTTCCTTATCACCCTTCCCGTGCACAATTACTGAGTTTCCCATGAAGTTAATATCATCTTTATTCAACTTCACAACTTCTCCTATTCTGCAGCCAGTCGAATAAAAAAATTCAAATAGAGCCTTTTCCATTGTTGTCTGACAGCTCTCACGCAAATGCTCAATTTCGTGTTCAGAAAGGAACTTTGGAATACGCTGCCCTAACTTAGGTTCCTTTAACTTCGAAGCCGGATTCTTTAAAATGTAGCCTTCTTCATGTGCCCATTTAAAAAGAGATTTAATGAATCGTATACGATGACCTAAACTAGACGGCTGCAAATGATCCCCACGTTCAAAAAGGTATTGCTTTAAATTGTCCGTTGTGAATTTTTCCATTTGAAGCTCATCGAAATAACGTTTTAAAAGTCTATATTGATATCCATACATTTTAAGCGTAAGCGGGGAATAACCTTCAATTCGTTTATCAGACTGATACTTTTCCCATGCCTCTGATAGTAGCATATTTTTCACACTCCCATACTATTAATCAATTAACTTGATTACAGTATGGACTGGATGTAGAGCGGTTATTCAACAATCGGAATACGCCGCTTAATAGTACGTACCCTTGAATTTCTCTGGTTTTTTTACATAGCTTTCGATAATCAAACCGCACTGAGAACAGATAAGATGCTCAACTTCCTCACCGAAGCTTACTTTACCGTTCGGAATAATAGTCCCCATCCCCGTTTGCTTCCCTCGGCCTAATTCCGTCTCACCACATTTTGGACACTCTGTTATTTTCATAGACAATTTCTATCGGTCTCCTTTCTCATATAAAAATGGAGAATGCCTTTCGCTTTGCATTTTACTTATGATAAGGTTCTCCCCTATTAATCCGAAAAGCCCGATACACCTGCTCCAGCAATACCAACCGCATCAACTGGTGTGGGAAGGTCATTTTGGAAAATGACAAGGCGTAGTCACTCCGGCTCTGAACAGCTTCACTCAGTCCAAGTGATCCTCCGATGACGAAGGCGATTTTGCTGTTGCCGTATGTGGCCAGGGTGTCGAATTTTTTGGCGAGTTGTTCGGATGTGGGCATGGTGCCGTTGATCTCCAGGGTAATGACGTACGTGTCGGGCTGGATGTGGTTCATGATGCGGGTACCTTCTTTGTCTTTGACAGTGGTGGCTTCGGCATCTGAAAGGTTCTCGGGTGCTTTTTCATCAGGGACTTCAATGATCTCGACTTTGGCGTAGGTGCTGAGGCGTTTCATGTATTCCTGGATGCCTTGTTTCAGATACTTTTCCTTTAGTTTTCCGACGGTGATGATTTGAATTTTCATAGGTATCGTCCTTTGTGGATTGGATTGGTGGTTGTTAGGTTTATCATACATGAATTTGGGTGGGATTTCTCGCTTGGGGAGGTCACTTGGACATAGGTGTCTGGCTTTGATGGGAGAAGGCTATCCGGGAAGTTTTGGGTTGTATCGCTGGAGTTTCTACGTTTATCAATGGCGTTTGCTGTTCAATCGCTGGAGTTTTGGTGATAATCATGAAAGTTTAGCCTTGTATCAGGGAAGTTGGCGTGTTTATTTGTGGCGTTCACGTATGTTAAGCTTAGCAAAAGAACTTCTACCCTTCTGATCTTCTAAAGGAAGGAGCAAACAACTTGGAACCGTTTTTGGCACTAGTCTTAGCAACCATAGTGATTGTACTTCTTTCATTGATGGCCCACACACTTAAGAAAAAGCTACTTTTCCCGGTTGGGGCGGTTGTCTTGAGTGTGGTTCTGTATGTCGTTGGTTATGTGAATGATGGTTGGACAGGACTTGGATTTGCAGTGGCCAGTGTTATATTGATTGGTGCGGCAGTGGCCGCTGCAGGTATCATTTTGATGTGGTGGCTGATCGTGAAAGAATATAAGAAATAAATGCCTGACCTTAGCACAAGGGGTATTATAATTCACATTAGCGGTTCACGTGTACACCACAACTTTTTGTGGTATAGTACACATAAGACATAGTGTTTTGTATACAATATTAAAAACCGTCCCATGTTGGTGCATGGAACGGTTCCAATAGACCAACCCCATCAAGAGGGGGAAGGCACTGGTTTAAGAATAATCCCTCAAAAGCGCCTGGACAGCACATGAGGGATTATTTTTTGTTGATTTCAGACATGAGCAAAACAATTAACATGCCGAAAGAAATCATCAGCATTAATACATTGTTCAAATCATAATTTTATCGTACTTATAAAATTCGACAAGTGCCAGGCACCAAATGTTTTGGTGCCTGGCACTTCCCTTTTCCTTCTTATTTCTTCCCTATGCTGCGTCTATTTGTTTATAAAGTCTTTCAATATGCCGTCCAGGTTCGGGCCTTCGAGTTCGTTCAGGTCGTAGTGGACACGGGCGGTTGGTTTGTTAATTGAAATTACACGGTTCAGGTCGATTGGTGTGCCGATGATAACGGTGTCGCAGTCGGTGTTGTTGATCGTGTCTTCAAGGTCTTTCAGCTGCTGGTCACCATACCCCATGGCTGGGACGACGTTGCCGATATGCTGGTATTTGTTCAGCGTATCGACCAAGGTACCTGTTGCGAATGGGCGCGGGTCAACAATTTCTTTTGCACCTAGACGTTCGGCTGCGACGGTTCCTGCGCCGAGCTTCATTTCCCCATGCGTCAAAGTCGGACCGTCTTCAACGACGAGCACGCGTTTGTCGGCTATACGTTCCGGCTCGTCCACTGTGATGGTTGACTCGGCTTTTACAATCACACTGTTCGGGTTGGTCCGCTTGATGTTCTCTTCCACGATTTGAACAGCTTCCTCCCTGCACTGTCGACTTTGTTGATAATGGCCACGTCTGTCGTCCTCAAGCACACTTCACCGGGATAATAGGTCAATTCATGCCCTGGACGATGCGGGTCGAGAACGGTCACAGCTAAATCAGGCTCGATAAAAGAAAAGTCATTGTTGCCGCCGTCCCAAAGGATCACGTCACAGCCGTCTGGGTCGTTTTCTGCCGCTGCCAGGATCTCTTCATAATCCACTCCGGCATAGACAATATTTCCCCGGGCCACGTGCGGTTCGTATTCTTCCATTTCTTCAATCGTGCAATGATGTTTTTTCAAATCGTCGACAGTGGCAAAACGCTGAACACGTTGGGCATTTAAATCCCCGTACGGCATCGGATGTCTGATAGCAACAACTTTCAGGTCATGCGCCATCAGTGTTTCGATGATTTTACGGGACGTCTGGCTTTTGCCTGTTCCCGTTCTGACCGCACATACAGAAATCACTGGCTTGTTACTCTTTAACATCGTGCGCTTTGGCCCGAGCAATGTAAAGTCAGCTCCCGCCGCGTTGACGATTGCACTCGTCGCCATCACTTCTTCATAATGAATATCGCTGTAAGCAAAAACGCACTCATCCACTTGGTGCGTCTGAATCAATTCCGGCAGCTGATCTTGTGCATAAATCGGGATGCCCTCCGGATACAGCTCACCCGCCAGCTCAGCAGGATAACGGCGTCCATCGATATCCGGAATCTGTGCCGCTGTAAAAGCCACAACTCGGTATGCTTCGTTATTGCGGTAGTATGTATTGAAATTATGAAAGTCCCGCCCCGCTGCACCGACAATGATGATATTCTTTGTATCCATAGCATCCACTCCCTTGTCATTTATAAGGATTATATATCTTTTGGTGCATTAAAAAAACCCCTTTTTTTGAAACAGGCCCTATTATAGCGTAAACATCGTTTATGGTAACATCATTTAGAGATCCAAAGACATCCCATTTTCCCCTAATCATATTTCACTGCCAGCCATTAAGAACAAGGTCAAATGTCAGTACAGTCAATCCTTTTTTAAAAAAGAGTGTGGAAATATGTTCAATAAGAAACGATAATGGATGTACATAATCTTTTAAAGCTAAGGCTCATTCAATTTGAGCTTTTTGGTGAACTTTGATGTATTGGATTGGTGATGTAATATGGCAGCAGATTTAATTGTACTGGCAGCTTCATTTTTACAAAGCAGTACCGGATATGGTTTTTCAATTATAGGCACACCTTTTTTGTTATTCATGTATCCTGTGCATACAGCGATTCAGATTAACATTGTGCTTTCCATTTGTCTTTCTGCGTTTATGATTTTTAAAATTAGAAAAGAAGTCGACCAAACATTGCTCATGAGATTGATCAAAGGCAGTGGTGCCGGGTTGGTTTGCGGTATTTTCATTTATCTTTTCGCGGACATTCAATTATTGAAGATGCTTGTTGGCGTGCTTATTCTGATGGTAACAACACTCCTCGTCTTTCAGGTAACATTCATCCGAACGAAAAACAGGGACTTTGCAGCAGGGGGCTTTCAGGATTATTAACAACAAGTATTGGTGTGCCTGGCCCGCCGCTCCTGCTGTATTTTTCCAGCGCGGGAATTGATAAAGTCACCCTGCGCAGTACGACATTGGCCTATTACCTTTTTGTTTACTCTGTCAGTTTAATCATGCAAATCACATTTGGCGGTACACGTAAGGAGGTATGGGTAGATTCGCTTATCGCTATCCCCGCGCTTTTTGCCGGTATATTTTTAGGACAGCTTTTTATTCGATGGATGAGCCAGCAGACATTTCGGATGATAACTTATGTGATTTTGATATTTACGGGGGTTATTTGCTCGTAACAGGCTTTTGAAAATGAAGGAGTTGCTGTTTATCGAGCTCCCTCACCAGGGCCCGCTCATATAAATAACAAGCGATGTTATGTTAAAATACGGACCATAGAAAGTTTTTCACAGATTGATATGCTTTACAATGAAACCGGTGATTCACCACGGTTCTTTAAAGGAGGGTCTAAAAATGAGTGCTTGGATGTTTTGGGTCATTATCGCATTGATTACAGTTGTATTGCTTTATGCGATTTTCAGCATTTATATGAAGAAACCAGTAGGCTTGTACATTTCGGCAGGGTTCCATGTGGTTATGGGGGCTTTGACGCTGCCTTCGATTGGGTTATATGTATTAGGGCTAGCCGTTATTGAAATCATTGTGGGTGTTTCAATGACCGCGAAATACCGCCGGGGACGTTCTTAACGCATTGACGCCTTATTAGGCATAAGTCAATATTCCTCAAGAGAACCACAACCAATATAGGAGGCGATTCTTTGAGTAATAACGCAAGTGTTTCAGCCCATGGTGCCTTAAGTTATGAAGAATTCAAGCAGTTTCAACACTATCATTTGAGATTAGTAGGTTTAATAGGCTCTATTACAACTTTTGTACTTTTTGCTCCGATCTTATTCATTATGATGCGAATCATCTTTTCAGATATACTGGGGATGGACCTATTATTAATAGAAGCAGTCCTTGCATTCATCTTGTCTTTAGTCGGTGCAGTCTTAGTGTATCTGTGGTTTAAGTTGATCATCCGTTACCGTTCATCCTCAGAGTACAAAAGTGACCAGGACATCAGAAATGACGTATTTTACACATTTGGTGACGACGGCATTCATCTGAATAGAACCAACTCAAACAAGTATTATGACTGGAGTGACGTGCGCTCAATCCATGAACTTCAAGAAATGTATTTATTGTATGTTTCAAAGTACAAAGCAATTATTTTGCCAAAAAGGTTTTTGGAAACAGACGAGCAAAAACAATTACTTAAGCAGATTATTCGCAGAAACATAACAACACAAAAAACAAAATGGCAATAAAGGATGGATCATATGAAAACCGAAAAAAATTGTCCATCATGTAACGGGAATGAATTTGAAGAAGCTACCGATTTCATGCCAGTTAACTTAAAAAATCCTCGTTCACCGGTTCAAATAAAATTTACACGTTTTGTTTAAATTGTGGTGAAGTCGTTTCTATCAGAATTGAAAATCCGGAGAAGTTCAGAAAATAACTCCTAAACCAAAGGATGCGTGATGGATCATGGATGTCGCTTGGCTTAATGTTGGCAGTCTTGTGCTTGGACTCATTGCCTGGACCCTTCCTGTCGTTAACCTTATGCAGGCTAAAAAGCCCGAAAACAAACGATGGTTAGTCCTGTTATTTATAAGTTTCAGTGCTTGTGCGATCTCTTTGTCTTTTCAAATTTTCTATACCAATCACTTGGTTAAAATTGAAGACCTGTCTGCCCTTATGGATACCATCGGCGCGGTGGCATTCGCTTCAGCCGTTCTTTTAAGCGTAACGATTTTGTTGAACGCGGTTACTTTGATTTTATACCGGCAGAGAACTGTAAAATGAGTTAGAGCCTGGAGCGCTTGGATGAGCGTGGATCGAATGTGCATATACGGAAATGAACGTGCATATACACGTTTGAATGTGCATATCCCGAAACGAACGTGCATATACACGTTTGAATGTGCATATCCCGAAACGAACGTGCATATACGCGATTGAATGTGCATATCCGGAAACGAATGTGCATATACGCGTTTGAACGTGCATATCTCGAAACAAACGCGCATATCCACAACTGAAGCTGCAATCCCATCCCCGCCCTTCAGCAAATAACAGGCACACTTACTCCATCGTATTCACCACGAGACCAATATGGGTAAAGTAGTTCATGGCACCGAACACAACAAACAGAACCCCTGCGATGAGCCAGCACCATTTCACAATGGCGATCAGCGATGGTTTGGGCTTAATTTTCAAAATGAGCGGAAACAGAAGCGCGCCAAGGCCTGTGATGGCATACAGCCCTGATATGAAAATCGCTTCGACCCAGGGGTAATCAGCGAAGGCGCCGGAAATAGGCTCTTCAGGTGGAGCGGCGAATAACTGATATGTGACACCGGCAATTGCGATGAAGATCAATCCCAGTCCCATAGCCGCTGCGAAATATGACATCGGTTTTAGCAGAGCTGGCAGCTCCTCCTTCAACAGCTTGGACACATCCATGGAATTTTTCACATTGACGCCCTGGCTGATGAACTGGTTGGATTTCCGCCATAGCAGCACAGCCGCTGCGAGCAGCAGGACACCAAAGGCAAGTGATGGTTCACCAAAAATAATGTCATCAAACGGGAAGCCGATCTGAGCAAGCGGCCATGTGAGGGACATATGGGCGCCTGTTATGGTCAGGATGAAGCCCGGAACAGCAAACCCGATCGCCCATCCTTCAAGCTGTCCTATTTTTTCCCTTCTGAGGTGTTTGCCAAAACGAATGATCAATAGCAGCGCAACCCCTGTCGCCACCGCCATGATCGTGTTGTAGACTTGTGTGACACTCCAATCTATTACCATTCATTGACCCTCCTCTAAATACGTGTCTACTATTCTTCTTCCACATGAAATAGCTGTTAAACAAAGCATTTGGAATCGAGCCGCCTACAATCTTGTTTGGCCACTTCTATTTAAAGGAAAAGACAAGCACAATTAGCCATACAGAGGTGAGCTAGATATGAAGCAGCAAATAATATACGCAGAACGATATGTAAATAAACAGAAAGAAATCGATGAAAAGCTTGAAAAGGGATACCAAAAAGCATCCTATACCTTAAAGAAACCATTCGTGAAGGTCGATCCTTATGGGAGATCGCCGCTCACAGCCTTGATCAAGTTCCAAACAGAACACCCTGCAGCTATTGAAGTCGTTGTCCAAAACGCAGCGGCTTCAAAGCCTATCCGAAAGAAATGGGACAGCTTCCATACTGAACACACCATTCCAGTACTTGGTCTGCAGCCTGATACATTGAATGAGGTCCATGTGATTGCCTATGAAAGTGATGGAAACACAGAGTCATCCATGCTGACTATGGATCCTGGGCCACTCCCAAATGATCTTCCAAACATAGAATTGGTTACCTCGGAGCCTAATCATATGGAGAATGGGATGACGTTTGTCGTGCCCAAAGAGAACAAGCTATTCGCAGTTGATGAAAATGCCGCATTACGCTGGTATTTGGATATGCCATGCAGGTTTATTTTTAATCGCTTGGAAAATGGCAACATCGTCATGGTGACAAAAGATGCGCCGGAAAGCAGTTACGCGCTGCTCCTAGAAATGGATCTGCTGGGGAGGATTGAACATGCCTATGATGTGCTTCCAGTTCCGAACCAGCCGGAAGACTTCATCCCCCATGACGTGATTGAACTGCCTAGTGGGAATTTACTCGTAACGGTGCAGGATCCGGATTCTGTTTACGAGGAAGACCACATGATTGAAATCGACCGCCAGACAGGTGCAACGTTGAACGCGATTAATCTGAAGGATGTGTTTCCGCGCTCTGCCTATGAAAATTATGATGGGATTATGCCCAATCAAAATGACTGGATACACATAAACGCATTGTGGTATGACGCTAAAGACGAGAGTGTTTACGTGTCAGGACGCAGGCAGGATGCTGTCATCAAGCTGTCCTATCCGGGGGTGAGCTGGAATGGCTGCTGGCGGCTGATGAGAAGTGGCCGGATGCGTATAAACCGTATTTGCTGCGGCCGAAGAATCCTCATGTGAAATTTCCAGGCGGGCAGCATGCTGTGAAAACCTTGCAGCACACGGAAGATGGCGTGACAGACATCATTCTCTTTGATAACAACCTTGTCATTACACGCGGCAATCGCGCTGTGAGCGAAACATACAGCCGCATGGTTCAGTACCGGATTAATGAGAAAGAACGCTCTGTTGAAGAAGTCTGGTCATACGGCGAACAGCGGGGCCGAGCGTTTTACTCGGATATCGTTGGCAACGTCCAGCAACTGCAACACACTGGCAACCGATTGATCACCACTGGGCACGTCCAATCTGAAGGAGCGTCCGACCAGCGTGAAAGTCTCGTTGTGGAAGTAAGTAGCGGCAACTCACCTGAAACTCAGTTTGAACTGAAACTGTCAGGCTTTGAAAAGAATGCAGGAGAACTGACATACCGCGCATGGCGTTTGCCACTTTATTTCTAAAAGAAGTCCAGGCGCCCTGGTCATATGATCTGGGCGCCTGGACCTGCTTTTCGCTTATGACTTTTTACTGCTGCCTCCGCTGCTGCTTTTAGGTTCGGATATCTTACCTAGGAAAAAGCTGTCAACTTCGGCTAACTTGCCTCTCCATAGGATTTTACCTTTTGATGGGGTTGGTTTGCTGTCTCCACAATAAATACGGGTGTTTTTCAAATGGATGAAATTCACGTCTTCATTGCCGCCGGATTCCGTTTGTTTACCAGCCTCGGCCAGCTGTTCACTCAGTTTCTGGGAAACGTCGTTGCCGCCTTCAAATGATTCACTCAGCTGATCCAGGTAGTCATAAGCAGGGATGATCGTCCCAGTAACAATCGCACCGTTGACCACTAGGGTGATATCGAGTTCAAATCCGTGTTTGTTTGCCGCATAAACAAAGAATTCCAGAATGTTGTCTTTTGAAGCGTCGCTCATGGTAACATCTCCTATCGTAATTAATCAGTCTGACGAGGTGTCATCGTCACTTGTGACAGCAGTGTCCGCCTCATCGCTGCTATTATTCTGCTTCTTTGATGAACTGGTTTGTTTCTTGCTGCCAGATGCTTGTTTTCCAGACTGTTTGCTGCTGTTTTTTGCTGAAGTCTTTGCTTTCTTTGAACCATTTTTCTGGCTATTATCCTGTTTTGAATCGTCTTCTTTCTCGGTTTCTGACGCCTCATCTTCCTGGGCGTCCTCTTGGTTATTCAAAGCAGCATCCAGCAATTGATCCATTTTTCCTTCCAGGTTATCCAGTCGTGTTCTCAGCTCGTCATGCTCTTCTTTTAAATCATCGTATTCGGTGTCTTCCACCACCAATTCTTCGTCTTCATTCTCTGCATTTCCATTTTCACTGCTAAATAAATTTGATGCTGACGTTTTGACTTTTTGAAATGCCTGACTCGACTTGTCTTTACTGCTCTCTTTGAATGAAGACATGGTTTCTTTTGCTTTGTCACTCAGCTGACTGCCTTTTTCTTTCACAGCTTCCTTCGTTGCTGCTTCGGCGATCTTTTTGCGGTTTTCCGATGAAGACAGGTATCCCGCCGCGACACCGACAGCACCACCAACGACTGCACGTTTAAAAGCACTGCTGTTTGTCCGTTCTTTCGATTCATCAGACATGGCTAAAACCTCCTGTTAGTTGTCCTCTGATAGATTTAAACGATTATTGGTAACTTCTTGCTTTTCTTCTAGTGCTTGAAGACGTTCACGGAGCTCTTTGTTTTCATTTTCAAGAGAATTGTACGCGTTTTGATTGGCTTGGGAGCTTAAATAAGGATCATTCTCCCACCAATCCATACCGATTTCTTTCGCTTTATCGACTGAGGCGACAATTAAGCGGATTTTAATCGTAATCAGTTCCACATCAGCAATCCCGACACGGATATCACCAGCGATGACAACGCCTTTATCCAGCACCTTCTCCAGGACATCAACGATCGTGTTCGATTGCATTGGATGTTCAACAGCCATGATTTCTACCTCCATTTCTCAGCATTACAACAGATTTCCCAATGGACCGAGATCGATATTCAGATCCTCTGCTGTCAGTCCGAAAACATCTTTCAATTCTTCCATCTTCTCTTCCAGATTCATTAAGGCGACACCCAGATCTTCAATTTGCTGATCAGTCAGGTTGCCTCCTTCCACGCGCCGAATGGCGTGGCGTTCTACAATTTGCCGCAGCAGTTCAATGACAGTCATAACCAGCTGGGCAAGTCCATCTTCTGCATTGTCAGGATCGAGATTAATCCGTCCACTTGTCTGGTTGGCCGGTTGCATGGACAAGCTCCCTCCTTTGTTCATCGAAAATATCGGATCTGACATCTTTTCGTTCTTGTCCATATGTCTGGACAAGTGTTTCAACTGACGAAATCAGCACCCTTAAATCCAGATAAACCAAGTCAATGTCTGCGATCGATATGATCAAGTCACCTTTAATCGCCACCCCTTTATCGAGGATGACGTCGAGAATATCGATCAATCCCACTTCTTTATTTTCAACGGTTTCTCTTAATGTCGGCATCCAATCAGCTCCCTTGCTTTAAGAAAAACTCGAAAAGTGATAAGCAGGCCATGGCCCGGTGGCTTGAATTTGATAACCTGCTTTCTCCATATCCTGTTCTTCGTCTTGGATCGTTTCCAGAAAGGTACTTACTTGATGTTCCGGAACGAGGTAAACACTGTTCCAGCACATCGTCTGCTCCAGTCCGGTCACATCTTTACCCAGATTCTTTTTGATAGCGGAATCCCGGGCTGAGCCGCTGAATTTCTCATGAGCAAGCTGGCATCGCTGCTCCTGTTCCTTCTCCACCTCCGTCTCGAGCAGCTTGTCAATCTTCTTCTTCTCAAAAAATTGCCGTCCAGGAGAAAGGGTTGCGATTTCTTGTTTCTTTTCTTCAATAACAGGACTGTTTTGGCTCACGCGCTCTTTCAGCTGTTCTTCATCACAATATATTTTAACGGTCCATTCTTCATGGTCCTTAACCAATTCGAATGAGGCCCGGATATGATCTTGCTGAGGTTCTATTGATGCTTTTAAACTGTCTGCATGATTGTAGATCGTACAGAACTTAAGCGGGATAATCGTATACGTTTCGTTGAGTTGTGTGAGTACCTGATGATGGTGATAGGCTTTATCCTGCAGCCAAGGCATGTCGTTACTCACTTTTTCTTTAATGGCCTCCTCAGTGTATTCCTCCCCTTCCAAATCACTGACGATTGCCGTTACCTCATCCATTGACAGGGTATATAGCTCATGTTGGCCATCAAAACCTTTCACTTCAGGGAGGGGGGTTAATTCGAGTTCATATGTTGGTATGAGTGCGTATAAATAAATTTTATTCATGTGTCATCTTCATCCTTTTGTTTCGTCAATTCTTCCCATTGCTCCAGTTCCTTTTGTTTTGCAATTTCATAGCGGTCCATGAGCTCTGCTTCTTGCTGTTCATATGCTTGTTCAGACACTTCACCGAGTTCGTACATCGTTTGCAGCTCAACCAATTTACGTTGGATCGTATTTAAGTCATAAAGTTCCTGATCTGCCTCTTCCTGAACTTTTTCTCCGACCTTCTTAACGAGATGCATCGGCGCTGTAAACAATTTGAATAACATTACGTTTCCTCGACGGTAAGACGGATGTTGATAAAGTTATACGCCGGCCAAGGGCCCGTATATTGAAAATCCACTTTATCTTGCCATTGATCATGGGCGATGTTCACCTGTTCATCGAATTCAGCTTCACGTTCCTTGTCAATTAAGAATGAAGCATTTAAAAGCATCCGTTCTCCAATCGGATCGTTCAATACCGCTGCCTCTGCATAGGCTTCCAGAGGCTGGTAAATGTCTGTTTGGATATTTTGCTGCAGACTTGTAATCATCTTCTGGGCCGCTTCACCAAGCTTAATTCGATCATAATACCCGGCTGCTTCTGACTTGCTGTGAACAGTGCTTGCGATGGCACCTATTTCCGGCTTTTGCTGCACCTGTTCCTCGAGCCAATCTTTTTTGCCGATCACTTTCAAGCCAACTTCTATCTTGCCTTTAATCTTCGGAAACAGCTCCGAAGACTGCGGATACAGATTCTCCAGCAAGACAGCGACGTCTTCTTTGGTTTTAAACACATTCCCAAAGCTGATTGGAATAACGGTGTCACACGTGTTCATCACTTTAGTAATCACATTTTGGTGCATCATCAGATTTTCTTTAGACGGTTTGTAAATTTTCATCGGAACTTCTGCAGCAACCATTGCGGCATCTTTGAAATGGATGGTGAAGATGTTTCGATCTGTTTCTTCTACAGTAATCGATCCGAAATCTTTTTCTTCTTCCAGCTGGACGCCGCAAAATATATAAATCCCTGCCTCTGTTGTTTCCATTATTATTTTCCCTCCCCTAACTTGCTTCTGGGTTTTTACATGTTTTCACAATCAATTCTTCTGCTTCTTGTAACGGCGCATCACTGTCCATACATAAGCTCAATGTATAGTTTAAAATATCAAGACATAACTGTTGAAAGTCTTCATCCTTACCATCAATGAGAATATCCTCTTCCTGAGCAAGCTGGCCGATCATCAGCGAAGCCCTTAAGCTCGGCCCGGGTTGTTGCGACTTTTCACACGACGTTCTCAGCTTTCTGACGATGCGAGTAATTTCATTGGCTTCTTCCGGGTCCACTTCACATTTTTCAGCGATCAGCTTAGCTTCTTGTTCAGCTTTCAAATCCGGAATGGGAATGGTAATCAGCCTGTCCCATAGCGCATCCTGGGCCTGATACACCCCGGCATACTCAGCTGGGTTGCTTGTGAATATGATCGAAAATGATGGGTGCACACGTTCAAATGGCTTGGTTGATTTGGTTCCGTAGAGCGGAATAATATTCTCTTCCAATATAGACAAGAAGATATTATTGGTCGTTGGTCTTGAACGGGTGAATTCATCATACACAAGCGTGTAGCCATTCATAGCCGCTTCAAGCAGACGCCCATTTTGCCATGATTCTGTGACAGTTTCATCTTTTTTATAAACGGTTCTGACATATTGATCGACCACTTTCTTGCTTGTGTACCCTGTAAAATCCCCGATCAGGTCGCGGTTGTTCAGCTCGTGATTGCCGTGAATGAGCATCACAGGCCTTCTCTTCTTGCGGGCAAGAGCCAAAGCAAGTGTGGTTTTGCCTGTCCCGGCAGGCCCAGTGAAATGCACAGGGTACCCCGTCTTCAGATAGCTAAGAGAGCGGGACAGCAGTTGCTTCGTTTCTTCATCTTGAATGAGCTGGTTTGGTTGTGTGTGTGCAGTATCTTGTAAAAAACTCATCGGCATTATCCTCCAGTCACATCATCAATTGTCGATTTTACTGCGGTAACGGATCTCCTGCCGCTTAAATGAAGTGACTTCTTTGTCTTTGTTCATTTTCACATCATAAATACCCAGCATTTCGTCTTTTGCATACCTCTTCATGTATTCCTTTTCCTCGATCACTTCCACTGTCAGCTGCCAGCCGCCGTCTTCAGCTTCCTCAACAGCGGTAATCTTGTGCGGAGGGGCGACATGTTCGGAAAAAAACGCATTCACATTGTCCATCACTTCTTTAATTGCCATAGTTCTCCTCCATCTGCTGTATAGTTAGAGAAGGGGAGGCCGTCTCCCCTTCATTGACTATTTAGATACTGAACTGTGCGTTTCGTTCATTCTGTTGCATCGGAAGTCCTTCTTCTTCCACGTCATCTCTCAAAAGCCCAACAGCTTCAGCATAGCGCAACCATGTATCCACACTGGCTATAACCACTCTTGCTTCTACTGTTAAAATTTCAATACCAACTACAGATACCCTTGCATAGGCATCAATGACGATACCCTTATCAAGAATACGGTCGATGACTTCTGCCAAACTTGAACTGTCTGTTGATTTTTGTACAGCCACTTTAAATTCTCCTTTCGAATGTCACTCTATGAGCCGACCTTCTTGATATCATTGGAAGATTTGATATCTGACGACTTTTTCACATCAGCAGGGCCTTTAATATTTGTGGCGCTTTTGATATTTGAAACACCTTTAATATCGTGGACGCCTTTCACCTTATCTTTACTTTTATCAGAAGAAGAAACCTTTTCCTGAAATTCTTCTCCGGCTTCTTTTAAATTGCTGAGTTTGTCTTTCAATGTCAGTAAAGCATCTTGGGTCTTTTCTTTGGCCTTTTCGGCTGCATCATGTGCTTTATCAGCATTGTCTTCCTTTTTTTCTTCCAGTTTCTCAGAGGCTTGTCCAGCTTTAGCCTGGATCTTCTCTTCAACTTTCTCAGCGGATTGCTTCTGAGCTTCTTCCTTGGCTTTTTCTTTCAGTTCGTCCGGCGCTTTCTCAACAGCTTTCTTTGCCAGCTTCCCAACGGTTTTCTTTACAGGCCCCGCGCCCATTGTTTCCCTCCTTTTCACCATTTTGTGTGTTGTTGTTACGACTCCATGGCTCCCAGCAATTGATTCAGTTTATCTTCTATCCGGCTCAGATTTTCTTTGAGTTCTTGGTTTTCTTGCTTCAATTCTTTATATGGGTCATTCGACTTTGTTTGAGCTTGTTTATGTGTTTTTGCTTCATCGTTTGTTTCATCGTCTCGGGTCTCCAGTGCGGGAAATATTTTTTGCTGATAGTTGGCCAACGAATTTGAAAGGCTTTGTTTAAGCATGAACTTGGTCTGGTCGTAAATCATTTCCCTTGCCAAATCACACAGTTCTTCTCCTGCTTTCTGAACAAAAGCTGATTTGCCAATGCCTCCAACAACCTTCTTGCCTGTATTGGCACTCGCCAAAATACCGACACTTGTTCCAATAACGCCCCCGATAATAACTGGGTTGATCGTGGTTTTACTTTGGGTTGTCTCGCTTGTCACATATATTTCCTCCTTTCTGGTTAAAAGGCCCACCGTATGGTTATAGAGCATCTTTCTCAGCTCACCTTCCTCGAAAGCCGCAACTTTCAAGGAGTTACTCTTTCTTAGCCTTTTAACACAACATTCAAACCTATATAAACGAAGTAAGACAAGCACTTGGTGTGTTAGGGATTTATTTGTAATATAAGTGCTTCCTTTAAATGGAAATACACACAAGTCTATACACGAACAAACCGGCTTTTATCAGATTTTTTTCATATCACATCTGCTTATTCACTGACCTATAAAGACACCACATTACAGGATAATGAAATTTCTGTAACAGACTTTTATACCTTTCTCCTGAAACACTGTCGTGCATGACAGATTCCCATAAGATAGATTGCATTTAATTTCTAACTTGATATGATAGGAAAGTATATGCGTATGAAGAGATAGAAAGAAGGATCAACATGTTAAGAGAAAGACATTCTGTAGCGGGATTATTGCTGTGGGGCGCTTTGTTTTTAATCGGCTTTGCTGTGGTCGCTTGGGGGGTTACGTCAAAGGTTGCCTGGGTGGATGCGTTTGACATCTACTGGATTGACCGGATCCAAAGTCATATCGCCACCCCTATAACATGGCTGGCCAAGACGACAACAGTGCTTGGGGATCTAAAGCTGATCATTGTGCTGACCATCATAATTGCGCTTGTGCTGTTTATAAAAAGGCTGTTTGCTGAAGGTTTGTGGTTCGGTGGCACAATCCTTTTCTGCGGTGTGATTTTGACATCGTTCATGAAAAAAGGATTTGATAGAGACAGACCGGAGTTTCTGCAGTTGGTGGAAAAGACAAATGGCAGTTTCCCGAGCGGGCATGCGGTTGGAACGTCTTTATTTTACGGGTTAGTAGGGTTGGTGATCATCCTTACAGTGTCAGGAGCTTGGAAAAAAGCACTCATAGGGCTCGCTACGTCCATGGTGATTGTGTACGTGATGCTCACACGAATCTACCTTGGTGCCCATTTTCCAACAGACGTGGTGGCCGGCGTGTGCTTTGGACTGGCTTCGGCATTCATTTCCGTTGCCGTGTATATCATGGTGGAAGAACGCTTGCGCGGGGTGCTTCATAAAATTGGGATACGAGAAAAAAGTCGAGCGGATCAAGGTGCCTAAGTCCTTGATCCGCTCTCTATTTTTTATCCGCGAGCCATTTTTCCGGGTAATTTCAGGGAGAGTCCCACGATCAGCAGGCAAAACGCAAAGCAAATCATGGCGACAAGATGCAGGTGGGCCTGGTCGAGATGGGTGTTAAATGTCAGTCCGAGAAGGCTTCCAGACAAAATGGAGCCCATGTAGCGACTGGTTTGAAAGAGCCCCGACGCCGCACCGGTCTCTTCGGGCGTGACTTGTTCATACAGCGCTGTCTGTGTCGATATGTTTGTGAACCCATTACTCATGCCCAGTACTGCCATAATCACAACAAGCCACCAAAGCGGTGAGCTTTCCTGATAGGTCAGCAGCAAGCCGGTACCTGCCAGAAGGAGGACCGCCCCGATAAACATCGGCAGCTTGGAACCGCGGTGATCCACAAGACGTCCGGCCAGGGGCGCCACTATCACACTGAAACCAGCGAGAGACAGCATAATGACACCAGTATGTGCCTCACTATACCCGCGCACCTGCTGTAAAAAGGTCGGAAATCCAAAGAAATAGCAATAATAAACAAGATTAATACTCATAAACTGCAGATAGATCATTGTGACATTGCGGTTCTTTTTCAAAGCGTCCAGATCGATAAATGGATCGGTTCGTTTTTTTTCTTGTATATAAAACAGAATGCCCGCCACTGCAAACATCATCAAAGCCCACCAGCGGATGGTTTGATCGAGTGATAAGAGAAACAAAATAAGTCCTGCGATCGACACGACGAAAAGCAAGATCCCGGCAAAATCAATTTTCTTGGTGTCGAAGCGGACCTGTCCTGTTTTGGGCAGAATAAATAACGCTAAAAGAAAGCCGGCAATGATAAATGGGAAATTGATCAGAAATATGGCTGGCCAGTCCCATGACGCGATCAAAAACCCACCAATGGACGGACCAAACGCTGCAGATGTCGATGCGAAAACAGACAATACCGCGATGGCACGTGCCTGTTTATCGGTGATTTCCGATCGGACCATGCTCATCCCACTCGGAAATAAGGTCGAACTTCCAATCGCCTGAAGCGCACGGCAGCCGAGCAGGAATCCGAAATTTGGAGATAAAGGTGCCAGCGCACAGGAAACAGCGACAAGAACCAACCCTGTCATAAACAGCCGCTTGGCACCGAACATATCGCTTAACTTCCCCATAACCGGCTGACCCGCTGCACTTGCCAGATAAAATATAGAGATTAGCCATGAGGCATCAGCGAATGTAAGCATGTATTCATTTTGCAGACGGGTCAGTGCGACGGAAATCATCGACGAATTCAATGGGTTCAACATCGTCCCCAGCCCAATTGTCAGCACAAACAGCCACGTTTTCGGTTTTTTCTTTGGCATTGGAATCACCTTGATGTATGGTAGCTTTATTTAACTGAAGCTTCTCTTGTTTAATATTACCATGCCGCAGCCGCAATATTAAATGAACGGCCAAAGGGATAAAGTTGAAAACTGTCTGCTATTAGTGTTATGTTGCAAAAAAACGGAGGGGGATTCCCAATGTCCGGTTTGACCATTATATTACTTGTTGCTCTGATTGGCGTTTTTATACTGATTAAATTGGATGACAAAGGCAAGTGGGAAACTGTGTATGAAGCACAGGGGCACCAAACAGCGGAGATCCAGCGCCGTGAAAGTTATCTTAAAAGCAAAGGCCTCCATTGCCGCTTGAAGAATCACACCCCCAGCACGATCCGAATGGCAGGCATGAGAGGGGCACAAAGCTCGACCCAATCCACACTGCAGCTGCAGGTTCATAAAAAAGAAGCGGATCAGGCATTCAGGTTTTTGAGTGAACTGAACGCATAAGGCTGGGAAATAGAATTCTGAGCACACTCGATTCTAATACTGACTTAGCGTTTGCGAAGCCGCTCCGGGAAAACACTGCGCTAAAACACTAAACCCGAACATTCCAATATTCAAGTGGAATCGTTCGGGTTTTTGTTTGGTTAAGTTATGTTGCCTCAGTCTTATCGTTTTCTAACGGTGAAGTTGTCGCTCAGCAATGCCCAGTTCTGAGGGTAGGGGTAGCCTAGGGCCCAGTAACTGACACCGCGGAGGTTGTAATCTTTAATGAGGTTGAACTTAGCTTGAGCGCTGCGGGCATCTTCAAACCAGACTTCATGTCCGCGGCCCTGTTCGTCTGTATAGCGGAAATACGGTGATTGGGCGGTGGTGTCATATTGAATGACGGCACCGTATTTGACGGCACGCCGGAGGGCCTCCTGGGGGCTGAATGTTTCAGCTTCCTGCCCTGTTCATGGGGAATCAGCCAATCTCTGGCGTACGTCTGGAATCCGAGCATGATTTTTTCCGGAGGCATCACGGATAACGTATATTCAACCACACGCCTCATTTGATTGATCGGTGAGATGGCCTGTGGCGGGCCAAGACGATAGCCCCATTCATACGTCATCAGTATGACGAAATCGGCAATGCGGCCATGTGCAGCGTAATCATGCGCTTCATACAGCAAGCCGGGTTGGGTGCTGCTTGTTTTTGGTGCCACAGCTGTTGAGACAAAGTAGCCTTTTGGATGCAGCCGGTCGACGGCCAGCTGAAGAAATGCGTTGTATCGCTCACGGTCTTCGGGCAGGACATTTTCAAAATCAATGTTTAACCCTTCGTAGCCTTTTTCATCCATGACTTTAAGGATATTGTCTAATGTTTTGTCACGGATCTCAGGCGTTGCCAAGATGGTATGCGCAACATTGGAGCCCGCTGCAGATGACGTGAAATTTGTAATAGCCATCATCGGTACGACATTTTTTGCCCTGGCAGCAGAAATGAGGGGCTCATCTTCAACAGGGGTTAAGTTTCCGTCCTCCCCAACCAAATACGCGAATGGGCTTAAGTACGTGAGCAGATTGCCGACCTTTTGAATGGAATTGACTGCTTCTTCTGCAGGCTGATACGTATAAGCATTCACTTCGATGACCGGCTTGGGTCTCGGAATCACGAGCTGTGTGCCCGGATAAATCAAATTCACATTTTGGATCTGATTTTCAGTGACCAGCGCCTGAACTGAGACGCCATACTGATTGGCGATTTGCCCTAACGTCTCTCCAGGCTGAACGGTGTGTACAATCGGCGGAATGAACAGTTTGGTACCCACCTGCAACTGATTCGGATTGGCCAGCTGGTTGACCTGCACAAGGGTGGCCAGCGGTACCCCGTATTGCTGTGAGATCGTCCATAGCGTGTCCCCGCTTTTTACCGTGTGGACGGTGCCGGGGACAGGAACGACCAGCGACTGCCCTGGGACCAATTGATTGGGGTTGGGCAATTCATTTAATTGGGCCATCGCATTGATATCCACTTGGTAACGCCCCGCGATTTGCCATAGCGACTCACCGTTCCCAACAACATGTATAAGCACGATTATCTCCTCCAATACTGTCTCTACTATATGCAAAAACGCGTGATATGTGTCCGGTGTTCGGAGGAGATAAACGCATTGGTCCACTTCATGAACATCTGGTGACATTTTGCCAAGTGTGATTGAATGAGCGATAAACATGCTATACTATTAAGGTGAAATCCAAACTGAGGTGATGTTTAGTGAAGCTGAAAAGTTTGACCGTTATCATGCTTTTAACCGTTCTGCTCGCCGCTTGCGGAAACAGTGGTAATGAAGACGCAGCCCCGGCAGACAACAATGAGCCTGAAGATATAAAAACATTGGTGAATGATTACAGCACCGGTGATTATACGGATGTACAGGCATCGATCACATCGGAAAAATTAGTCGTAACTGACAGCGATGAGAACGAAACAGCGTATGATTTGCCTGATGATGAGTTCTTTGTATCTGTTGCACCGTTCATCAATCAAACCCACCCATGCTTCGACCACAGCTTGACCGGCTGTCAGGGCGAGCTTGTGAATAAGGATATTGACGTGGTCATTGAAGATATGGACGGTAATGTCATTGTGGACAAAACGATGACAACACCAGAGAACGGCTTCCTCGACTTCTGGCTGCCGCGTGACGAGACCTTCCGCGTGCAGTTCTCCCATGACGGTAAGACAGTGGAGTCAGAGCTCTCTACTAATGAAGAAGACGGGACATGTGTGACAGATCTACAGATGACCTAACAGATGATAAAAAGGCGCGCAGACCCTCCGAGGGGTTGCGCGCCTTTCTTATTCTAACTAATACCGTTCATGAGCTCATATTGACGCAGTTTCAGCTTAAACAATGTGAGCGGGTCCCGATAGACTTCAGGATTCTCTTCCATTTTATGCAGCGCACTCTCGTGTGCTTCTTTATTCACCTGCACCTGCTCCGTCTCACGTTTCAATTCATCTAATGGATTCGATAGAAATTCTCGAATATCCCACTCTATTGATCCCTCGAATAACTCCAGCTGCTGTGTGAAAGGTGCAACGATCTCTTTTGCGGTTTCACTGTAATCGGCCTGCTCAATATAGTTTTTATATTTGCTGTGAAGCATGTCGTTGTTTTTGGAAATGGAGTGGAACACCTTTCCTGCACTTTTTAATAACAATTGTGAAGGGGTGTTGCGCAAAATTGTTATATTTCCCGTATTTACCAAACTCCGTGACATTCGGTCCAAATCACGCTGCCAATCCTCCAGCACCCTAAAGTCGCACTGCAGGGCAATCTTCTCTTCATTAAATTGCTGATTGATCTGCGCGCTAAATTCATTGCATGTCGCCTGACTGTCCTGAAATTCGCCTTTGCAATACTCAATCCATCGCTGAACCGCATCTTTTAGATGGTTTTTGGTGAAATGCCTCAAATAAAGCGCCACCTGTTTGTTCATTTCGGCATTGAGCTCTTCATGAAGGGTTGAAAAGTTGCTGTCTTCTTTAATGTACTCAGAACAGCTTTGCAGCCGCTTAGGAATCTCGCGCATCATTTTTTGAGTCAACGATTCTTTGAAACTGCGGAATGAATCTGTGATATGTTCTGTCAGATCCGTTTCCATTTCGCCTACTTGATTATGGGTGTCACTCAACCTCGCCAGCAGCGTTTCATGCCATTCGATTTCTTCCTGGATGCCTTTTTCCAGTTCTGTCTTTTGCTCCAGCAGAAACGCTATCGAGGTTTTAATCAGCTCCCGAATTCGTAACGGGCTTGATGCCTCAATCGAGCTTTCCCTCAGCATTGGGTCTGTAACTTCAGATAAAGCTTGCTGTAAACCTTCTTTCTGAGCCCACATCTGGATGGAATCGAATAGCGCAATCCCGTCTTTTCTGCCAGTTTCATTTGAACTGGATGTCTCAAACTGAAATTCGGCTTGGCGTACCAACGCGTCATTAAGTTTGGAAGAAAATGTTTCATTCCAAGCCAGAGCAGCAGTCGACGACACCAAAGCAGCTGATTCAGAGGTTATGTTTAACCAGTTCTGTAAATGGTCGGGCATTAAATCGGAAATCTCTCTGATCAGAAACCGTCCGCTGACCATATCCAAGTACGCTTCTTGGTACAGGGCCGGGAGTTTTCGCCAATCGTGAATGGTTTGATCCTGATACGTCAAAAGCAGCTGATTCATAACCCGCAGCCATTCCAAATAATAGCCAGTTGGCTGGTAACTGCTCCACAATACAGTCGTAAAATCTTCAAACCGCTCATGATCAATGTGCAAGAGACTTTCCAGCACATCATTAAAATAACGTGGTTCGTAATGCGCGGTTAAACCTTTCTCAACATACCCTGACAAAACATCAAACCAGGAGGGCGATTGTGTACGCAGCGCCTCGCCTACCGCTAATTCGACGGCATTGTCCCAATCGCTGATGCTTTCTAAATAAGTCTGAGCGACCTGTGTGACATCAGAATAATCCGGATTCAACTCAACAGCTTCCTTAATCGTGCGCACAGCTTTTTCTGGTTTGCCTTGTTGGACATACAAAGAAAAAAGCTGTAATAACACTTCAGACTTTAACATAAGAGATGTGGTCTCGACGCGGTTATAAATCCCTCAGCGTCTTCCAGCAACCCCATTTCCATGTGTGCATCTGCTATGTTTTTCTGTGCCCACGGCAAAAACGCCTCATCTAGAGGCTGCTGCCATTTAAATATAGCGGCCTCGTAATCATGATACATATAATAGATTTCACCTTGTGCGAAGCGAATAGACGATAATTCAGGAAGTTGCTGCTGCATTTCCTCTATATACATGTTACCCAACTTTTCAATTGGATGGCCTTGCTGGTTATCATCAATGATCGTTTGATAATAGGACTTCTTGATGCATGCATGCTCTGTAATCATGATCATCCCCAAATCATAATGTATAATCTGATCATATCTATATACCCTGAAATCATCAATTATAACACTTTTAAACAAAAGCGGAAACGCCTTGCTAACCACCGAAAATCATAAGCAAGAACGCGTAGTGGCGGTCTTTGCCACGAAACGTTATTGCTTATGACTCGAGGGGTAGGCGTTGGAGCTGGACGTGGCGCCCTTGGCAATGTTTATCAACACTCGGATACTATATAATTTCCTAAGCAATGAAAAAATGGGGCCAGTCGCCGGGCCTTTTAGCCCGGGGACTGGCCCCCGCTGTCTTATTTCAACTGATTCAATTGCACGGCGAGTTGGGCGCCGACTGTGGCATTGTGTTTGACGAGTGCGATGTTCGCTTCCAGACTTTTGCCATCTGTGAGGTCTTTTACCTTGGTAAGCAAGAATGGCGTGACATCCTTACCAATTATGCCATTAGCATGGGCCTCCTGAAGGGCGCGGTTAATGACATCTGTAATCTCAGCTTCAGGCATAGCGTGTTCTTCCGGAATCGGGTTGGCGATTACCGCTCCACCAGTCAGGTTGAGATCGGCTTTCGTTTTCAATGTGCCGGCAATCGTCTCGATATCATCAGCCCGGACATTTACAGAAAACGGGCTTGTCCGTGTGTAAAAGGCCGGCAGCACATCTGTCTTGTAGCCAAACACTGGCACCCCTTTGGTTTCGAGATATTCAAGTGTCAGGCCGAGGTCAAGGATCGACTTGGCGCCGGCGCAAACGACAGCAACATTGGTCTGAGCAAGTTCTTCCAGATCAGCCGAAATATCCATCGACGTCTCGGCACCGCGATGCACACCGCCAATTCCACCAGTGGCGAAAATACGGATACCAGCAAGATCAGCACAAATCATAGTTGCAGCAACGGTGGTAGCGCCAGTCTGTTTGGTGGCAAGTAAATACGGCAGGTCGCGGCGGGATGCTTTGGCTGCGTCAGTGCTGTTGCCGAGCAATTCCAGTTCATCATCTGAAAGACCGATTTTTATTTTGCCGTCCATTAGCGCGATCGTTGCTGGCACAGCACCTTCATCACGGATCAGCTGTTCCACTTCACGTGCGGTCTCAACGTTTTGCGGATACGGCATGCCGTGTGAAATGATCGTCGATTCCAGTGCTACAATAGGTTTGCCAGCGGCCTGTGCGTCTTGGACTTCTTGGGAAAAAACAAGGTATTGATTCATTTAAAATGCCTCCATGTCTGTTTGTAATTGTGTTTCAGTTAAATCAGGTCTGACTGTATGCGGTGATTGTAGAGTTTTCGTTGCATTCATGATACCGGCTTGGCCGATCTTCTTTAAAGGAAAACCTTTGAGCCAGCCATAGATCAAAGCAGCTGAAAAAGCATCCCCTGACCCGGTCACGTCAGCAATCGTTTCAGGGTCCATGGCAGGAACATGCTGGACGGGGTCCGTTTGACTGCCAAGCATCGCCCCTTTTTCCCCACGAGTCACGACAATGTGCTCCAGACCGGTGCTGATCCACTTCTCAACGATCCGCTCCCAGTCCTGATCATTCTCAATGATTTCATTGAAAAAGGCTTCTGACTCATCCCGGTTCGTAATCAGCCAAGTCACTCCGGTCAAATCCGCCGGGAGCCGAGCCATCTTAGGCGCCGAAACACCAATAAGAATCAGCGGAATTCCCTGTTGTTTAGCCATGTGTATCAACGCTTCGAGCGTCTCTTTAGGACAGTTCAAATCAGCGATGATGCACCCGGCGTGCGTAATGAGCGATTTCTGACTCTCAAGCCACTCTGGTGTCAGCGTATCGTACACATCCATATCGGCAAACGCAATCGCCATCTCCCCCGTCTCATCAAGCACAGCGGTATATGTCCCAGTATTCACACCAGGCATATAAGCGACATGCTCCAGATTCATGTACGGTGCAGAGTCTTGCGCGATCGCTGTCCAGTCCGCATCACGCCCAGCCGCGGTCAAAAGCGAGACATCCTGCCCGAGCCGTCCCAGGTTTTCCGCGATATTCCTGGCGACGCCCCCAGCATTTTGCGTAGATCGGACCGGATTCGAAGTCCCCTGCTGCAGCGGTCCTTTCCCGTAAAACTTACGGTCC
The DNA here is from genome assembly GCF_009741735.1 of Lentibacillus sp. JNUCC-1. NCBI lineage: Bacteria > Bacillati > Bacillota > Bacilli > Caryophanales > Bacillaceae > Lentibacillus > Lentibacillus sp. JNUCC-1. The sequence continues at coordinate 1,704,635 of NZ_WHOH01000001.1, forward strand.
ACATTCGCCCCGCCAATACATACGATCTGGCGCGGTTCGTTTAAAACGTAAGCCTTTCCTTTGATATACCCTTTTTTAATCATACCGGAAATGAGATTCGCCACCGCCGGGCGTGAGCGGTTCAGCTTGTCCGCCAAAACCTGCTGGGAGATATATGGGTCGTTTTTAATAAGATCATAAATTTGCTGTTCATTCGGCGACATCGCATGCCATTTATTATCTGTCATGAGAGCACCTCCTTTGCAAATGCATTTTCATTACTTTTGTTTGGTTTTTAAACTTATGTTTATATTTTACATCTGCTAAGCTCATCGGTCAACCGCTTACACTAATTTTTTTTACAAAGTTAGTTCTATAGTCCCGTTTAGAGTATGGCAAAACGGGCTATACTATAAATACGAATCTCCCCCTATAATATATTTGGATAAGACAGCCGGTTGTGCCGGCTGTCTTGTTTTTTTGAAGAATTGTTCCCTTATGGCCCGCCTATGATATGATATTCAGGAGTACGCTTAGCTTGGGGGGTTCTTAATGTTTAATGAAAAAATCGATGAAAATATTACACTGCGCATGTTTCGTGCCGACGAGGCTGAAGCGCTATTCCAGCTCGTGGATGGCTCTCGCACCCATTTACGTGCATGGCTGCCGTGGGTCGATGACATTACCGGTCCGGAAGTCTATAATTCTTTTATAAAAAATACATTTGATCAGTACAACAATCGTGAAGGGTTAACAGCCGGTATTTTTTATAATGGAGAGCTGGTCGGTGTGGCAGGATTTAATGCGCTTGACTGGCGTAATAACATCGCCAAAATCGGTTACTGGCTCGGAGCATCCTGGCAGGGGCGTGGTATTGTGACTAAGGTGGTCATGAGGCTGATTGATCATGCCTTTTACGACCTGGGCATGAACCGTATAGACATCCGTGCGGCAGTCGGCAACACAAAGAGCCGCGCCATTCCCGAACGACTCGGTTTTACTGAAGAAGGCCGGATCCGGGCTGGCGAATGGCTGTACGATCACTATGTCGACCATGTTGTATACGGCTTGTTGGCAGCAGAGTGGCGGGTATAGCGTTGTTTAGGAATCGAGTCCGGTAATGATAAGGGGGAACTGTTTCATATCGATTCACTAACATTCCACGATCGCATATCGGCGTTCGAAGCAATATATCGGAAATTCCACACCCGATATCGGAAGTTTGAGAGCATATATCGGAAATCCCAGCGCGGATATCGGAAATTTTGACGATATATCGGAAATTCGACCAAAACGTCTCTCTTATCACTCTTTAACTACTAAAAAAGCCTGCACACCATGTGCAGGCTTTTTCTTATTCAATAATCTCGTTATACACTTGCCCTTCATCATCTTCTATACCAATGATTTTCAGGCGCTTTTCATTTTTAATAAAAATAGACTTATATGCTTCGCGATCTCCATCTTTAAATAGGATGACGCGTTTGTTTGGGTTGTCTTCAACGACTTCAGATGTCAGACCATCGACATCTACTTCAGATTCGATTGTGCTGTATTCTTCCATTTGTGCAACCTCAGACTGTTCACCGGTTTCCTCAGCATTTCCAGCGTTGTCCTCATTGGTGTCTTCCTCTGTACCTTCTGCCTGATCGCTACTGTTTCCTTCATTACCCATATCAGTATTTTCCTCAGTTTGGGCGTTGTTGTCTGCTGTCTGGTTATCCGCAGCGTCATTGTTGCCATTGTCATTTCCGGATTGGCAGGCCGCCAATGTCATAACAACAAAAAACAAAGCTCCCATTATAATTTGTTTCATCGTTAAAAACTCCTTTTGATGTATGATAGTTCTAGTATAGCCCCCGTTTCTGAGAATTCGCTGAGAATCCGGAAAAACTTTTTTCAGCACACACCACATCTACTGCATCTGAATCCGGTGCAGCTGGGCGAACACACCATCCCGGGCGAGCAGTTCTTTATGACTGCCTTCTTCTTCTATGCCTTCCTTGGTGACGACCATGATGCGATCGGCGTTTTTAATCGTGGCCAGCCTGTGCGCGATCACCAGAGTCGTCCGGTTTTTAGCGAGTTCATTCAGAGCCTTTTGGATGATCATTTCCGTTTCCGTATCCAGTGCCGATGTGGCCTCATCTAGGATCAGGATGGGCGGATTTTTCAAGAACATGCGGGCAATAGCGATACGCTGCTTTTGTCCGCCGGAAAGTTTCAGCCCTCGCTCGCCGACCTGTGTTTCGTAGCCATTTGGCAACTCTTGAATAAATCCTTCCATGTGAGCCTGGCGAGCGGCATGTTCGATTTCTTCATCGGTTGCATCAAGTTTTCCATAAGCAATATTTTCGCGCAATGTCCCGGTGAATAAAAAGACGTCTTGCTGGACAATCCCGATCTGGCCGCGCAGGGAATGCTTGGTCATGTCACGAAGATCCAGGCCATCTATCGTAATCTTCCCTTCCTGTACATCATAAAACCTGGGGATTAAAGAACTGATCGTCGTTTTCCCTGCACCAGAAGGACCTACGAATGCGATCGTCTCTCCCGCCTTAATATGAAACGATATCTTTTCAAGGACGGGCCGCTGGGTTTTTTCATAGCCGAATGTTACGTTGTGAAAGCCAATATTCCCGTCCAAATGGTCAACCACCTTGGCATCAGAACGATCCACCACCTCAGGCGCAGTGTCAATCATCTCTGTAAAGCGTTTAAATCCGGCCATTCCCTTAGGATACAGCTCAAGCAGCGCACTGATTTTTTCTATCGGTTTGAACAGGACGTTCACAAATAACACGAACAGAACAAATTCGCCGTAGCTCAACTCACCGCTGAAACTGAGGTAAGCGCCAACTACGAGTACAAGCAGTGTCACGAGCCGCATGAGCATGTATATATTCGAATTCACAAAGGCCATGACCCTGTAAGCAATCAGCTTGGCCCGGCGGTAGCGGTAGTTATTGTCTGTAAAGCGGTCAATTTCAAAAGCTTCATTTGTAAATGACTGAACAACGCGCACACCGGAAACCGAATCTTCAACCCTGGCATTGACGTCTGCAATTTCACTATACATCGCACGCCATGCCTTGCTCATCTTGATATTGCTGTAGGAGATCAGGAAAATCAGAATCGGTGCCGAGATGAGAATGATCAGGGCCAACTTAAAGTTAATCGAAAACATAATGGCAAACGCCCCGAAGAAGGTCATCGCTGCTATGAACAGGTCTTCCGGCCCGTGATGGGCAAGCTCGCCAATGTCAAACAGGTCATTGGTAAAGCGACTCATCACATGACCGGTTTTCGTATTGTCAAAATAACGGAATGACTGCTTCTGAACATGTTGAAACAGTTCCTCCCGCATATCAGTCTCAATATTGGTACCTAATTTATGCCCCCCAATACGTTACAACATATTGCAAACCTGTGCTGAGCAAATAGACAATCAGAAGCAGCACACTCACCGTAATAATCAGATTCCACTCACTCTCTGGAATCAATTCATCAATAAACCACTGGACCGCCAAAGGGAAAAACAACTCGAAAATAGCAACGATCACTGCACTGGTGAAATCAATGATAAACAACCGCCTGTGCGGGCGGTAATAGGAAAAAAATCGCTTAATCATAACTGCGGACACGTCCTTTTATGTGAAAAATGAAAGCTGTCATAAAGTCGATTATAGATTTATTCGCAGCAAGCGGCAAGATTGATGCTTGTCCTGAAACTTTAAGGATCTTTTCCCGCTCAAAAGGCAAGTTTGTCCACATCCACGCATACCATTAAACAAGCTCACGTATAAGGAGGTGTTTAGCTTGAGATTATCCATGCCGGTTATGCCGTGGATCTGCTATGCCGTGGCGTTCGTATTTATTACGTCAGGCATTATGAAATTGATTTCGAGTGAATTTCAAGCAATTTTCATGAGTTTACAAGTGCCGTTTCCCGAGTCGACCTTGTTCCTTGTCGCTGTGACAGAGCTCGTATGCGGGACGTTAATCGCGGCCCGTCTCTATGTAAAACGGGCAAGTATCCCCCTGCTCTTAATCATGTTGGTCGCTATGTATTTAACCAAATTGCCTGTCCTCTTAAAACAGGGGCTGCTGCCATTTATGTTCGAATCTCGTCTGGACGTGGTCATGATTATTCTGCTGCTCTTACTGTTCGTGCACAATCCAAGCAAGCCCGTCAGGCTCGGATGAGCAGGGGCGCGGTTGTGTGAGCCCCCCTGGACACAACCGCTTTTTCACCCTTCTGCACGGGAGAACTTCAGCGTTGCCAGAACGACAAACACCGCACCAATCACCAGCAGCACGAGCACTTCTTCTGCAAATGAAATGACGTGGCCAAAGATAGATAAATCAAGGCCCATCGCCTCACGCAATGGTGCACTCATCGTTTCCGGCTGGAGCACAATTTTCTTAAACATGTCTACTGAATACGTAAGCGGGTTGATTTTTACAATGAAATCCATCCACCCCGGCATACCATTTAGTGGGAAAAATGCTCCGGATAAAAACAGCATCGGGAACAACAGAATCTGTATGACCATCTGGAACCCTTGGGAAGTTTTCAAAGTGCTGGCAATAAGCAGGCCAATTGACGAAATGGTAAACGCCACAAGAAACATCGTCGGAATCAGCTTGAGCACCATCATAAACGTGAGTGACACGCCGACAAAAGGAATAAACACGAGCATCATTAATCCTTGAATCACGGCAACAGTGGAGCCGCCAAGCACTTTGCCAATGGCAATGGCTGTGCGTGACATGGGAGACACGAGTATTTCGCGCATATAGCCGAAATCCTTATCCTCCACGACAGACAACGCAGAAAAAACCGCAGTTGTGAAAACAACCATACCAATAATGCCCGGGAACATAAACGATACAAAATCAAAATCTGCTAGTGGACCTGAAGAAGCCCCACCGCCGATCATTGATTTCATCGCCCCGCTCATACCGCTGCCAAACAAGATTAAAAACATGAATGGCATCGCAAAAGACCCAAACAAACGCGGCTTATCACGGAAAAATTTGATGACGTCACGCTGCCATACAGCGATCATCCCTGTCATAATCAACCACGCCCTTTCGAAGTCGTTTCTTCACGAATTTCCCGTCCGGTTAAATTCAGGAAGACGTCATTTAATGTTGGCCGCCGTAAATTCACCCGAGTAATTTCAACCGGAAATTCTTTCACAAATTGCACCAGAAATTCGCTGCCTTTATCAACTTTGAAGGTCAACCCGTCATCACCTTCATCCGCCGTTGTATCATATCTTTCTTTAATTTCTGCTTTCGCCTGCTGATTATCAACCGTATCCACTTCAATGATGTCTCCCCCGACATCCGTTTTTAAGGCTTCGGGTGTATCAAGCGCAATTAGTTCACCATGATCCATGACAGCGACCCGGTCACAAATTTCAGCTTCATCCATGTAATGCGTCGTCAAGAAAATGGTAATGCCCTGCTTTCGCTTGAGCCGCAATATATATTCCCAGATATGATCACGGGTTTGCGGATCCAGCCCAACTGTCGGCTCATCCAGGAAGAGGACACGCGGATAGTGCAAGAGACCGCGCGCAATTTCCAGACGCCGCTTCATGCCGCCAGAGAACGTCTCGACAATCAGTTTGCGCTTATCAGTCAAATCCACAATCTCAAGAACCTCCTGAATCCGTTCCTCCCGGAGTTTACGCGGTACATTATAAAACTTGCAATGCAGCATGAGATTTTCATTAGCGGTCAGCTTTTCGTCTAATGTATTTTCTTGAAAAATAAGCCCGATGCTTTCACGGACTTTGTTACGGTCTTTAACATTGTCATAACCGTTTATACTTGCATGGCCGCTTGTAGGCTTGATAATCGTCGACAGCATATTGATCGTTGTGCTCTTACCAGCCCCATTCGGACCCAGAAAACCAAATATCTCGCCTTCTTCCACTTGAAATTGAACACCTTTAACGGCTTCAACCGCTTTGTAAGACTTCTTCAAGTTCTGAACATCAATAATAGCTGACAATACAACCCCCTCCTCATACGCCTTTACCCGTCATACAAACAATATATCCCTTAAAATGGTAATTATGAACATGACTTATGATCGATAACATACCCAACCGATTCACTTATCCACAACGTTACCCACATATGCACAAATGTTCTGCCGGATATTTAGATATAGTACGCACATCTATTACAATATATTGGGGTTATTCACGGTATTCACAGGTTCTTGTGGAAAAGCTTTGTCGAATCTTAGCGAATGATGTGCACAACTCGACTTATCCCCAAAAAGCGGGTTCAGCTATTTAAAACTAAAACGCTTCTCCACACGTTCTATTGCACACCCAGTTTAATCGTCGCTTTCTTTTGGTCACCTTCACGATAGTAGGTGACCTCGACATCATCACCGATTTCTTTTTCATAGTACAAAATTTGTCTCAGCTCGATCATGTTCATAACAGGTTTGCCATCAAGCTCCGTAATCACGTCGAGCTCCTGGAGCCCAGCCTGATCAGCCGGAGACAGCCGCTCTACGGACCAGACATACACACCGCCATCCACGTCCCCAGGCAGTTTCAGCGTCGACTGCCATTCAGCTTGTGGCACTTCTTCAAGAGAATAAATCTCCACGCCCATATACGGACGCACCACTTCCCCAGTCTCCTCAAGCTTCTTCATAATCGGCAAGGCACTGTCGACCGGAATCGCAAACGCAATGCCTTCCACATCCTGTTCATTGATCTTCATGGAATTAATTCCGATCAGCTGCCCTTCGATGTTAATCAGTGCCCCGCCGCTGTTCCCGGGGTTGATCGCCGCATCGGTCTGGATCACTTCCGCCTGCCAATCTGCTCGTCCATCCCTGTTAAAATCTTGTGGGACCGTGCGCTGTTTACCACTAATCACGCCCTGTGTCACCGATCCGGAAAAAGCCATGCCGAGCGGGCTCCCAATCGCAATAGCTGGTTCACCAACTTTGAGATTTTCCGAAGAGCCAATGGTCATAGCTTGATCAATACCCAGACCGCTCACTTTCAAAACAGCCAGATCGGAAAACAAATCACTCCCGACGACTTCCGCTTCATGCTGGGTTTCATCAGACAAGACAATTTCCACCGTATCCGCGCCCTCGATCACATGATGGTTTGTGACAATATAAACGGTATCCCCCTCCTGTTTATAAATCACACCAGATCCGGTTCCCGCTTCACTGCCTTCCATCTGCTGGCTCCAGAAATCCTCTTCCCGCTGAATATTAATCACACCAACCACAGTCGGGCTACACGACGGACCACATCTGTCACCTGTGTATGCACGTCCATTGTCGTCTTACGCTTGACACCATCAGGCACCGCTACCTCACCTTTATCATCACGATCTGTCACGGTCAAATCTTCCTCAGTATTTTCCTTTGCCGTATCGTTAAAAAAACGGTCTTCCATCTGCGGGTACACAAGCAATACAACAATAATGCCTATAATAATCCCGCCCAGTAAAAAGTAACGGCCGCCTGAGCGCATTCCCCTTCGACCGCGGTTATAATAGCCCATCAACACAACCTCCCGATCAATCATTTCCTACCTAATACAATGCCCAATTTCCCCCAAACCAATACAGCACCATAAACCGCACAAAAAGATCCGCCTTTAACTTATATCGGCGGTTTCAGCTCACATATCGGCGTTTTTGAGGTATATATCGGCGATTTCCGCTCATATATCGGCGTTTTTGGGTATATATCGGCGATTTCAATTTAGAGGCCTTGAAATGAAGAGTTGACAGCCAGTTAAACACACAAAAACTCCGGCATGTCGCTACCGGAGTTTTGATGATGATAATCCTATTTCGTGAATAGGTGTAGGCGTATTGGGGTCAGTAACGTGCAGGTCAGTTGTGATGCCGCGTGTCTGCAGCACATCTGCCACCGACATGCGTGCAAGGTCTTTCATATTGTTATCCTGACTCAAATGGGCGAGATAAATCCGCTCTGTTTCGTTCCCTACGATGTCACACAGCGCCAGGCCACAATCCTCATTCGACACATGGCCCGAGTCGCCAAGAATGCGGCGCTTCACGCTCCATGGGTAGCGTCCCATCCGCAGCATTGATACGTCATGGTTCGCTTCAAATATATACGCATCTGCGCCTTCAACCGTTTTCTTAATTCGGTCGGATACATAGCCCAAATCTGTCACAAGGGCCACTTTTTTCCCGTCCTTATTAAAGGTGAAAAACATGGGATCAGCCGCATCATGCGACACGCCAAACGATTCCACATCAATGTCACCGAATGTCTTCACCTGTTCCATGCCAAAGTGAAACTTCTGGTCAAGGGAAATCTTGCCGATGCTGTTCTCCATTGCCGACCACGTTTTTTCATTGGCATAAATCGGCAGCTGGTATTTGCGCGCGATGATCCCGAGGCCTTTAATATGGTCGCTGTGTTCATGGGTCACAAGGATCCCTGAGAGTTCAGACGGGTCTACACTGACCTCGCTGAACAGCCTATCCATCTGTTTGCCACTGAGTCCCGCGTCGACGAGCAATTTGGTCTCGTCTGATTCTATAAAAAATGCATTTCCTGTACTGCCTGAAGCAAGTACACTAAAACGCAGCGTCATGTTGATCACTCCGATGTATCAAGTTTCTCCTCAAGTTGTGCAATAATCTTTTCTTTCTCTTTCTGATCCATGTCCGATTCCAGGATCTTGTCACGCATAGACATAATCGTATCCTCTAAAAACTGCAGTTCATCACTGAAAAAGATCCGTCCTTCAATCGCATTCACAAAGAAATGCTTCTTGTCATTGACAGTCACTTTCCAGGACGGGGCGAATGACTGAATCCCATTCGGCAGCGGCACCATCGTATGAAAACCGATATCGACTTTAGTCACTTCATCATCGGGATATAATTCTTTTGCCTTATACAATTCCTCGATGGCCGTCAGCGGGGTAATCAGCTGCTTTTCACTTCCGCTCTTCTCTGCATCCCCAAGCAATGTCTGCACATAAAACGTCATCTCATTATCATCATTTAAAAATACCATCACGATACCACTCTGGTTGTAGTAAACCGGACGATCGCTTTTCTCCTGGAAAAACAGCAGGACGTTCATCTCCTTGTTCCAGTTCCAAAACGTGTACTGTTCCGGGTATAGAAACAACTGACCGAAAAGCGCTGAAATGTTTTCTTCAGAGCCATCCTCTGGAATTTTTATCGGATCTTTAAAGTTAGAGACAATTACATTATTACCGATGATCTGAGGAGTCTGGTTATCAAGTGCTTTCAGCTCAGACTTCTCCTTGTCTCCAAGGTTCTTCTGTCCAACAGCAATATAATTCTCTTCCAGCTTATCTTTGTCTCCGTTTTCTTCAAGCGAAGCCGTGATTTCAATATTTTCATCTTCTAGCTGCTGTTCAATCGTCGTGTTATTCCTCTCCATAACTTCAAGGTCAGCTTCCTGCTGTTTACTTAACAACTGGGTGAGCAGGAATAAATCGAGAATGAGAAAGCTGAAGATGAACAGCGTCTTAATTTGTGTCCATTGCATCTTCAGTCCCTCCCTTTCTCTGATAGCAGCACGTCTTTATCCAATTTCAACTGGATCCATTTGCCGTTGTAATTCATATACCATGCTGGTTCAAGGGTCATAATGTAAGCGGTAGATTCTTTATGGGTTAATTGATAGCCCACCCGAATGTCCTGTATTTTTTCCGGCTCATAGCTTGCATACTGACCGCTCTCGAGCAGGCTGATCACTTCTTCACCGGATGGCAGCGTCGCTTTGGTCGCTCCAATCTGGTTATTAATGGAAAATAACGGGCGCGTATACTGATACAGCTCATTCTCACGCCACATCTGTTCGATGGTAGCATAGTCACTTGAACTGAACACTGGATAGCCTTCATAAAACATGCGGTAAGTGATATGGTTATCAAGCCGGCGGAATGCCCAAAAATGGTAATCATCTGTCCAGCCTTTGTGTTCATTAACACTGGTAATGCTTCTTTCAATTAAGTTACTCAAATCCATTTGTTCATAATTACGTGCGTCGTATGGGTTATAAAATTCCATACTGCGTTTGTTTTTATCAATCCGCATCCCCTGTAAGCCGTCCGTATAATTAATCTCATCGTTAGAGACATTCCGTTTAACAAGTGACGGGTTGTTAAACAAAGCATTGACCAGCTGATTCGGGTCAATGGCGTTGGTTGTAAATGACCAGTTATACGTTTCCACCGGGGTCGCCGGCACATAAATCTCATTTGCCATATTCTCAACCTTTACGAGTGATTCCAGTTGATCATGGGTCGTTACATAATTATAAAGCAAATCATATTTTCTCGAGTTATTGACAACCACCGTAGCATATTCGTCCCCTCTGGTCGCTTCGAAACGGACGTTCAGCTGCGATTGATCCTCGGAAAATGTGATATACATCCGTTTAAATGACCATTCCGGCAGATACGGATCTTCATTCAGTGTAAACAGGTTATTTAAAAACTGCATCGGCAGGGCTTCCGGAAACACAATTTCCACCATATGGTCATCATTAGGCTCTTTTACATTATTCCGGATACTGAAATCATACATCACCCAGGACTGCATATCACTGTAGATACGCTCCACCTCTTTAGGGTTTGTAAATCCATAGGGCGCACCATTACTGTGAAAAATCATATCTGTCGGCTGGATCAGCTCTTTTTTCGTTTCCTTAGCACCTTGAATATCCATCTCTTCCTCACTGACAAGAGGCTTATTGGACAGCAGATCGTTTTGTGGCTGATAGCTCCACAAGCTGAAGGTCAGCAGCAAACTTACAGCCACAAGCACGCCGAGTATGAATGATTTGATCGTCTCAAAATTCATTTTCTCTTCCTCCGCTTCTGGCTGATGAGCGGCAGGGTAAAGAGGATCGTTGTGCCTTGGCCTTCTTTCCCTTCTGCCCAAATCTTCCCGTGATGTGCTTCAACCAGCTCCTTGGCGATCGCAAGTCCAAGGCCTGTGCCGCCAAGCTTCCGTGACCGGGCTCTGTCTGCCCTGTAGAAGCGGTCAAATATCTTATCCTGCTTATCTGGTGGGATGCCGATTCCTTCGTCTCTAATGCTGACCGCGAGATATCTGTTTTGCTTCTTGAGATCAAGGTGAATCGTGCCACCCTCAGGCGAATATTTAATGGCATTGGAAATAATGTTGTCGAGCACCTGAGTCATTTTGTCCTTATCAAGCCAAACATATAATGGGGATGGCGGTAGCCGTCGTTTTAACGTGAAACGATCTGCGGTGTTCATCTCAAACCGATCAATGACTTCATGGAAATAACTGATGAAATCCACTTTCTCCTTATGAATCGTATCTTCCTGGCTGTCCATTCTTGAAAGCTGAAGAAGATCGTTCACCATGCGTATCATGCGCTCGGTCTCATTCTGAGTGACATTCAGAAACTTCGGTGCGATCTGTTTATCTTCCCAGGCTCCGTCTGTCAGCGCCTCAAGGTAACTCCGCATCGTTGTCAGCGGTGTTCGTAGCTCATGCGACACATTTGAGACGAACTCACGGCGTTCCTGTTCAATCTTTTCCTGTTCAGTCACATCACTCAGAACGGTGATGAAGCCTGTTATTTGGTCTTCCTCATCTGAAATAATGGAGAAATTGGCCCGGATGAGAAACAGCTCGTCTTCTCCACTGTAATCGATCACCATTGAACCATTCTCATGGAGCTCGGATATGTCTTCTACCCGCTCCTCCACTTTAATGACGTCCAGCAAGAAGTCGCCTCTGACCTCGTCGGGATCTCGTCCAATCAAATAACCTGCTGCATCGTTCATTAACGTGACAGCACCAGTCTCATCTGTCGCAATGACACCTTCTGACATGTCAGAGAGCACTGAACTTAACTTGCGCCGCTCTTCTTCTGTCGTAGCCCGGGAATCCCGCAGTCTGTCATTCAGATCGTTGAATGTCTCTGCAAGCTGTCCGATTTCATCATTGCCATACACATTAACCTTTTGAGAAAAGTCACCCTGTGCCATCGTAAGCGCCTGTCTCCGCATTTCTTTGATTGGCTTTGTAATGGAACGGGCAACTATGATCCCGAGCAGGGCTGACACCGTCACAGCCAATATGGAGGCCTTGATAAAAATACCGTTAATGCGCTGCAGCTGTGCATACACACCTTCCATATTGCCTTCCACATAAATAACCCCAGCCAGGGTGTTATCCTCGTTCCAGATCGGCACTGCTTTGATGAACACGCGATTTCCCGTGTTACTGTTCAACTGAGTCGTATGCTGCTCACTTTTATTGCGGAGCACGTTCTGGACGATATCTTCTGTTGTTTTCTTACCAATGTTGTCCTGCTCCATGTAGTTATTCGTACCAAGAATCCGTCTTTGGTTATTGATGACCTGCAAGCTCGTGATCTCCGCCGTATCCACTTCATTAACAATGCGCTGGATTTCCTCCTGCAGAGTCGGACCACTGCCATCTTCCGGACGCTCTTTTTCAAAGGCCTGTTCCAGATAAACATTGACCACATCAATCCGGTCGTCGATCGAAGTCTTAAAGTTATCCACCAGTTCTTCTTCCAGCTGACGGACAAAATACGACCCAATCACCTGAATGGCAATGAGCAAGAGCAAGATATATACGATTATAAATTTTAATTGTACAGAACGGAAAAAACCGACTTTATGCATGACAATTGCTCCTACTCAGGATTACGCAAATAATACCCGACCCCTCTTCTCGTGATAATCCAGTTCGGGTTACTTGGATTCTCTTCTATTTTCTCACGCAGACGGCGGACTGTCACGTCCACGGTACGGACATCACCAAAATAATCATAGCCCCACACCGTTTCCAGCAGATGCTCACGTGTCATCACCTGTCCAATATGCCGTGCGAGATAATGAACCAGCTCAAATTCACGGTGCGTTAATTCAATCTGTTCCCCGTTTCTAGTCACAATATAGGCATCAGGATGGACCACCAGATCACCAATGGCAATGTCTTTTGATGCACTGTCATCTTCAGGAACGGTCTCCTGGCGACGTAAGTTCGCTTTAACCCTAGCAATCAGCTCTCGGTTGCTGAATGGTTTCGTCACATAGTCATCCGCGCCCAGTTCTAAACCAAGCACCTTATCAATCTCTGAATCCTTTGCCGTCAGCATAATGATCGGCATCGACTGGGTTTTGCGGATCTCACGACAGACCTCATTGCCATCTTTGTTCGGGAGCATGATGTCCAGCAGAATCAAATCTGGCTTTTCAGCTTCAGCAAGCTCAATGGCCTCATCCCCATCATAGGCACAAACCACGTCATACCCTTCCTTTTCAAGATTGAACTGCAGGATGTCTGCAATCGGTCTTTCGTCGTCTACCACCAATACTTTGTACGCCATTCTCTCACGTCCTCGCTTATATTATAAATAAATCTATTACACATACTTATATTCAATCATCATAAAAGAATCCATGACTTCATTTTAACGTACTTCAGCCAAAATGTCTTGACCTTCAATTTAAAAGATGCTTTTCTAAAGGATTGCTGGTTTTACACCAATCAATGTATTCTTAACAGATGAACCATTATCAAGCTGAAGGAACTTTCAGGGCTCTGAGATCGCTCTATTTTCTTGTAAAAAATATATAAAAAGCGGCCTGCTAGGGGTTCTCCTTGGCAGGCCTGCTGTTATGTGTTTGTTAATAGTATTTCAGCGGGTTTTGCAATGCGCCATTTTTATAGACTTCGAAATGCAGGTGGATGCCTGTCGAGCGTCCGGTTGAGCCCATGATTCCAATCTGCTGCCCCTTTTGCACGACTTGCCCGGGATGAACTTTGATCGAAGACAAATGGGCATAGAGGGTTTTCATGCCATTGTTATGGCTGATAACCACCCTGTTCCCATAGGAGCCATCAGCACCGGCTGACACAACAACACCATTGTCTGCTGCCTTGATGCCCCGACTGCTTGGTCCAGCGATATCAATTCCTTTGTGCATTCGGCCCCAGCGGGCACCCATATGACTGGATACGTAACCACCGTGTGCCGGCCATGTAAAGGTGCCTGTGCCGCGTGATGGAATGACCTTAGTCCCTTCAATCACGATTTTATTAACAGGCTCTTTGGTGACCTTCTCATTTGCCACTTCTTTTTTCACAGCTTTCCCGTTTTCTTGCTGGATCACATAATGAAGCTGCTTTTTGCCATCTTTTCCTTTTTGCTTCACTTTGGTTTCACCTTTGAGAAGCTCGTCGGACTGCTTGTGTTCAGTTTCATATGCAATCTTTTTCTCAACACGCTCTTCTTCTTTAACAAGGACCTTTACGAGAGGTTCATACTCTGTGACATGAATCTCTTGATCGATTTGCAGAACCGTTTCATCTGTAAGGCCTTCATTTAATTCCATGATAGTCTTTTTCGTTAAGTCATATTGTTGGGCGATTGACTCCAGCACATCGCCTTTTTCCACTTTATGTACTTTATCTTCAAGCGTGCCTTTTTGCAGTTTCTTCATACCTTGTTTAATAGACATCATTTGCTTCGGTTCAACCTGAATTGTTTCATATGAAACATTTTCGGACAATGTAACATCCGTTACCATTTTATCACCGGGTTCGAGGGTAATGTCTTCCTCTTTTAATCTATTAAAATCTGCTCCATCATTTGATGTTTCTTGTTTGAGGCTGTTAATCGTATCAAGCACATCGCTGTCAACAAATTTAGTCTTGTACTTATGAATGAGCTTTTGGGCTGTATCCTCGTTTTTAAAATATCCAACAGTTTGATCTCCAGCTTTCAACTCAACAGCTTCCGCCAGAACCGATATCTCTTTCTCGAGATAGTCTGCAACCTCTTCATTCGTGAACTTGGGGTTAAAAACCCTCTCCTCCACATAACTAACCTCTTCACTCAAAACAAGATTGATTCCTTTTTCATCTGTTTTTGCAGCGGCCAGCTTATGATCCAAAATATCTTCTGCAAATTTGGGGTCTTCAATTTCACCGATATGTTCTTCACCGACATAGACATGATAGACCTTCTTAAAAAGTGAATGATCACCTGCTAGAATAGTGGTTGATGAAAATCCCCAAAACAAAGTGATGCACGACAACAAAATCCAGACTGCAGCCACTGGATACGGTCTTTTGTTTAATGTGTTTTTAGAAGCCACGACGGGTCTTCCCCCTAACTAAATGATGTATATATGTCTTTATCTAATGATCTATTTTACCCAGATACTAATCTACCATAGTAAAACCCGGTAAGATAGGTGTTAAGGAGGAATGTAAACAAACTGTATTCTGTTTTACAATATTTTCCATTATACGATTAAAATAAAAGACCACCCCGGTTTTGAGGTGATCTTTTCGACATATTTCGAGCTTTTTCAACATGTTTATTTACAATTAGATTACAAAATATTACAGGGTATTTCGACCTACTTTGAGCTATATACACTGCGAACGACATTCGTCTGAGTACGGTCTGGACCCACGGAAAAAATCGACAACGGGATTTCGGACAGTTGTGAAACCCGTTCAAGATAATGCCGTGCATTTGCCGGCAGCTCATCAAGACTTGTGACTCCTGTAATGTCTTCTGTCCATCCCGGCAGTTCTTCATAAACCGGTTCACATTCAGCAAGAACATCAAGACTTGCAGGGAAATGATGAATCACTTCACCTCTATAACGATAAGCCACACAAATCTTCAACGTCTCAATGCCTGTTAGCACATCGAGTGAGTTCAATGACAGATCTGTAATACCGCTCACCCGGCGTGCGTGTCTGACCACCACACTGTCAAACCAGCCAACACGGCGTGCACGACCTGTTGTGGTCCCATACTCACGGCCTACTTCGCGGATTTGCTCACCTGTCGCATCGTTCAGTTCAGTCGGAAATGGACCATCCCCGACGCGTGTGGTATAGGCTTTGGTCACCCCGACAACATGGTCAATCTTCGTCGGACCGACACCCGAGCCGATCGTAACCCCACCGGCAATCGGGTTTGAAGACGTAACAAACGGATACGTGCCCTGATCAATATCAAGCATCACACCCTGTGCCCCTTCAAACAACACACGACGTCCTTCATCCAAGGCATCATTAAGAACAACAGACGTATCACAGACATACTGTTTTATTTTCTGCCCATATTCATAATAGGTTTCAAAAATCTCATCTATATCCAATGCAGGTGCATCATACATTCTTTCAAACAGGCGATTCTTTTCTTTAAGATTCTGCTCCAATTTCTTGTAAAAAGCATCCTTATCAAGCAGATCGGCAATTCGAATTCCGACTCTGGCAGCTTTGTCCATATACGCAGGACCAATCCCTTTTTTTGTTGTGCCAATTTTGTTGGCGCCCTTCTCCTCTTCCTGCAGAATATCAAGCTTAATATGATAAGGTAATATCACATGGGCCCGGTTACTCACAAAAAGGTTGTCCGTATTTACACCATGGCCATGCAAATAGTCCAGCTCTTCAAGAAATGCTTTCGGATCGATCACCATTCCATTTCCCAGAACACACCGCTTATCACCGAAAAAGATCCCTGATGGAATCAAATGCAATTTATATGTGTTTTCCTCGAACTTGATCGTATGACCGGCATTATTTCCGCCCTGGTATCGTGCCACGACTTCTGCATGCTCTGACAAAAAGTCGGTAATCTTTCCTTTTCCTTCATCGCCCCACTGTGTTCCTACTACGACTACTGAGGACATGACGCACCTCCAAGAATTTCGTTTAATATGTGTTTATCTTAATCCACCACTCAGTTTACCAATTTGACACCCCTGCGTCAACCATAACACGAACATAATATTGCTTTTAAAGTTTAATGTTCGTGTTTTGACATATTATTAAATGTTTTTTCAGAGGTATTGTTCCTATGCTGATTGTAAAACTTTATCACAGCTAAAGTGTGACAGCTGTTCAACAAACCCACTTTCACAGTGTCTTCTTTGCTGCAAAGGGATATGTCGACGTTGCCCGCAAAGGGCGGTTTTAGTCGACCCTTCTTGATGTAACCCTGCGAAGTCTTTGGACTCGTGCTATTCCTGCAGTCACCCATGTATCGCAAAAGCAGCTATACACCACAATGTCCTCTACTTCCCTCTGCTCCAATCACTCTATTTAATTCAGTGGCTAGAGCGGTTCTACTCACATACGAGTTAGGGAATACCCTCTCATACCAAGCTCGGGGAAAACACGGAGACTCCTGTGGGAGCAAAAGAGGCCACTGAAAAAGTCCTCTAAATATCTAGGTAGGAGGTGATTTATAATCTGCGATTGCTTATAATGAAAATAATAAAAAAGAAAGTGGGAGATCGTAAATGTTAGCAAGTCAACAATCCTTAAACATTAGCTCCTATACGGATCTCTACGAGATCATTATTCCTAATGATAATTTTCTCCGTCGCATCAATGAGCTAGTTGATTTTAGTTTTATTATAGAGGAATTAAAAAATAAGTATTCTCATAATAATGGACGAAATGCGGTCTCCCCTATTCGAATGTTCAAATACCTACTGTTGAAACGTATTTATGATCTATCAGATAGTGACGTTGTAGAACGCTCAAGATATGATATGTCCTTTAAATATTTTTTGGAAATGGCTCCTGAGGACCCAGTCATTGATTCGAGTTCCTTAACAAAGTTTCGCAAATTGCGTCTCGAGGATAAAAATATGTTAGATTTACTTATTAATAAAACCGTTGAAATCGGGATAGAACAAGGTGTACTCGAGAGTAATATATTAATTGTGGATGCCACACATACCGCTTCTCGAAACAATTCTAAATCAGCCAATGACTTTTTAAAAGAGAAAGCGAAGCTGGTGCGTAAAGCTGTATATGGGTTTGATGAATCTATGAAAGAAAAATTTCCAGTCAAACCTTCTTACGATGATATTAATGAAACAACTGAGTATTGTGAGTCTCTAATCAAGACGATTGAACAAGAACCGGAAATCAGCAACATGCCGACTGTGAAGGAAAGAATAAATCTATTAAAAGAAGTCTTGGATGACTGCGAACATCAAACAGTTCTTTCGGATGACCAGGATGCCCGCACAGGGCACAAGACATCAGATAGTTCATTTTTTGGTTACAAAACACATTTGGCTATTTCAAGGGAGAGAATTATTACAGCTGCATCAGTTACTACAGGAGAGAAAAGTGATGGTAAGTATTTAAAAGAACTCGTACAAAAAAGCAAAGATGCTGGCATGAAAGTAGATACAGTTATTGGAGATACTGCATACTCTGGAACGAATAACTTAAAGTTAGCAAAAGAAGAATCGTTTCAATTAGTGTCCAAACTGCATCCGGTTATTACAAATGGAAAAAGACACGATACTGGGTTTGAATTTAATAAGGATGCAGATATGTTTGTATGTCCGGCAGGACATTTAGCAACAAAAAAGTTATACAAGAATAGAAAAAATCGAAATGCCCAATTAAAGTTTTACTTTGATGTGGATAAGTGTAAAACTTGTCCTTTACGGGACGGATGCTATAAAGATGGAGCCAAAACCAAAACGTATTCTGTTTCAGTGAAGTCAACGGAACATAAAGATCAGGAGGCTTTCCAGCAAAGTGAAGCTTTTAAAGAAATAGCAAAAGATCGATACATGATTGAGGCTAAGAATAGTGAATTGAAAAATAGGCACGGATACGACAGAGCCGCATATTCGGGTTTATTTGGCATGGAATTGCAAAGTGCGGCGACGATATTTGTAGTTAATTTAAAAAGAATAATGAAGCTGATAGACAAAAAAGAGCAAGCTTCTGAGTAATAGAGGAGCTTTTTTTCTTTTTACTGCGAAAAAAAGCTCCGTTTTTTTGTTTTATTTTTCTTGTTTCGCTCTTCCTAAAAAAAGAGGGTGATTTTCAGTGGCCTCGAGCAAAAGCCTAGGAGTCTGTCCGACGGAATGAAAGTATTACCAGATAAATGGGTGGAATGCCGAACTTTCATGTATAATTAATATTACAAAGTGAAGATTGAACGGAAAAAGAAAGGGGCATTCCACCATGGCACCATTTAAGCCTTATTCAGTGGAGCAAGGAGAGCTAATCCCGACGTATTTTGGGGATTTGATTCCTTCTGATCACCTTGCTCGCACTGTTAACGACATTGTTGATGAACTAAATATTTCTCATATGACAATTCACTATAAAAATCGTGGTCAAGAAGCTTACCATCCGAAGATGTTGATTAAGATTCTCTTTTATGGCTATCAAACGGGTGTGTTTTCATCCCGTAAATTGCATACGGCAATTCAAGAAAGCATTCCCTTTCGCTGGCTGGCCGGTGGCCAGAAGCCTGATCACCGCACTATTAGTGATTTTCGAAAAAACAACATAAATAATTTGGCCCCTTTATTTAGTCAGGTTATTCTAATCGCTAAAGAATTAGGTCATGTATCCATGGCACATGTAAGCATTGACGGTTCAAAGTTCAAGGCTAATGCTTCAAAGCACAAAGCGATGACACGCGGCTATATGAAAAAAGAAATTAAGCGTATGGAACAGCTTATTGCCGATCACTTGAACGAAGCCCAGCTGCAAGATGCCATCGAAGATGAACAAACGGAACCCACAAGTCGAGGTATACAAGATCATCAAAAGCGCCTGGAAACGATCAAGGAAGCATTACAAAAACTAGAAGAACGCAAACCTGAATCAGCTTTAGCAACAGCTGACAAGGATCAGGCTAATTTTACGGACGATGATTCACGAATTATGAACACCCGGACACAAGGCGTGATACAAGGCTACAATCCACAAGTTGCAGTTGATTCAGACCGTGGCTTTATCGTTGGAATGGCCATGAGTAATAATTCCAGTGATCAACAACAGTTTGAAAATGTCTTATCCTCTATTCGGGAGAATATGGGTGCCATGCCAGAGATTGTTACAGCAGATGCCGGTTATTTTAGTGCAGCCAACATTCAACAAGCCGAAACCTATGGAGTAGATGCCTATATTGCAGCAACCAAAGAAGGCAAACAAAATGGTAATCCTTATGACAAGTCGAATTTCACTTATGACCAAGAGCAAGATACTTATATCTGCCCTATTGGTCAAAACATGGTGCTTAAAAAAGTTAAATACCGCCATCATGAGACCAGACCTACAACATGGATTTATGAAGGTCAAGCATGCTTAGACTGCCCCTTTCAAAGTGAGTGTGTAAAATCTAAAACAGGCAAAAGAACTATACAACGTACAGAAGCTGATCCAATACGTGAAGCTATGAGAACGAAAGTTCAAAGTGACGAAGGGAAAGACATTTACAAGAAACGTAAAGCAATTGTAGAGCCGGTGTTTGGGCAACTGAAAGCGTGTCAAGGCTTTCGGCAATTTCACCTCCGCGGAAAAGAAAAAGTTTCGGGTGAATTTGTGCTGCTTGCGTTGGCTCATAACCTTAGGAAGCTTCATTTTCTTAAGCATCCAAAAAACGTGTTAAAGCAAACAAGGGATAAGTCTGTCCAAAATCTGAAAAAGTTATCATAAAGGGCACGGATAAGGCTGGATTTAAACACTATTCACTTCAAAATAGCGTTTTTTTGGAGAAATATGCTCAAAAAGTTAAATCTGACCCCTTAAATAACATTCCGTCGGACAGACTCCTAGATGAGACCCCACAGCGCGGTATAGGGGAAGGAAGGCTAAAACCGCGACGTCCTGTCGCAACGCCTTCATGACCCACGTCCTGTGGGCCCGAGGCTCATCAGCGCCCACTGGACGCGGAGTGTTTTCCCCGAGCGATTGCCAGAAGCATTTCTAAACTGTCAAGTTATCTAATACTATTCAAGAAGCGTTTAAGTATTAATTAAGTGGCTTCCCGGAGAGGAGATCACGATCTTATCGTTTAGTTTGTTCATCAGATCCAAAAAAATCCGAACTGATTTGTTGTCTCAGTTCGGATTGTTTCATGTGGATCATGCGTGTGCTGGGGCTGGGATGTCGCTTTCGCTGTAGCGATGGTCGAGGTCGACGAATTTGTTATATTCTTTAACAAAGGCCAATTCGACTGTACCAACAGGACCGTTACGCTGTTTGGAAATAATGATTTCAATGATGTTCTGCTTCTCAGACTCCTGATCGTAATAGTCGTCTCTATATAAGAAGCCAACAATATCAGCATCTTGCTCAATACTGCCTGATTCTCTGAGGTCGGACATCATCGGCCGTTTGTCCTGACGAGATTCAACACCACGTGATAGCTGGGACAAAGCTATGAGGGGCACTTCTAATTCCCGTGCCAGTGCTTTAAGGCTTCGGGAGATTTCGGAGACTTCCTGCTGGCGGTTCTCACGTGAGTTCGCACTGCCTTGGATCAATTGTAAATAGTCAATGACAATCATGCCAAGGCCATGTTCCTGCTTCAACCGGCGGCATTTTGACCTAATTTCATTCACACGGATACCAGGCGAATCATCGATAAAGATGCCGGCATTGGACAAGCTTCCCATCGCCATCGTCAACTTGCCCCAGTCCTCTGCTTCCAGACTCCCTGTACGAAGACGCTGGGCATCGATATTACCTTCCGCACACAACATACGTGACACCAGCTGATCAGCCCCCATCTCAAGACTGAAGATGGCCACATTCTCCTCTGTATTAATCGCCACGTTCTGAGCGATATTCAAAGCAAAAGCCGTCTTACCTACTGACGGACGGGCAGCGATAATAATTAAATCATTGCGCTGGAAACCTGATGTAATCTGGTCCAAATCACGAAACCCGGTTGGTACACCGGTGATGTCTGCGTTATTATGATGGAGCATTTCAATATTGTCATAGACATCAATCAGAACATCTTTTATTTCTTTAAATGCGCCGGTGTTTCTGCGGCTGGAAACGTCAAGGATGTTTTTCTCAGCTTCGTTTAAAATGTCTTCAACATCGTCTTCTTTTTCATAACTGGTTGAAACGATATCGGTTGCCGTCCGAATCAGCCGGCGGAGCAAAGCTTTCTCCTCAACGATCTTGCTGTAGTATTCGATATTGGCCGCAGTCGGCACACTTCCGGCAAGATCAGACAGATACGAAACCCCGCCTGCCTCATCGAGTGTTTTCTCGTTGGCAAGTGCAGTGGTCACAGTTACAAGGTCAATGGGTTCACCACGATCGGTCAGCTTGGTCATCGTGTCAAAAATACGCTGGTGGGCTGCACGGTAAAAATCAGCAGGCAACAGACGTTCAGCGGCTGATGAGAATGCTTCCGGTTCAAGAAAAACGGCACCCAATACGGCTTGTTCTGCTTCTATATTATGCGGAGGTGTGCGATCACTCCATGACTCATTCATGTATATTCCCCCTCTCCCAGAGGCTCTGCCCATTCGTCATAAGAGAAGGACCTTAATGAAGGTCCTTTACTCTGCAACCACTTGCACCTGAATCGTGCCGGTCACCTCATGATGCAATTTAACCGGGACGCGTGTATGTCCAAGTGACCGAATAGGTTCATCCAGTTCAATTCTCCGTTTGTCAATTTTATATCCGTAGTCCTTTTTCAGGGTATCGGCGATATGTTTATTGGTAACAGAGCCGAATAATGTACCGCCTTCCCCAGACTTGGCTTTAACTTTAACAGTCAGATCAGCGAGTTTATTTTTAAAATCAATGGCTTCATCTTTTTCTTCCTGTTCACGCTGGGCGTTTTTCTTTTTCTTGGCATTGAGGGCATCCAGGTTGGCTTTTGTCGCCTCTTCAGCCAGTTTGTGTTTCAAGAGATAGTTGCGGGCATAGCCATCTGCCACATCTTTCACTTCACCTTTTTTACCTGTTCCTTTTACGTCTTTCAGAAAAATGACTTTCATGTTTCGTCTCCCCCTTCAAAATAATCACTGAGCAGATCTTTCAATAAGGCTTCAGCATCTGCAATTGTTGTGTCTTCAATTTGCGTTGCGGCATTGGTCAAGTGGCCGCCGCCATTCATTTGTTCCATAATGACTTGCACATTAACCCTGCCAAGTGACCTTGCGCTAATGCCAATCCTGCCGTCTTTTCGTTCAGATATGACGAAGGATGCTTCAACACCTGACATGGTCAACAAGGTGTCAGCAGCTTGGGCAATCAAAATTGGATTGTACGTCTTGCCTTCTTCTCCTTTGGCAATGGCAACATTATCATGGGACATATCCGCAGTTTCAACGAGCCTGCTCCGTTTGATATAAAGGTCAAGATCCTCTTTGAGAAACTGTTGGACCAATATTGTATCAGCGCCCTGAGATCTCAGATAAGATGCCGCATCAAATGTTCTGGACCCCGTCCTGAGGGTGAAGCTTTTCGTATCAACGATAATGCCTGCTAGGAGTGCAGTCGCTTCAAGCATTTTGAGTTTAAGTTTTTTCGGCTGGTATTCCAGCAGTTCAGTTACCAACTCAGCCGTGGATGATGCATAAGGTTCCATATAAACGAGGGTCGGGCTCTCGACGAATTCTTCTGCCCGGCGGTGATGATCGATCACCACTTTGTTATCTGTTTTGTTCAGAAGCCGCGGATGAACGACCATAGAAGGTTTATGCACATCAACCACAACAATCAGACTGTCTGATGTTGTAAGGTCTTCTGCTTCCTCTGGGGTGACAAAATACTCCCAGACATCCTCATCCTGTTTGACCGCTTCAATTAAACGGTGGACCCCTGTGTCATTATCATCTGGATCAAACACAACATAACCGTTCACATCGTTAGCCCGGGCAATATTGGAAACACCTATTGCTGCCCCAATCGCATCCATGTCAGGCATCTGATGCCCCATTATGATCACATTATCACTGTCTTTCACAAGTTCACGCAAAGCATGTGAAATTACACGGGCACGTACTCGGGTGCGTTTTTCCATTGGATTTGTTTTGCCGCCATAGAAGCGAACTTTACCCGACTCGTCTTTAATGGCGACTTGGTCACCACCGCGTCCGAGCACAAGATCAAGGCTCGACTGTGCAAGTTCTCCAAGTGCCGGAAGCGGTATCCGGCTCGCCCCCACACCTATACTGATCGTAAGCGGAACGTTTTGTTCGGTATCGATATTACGTACTTCATCCAGAATATCAAACCGGTTTTTCTCAAGTTTCTCAAGAATCGCTTGGGAAGCAATCGCGAGAAAACGTTCCTGTGATGTCCGTTTCAGATAAAGACCATTCTCATGAGACCAGTTATTTAAAAGAGCCGTAACCTGAGAATTCAGCTGACTTTTACGGGTGTCTTCCATGTTTTGAGTGATTTCATCATAATTATCGAGATATATTACGGCTAAAACCGTCTGTTCTTCTTTAAATTTCTTCTCAATATCAACTTGTTCTGTACGATCGAATAAATAAAGCAGACGTTCTTCTTTTTTAATCGTTACTTTAAATACATAGTCGCCAAACTGAAGCATGTAATCCTCGTCATCTTCAATATGTTCTTTTAGATCCTCAGAAAAGATATTGAGTGATTTCCCTATCAGGGTATCTTCCCCGACAAGGTTGCTGATATAGGAGTTGGTCCATTCAATCATATATTCGTCATTATACAATATAATACCAATCGGCATCTCGAGCAAGGCTTCCTCGCCCACTTTTTTAATACGGGCACTGAGCGTCGAAATATAGCTTTCTGTTTCATATATGAGTGTCTTTTCCACCCACAAACTGTAGTAAATGGATAACCCTAACAAAACGGTCATCACAATGCCAAGCACCCAGTTGAAATACCATATAAAAGCTAACAGACCGATCGATAAACCATAAATCACAAGTAAATGGCTTCCGAGTTTACGTTTTCTATTGATACCAGGCAATCTCATCAGCTCCTGTTTTCCTGCTTTTGGTGAAAGGACTCTGTTTCCGCTGCCTTCCACTTTGTTCTTTAATCGGTCTATTTTTCACGATTTTCCATACGCTCCCTGACCCCAAATCCAATATCGACAATACCGATTAACCGGATAATGTAAAGCATAATAAATGGCAATAATAATGTTACAACGACTGCGACAACAGGGATTGCTTTTGATAGGGATTTCGTATGAGCAAAAAAGAAAATAAACGAAAAGCCCTGCAATGTCAACAACAAGCCAACAAGCATCATAGCGTTATTTGCTGCCAGCAGAATCAGACTATCTGCATCCTGCACAAACAACCCGGCTATAAGTGCAAAAAAGTAGATCCATATAATCGATGTCGGTAAGCGCATGGAACGAAATGGCGGGAATCGATACGTCTTTCGTTCAATACGATTCAGCACTTTATAACTGAGCCACTGGGTGATAAAGGCCATAAAGATCGAAGCAACAGCGAGACCAGCCGGCATATAGTCCGGCAATTGCTTGAATTGCTCTTTCATGGTTTCCATTTGCTGACTCGCTTCTTCGTTAAGCCCAACTGTCGAAACAATCTCTTCTGTCATACTCAGCGACCTGTCAATCAGTTCGTTCGTTTCATCAATCCAATTGACGTCGAACACAAACTGACTGAACACAAATACGAAGGCCAAACCAGCCACAAATCCGATAGTTCCGCTCGCCCATGTTTCGTAAGGGGTAAGTTTTTTGCGGAGGGCGACACCGATCATAATGCCGCCAAATGCTGCTGACACAGCAACTGGGATTGCGACTAGCGTGCCAAATAATAAGGCTAAAATTTGTGTAACTGCAAACATCAAGCCGACAGCTTTCAGGTCATACCTGGCTGCATACACCACGAATGGAATCGGCAAAGCGATGTTGGCAAATATGTTTAAGACGGGAATAAACATAGCAACGATTAACAGTGCAATGAAAACAGCACTCATCATTGCCCCGTCTGCCATTTTCTTTGATACATTCACGACTTCGGACACCTCTGTTACCCTGTTCAGGGCACTTTGTCTAAACGCTTCATTACTCTATGATAACATGATTTCCGGTTTAATTGGTGTATGATCTGCCAGAAATAATTTCCCGGGCAATAATCGACAACTTTCATTTCGTTTTGATATGTTCATTGCATCATAAGCACCTTACAAGCAGTCTTGCTCTTTTTCAGTTATAATGGTCGGTATGCGAACATTAAACTCAAAAGGATGATGGCAATGGTGCTCTGGCACACCTTCATACATAGTCTTAAGCTGCCAAGCAAACAAGCGATGTTTAAATTAAACCGTACCGGCATGGATATGGCTGTGATCTATATGCTAATTCTCATTTTCCTGAGCTCCATACCAACAGCTGTTCATATGCTCACATCAGGTACGAATGAAGCAGGAATAAATATTGCGTTTTGGCTCGTCTACTTTTTCTTTATTTTTTATCTGCCGATCACTGTGGTGGTCTTTCTAGCACTGACACTATTGGCCTACATCGGAACTCTAATCGCTAAACTCCTGAATAGAAAACTCAAATTATCCCTATTATGGAAAATGAGCGCCTATGCCAGTACGATTCCGGCACTTGCTTATACACTTTATGCTTTTATATTCCCGCTCAACTTATATATCATGTGGCTCATGATCGCATTTATAATGATCTACCTCGTCAAAATGATTACCGTTTATCCAAAACGCAAAATAAAGAAACCGCATCCCTCTCATGACCGATAAATGAGATAAGGAAGGCCCCCAATGGATTGAACCATTGAGGGCCTTCTGCTTATTATTCTGCGGTATACGGCAATAAAGCCATTTGTCTTGCGCGTTTAATTGCTTTTGTCAATTTACGCTGATATTTTGCAGATGTTCCAGTTACACGGCGAGGAAGAATTTTTCCACGCTCAGAAATGAAACGCTTCAGCAAATCCACGTCTTTATAGTCAATGTGCGTAATACCGTTCGCTGTGAAATAACATACTTTACGACGTCTTCCACGTCCACGACGAGCTGCCATAGTTTACGCCTCCCTTTTTCATGAATTAAAAGTTCAAGGTTTGTTTAAATCATCAGTTAGAATGGCAAGTCATCATCAGAAATGTCGATTGGCTCTCCTTCATCCTGAAAGATAGAATCTTTTTTCTGCTGATTTTGCCCTTGAGACTGATTTTGTCCCTGATATTGGTTCTGGTTCTGCTGGTATCCTGATGCACCTTGCCCGCGATTTTGTGAAGAGCCTTTTGGTTCCAGGAATTGTACACTGTCAGCTACGATTTCCGTAACGAAAACAGTCTTCCCATCCTGGGCTTCGAAAGTCCGTGTCTGGACGCGTCCATCGACACCGACCATGTTGCCTTTTTTCATGTAGTTTGCCAGGTTTTCAGCTGGTCTGCGCCAAACGACACAGTTGATAAAGTCTGCTTCACGTTCGCCTTGCTGATTGGAAAAAGGCCGATTTACTGCAATGGTAAAATTGGCTACTGCCACTCCGGATTGTGTATAACGTAGATCAGGATCCTTCGTTAATCTGCCGACTAAGACGACACGATTCAACATCAGAACCACCCCTTATTTATTGATCTTCTTCGCGAATTGCCATATGACGGATAATGTCATCGGTGAATTTCGCCTGACGATCGAACTCATTGATTGCATTCTCGTCGCCAGAGAAATTAATAACAACATAATGTCCATCACGATAGTCGTTAATTTCATAAGCAAGACGTTTCTTGCCTTTATCATCAACTTTTTCAACTTCCGCGCCGTTGTCAGTCAGCACTTTGTTAAACCGCTCAATCAAAGCAGTTTGTGCTTCCTCTTCCATGTCCGGGCGGATGATGTACATGATTTCATATTTTTTCATCCGTTACACCTCCTTTTGGTCTTGGCGGCCCCTTTTATTTAAAAAGGAGCAAGGAGCAATTAAATATCATTACTCACATCGATTGATTATATCAAATCTGATATAAAAACACAACAGTTTAAGGGATCCTGTCATTTGTTTTTGTTTTACACATTAAACCGGAAATGTATGACGTCACCGTCTCTTACCACATATGCCTTGCCTTCTAAACGCACTCTGCCTTTTTCTCGTGCGACTCCCATCGATCCAGCTTCAATCAGATCATCATAGGAAACCGTCTCGGCCCGGATAAAGCCCCGCTCAAAATCTGTATGAATAATGCCTGCTGCTTGCGGCGCTTTCATGCCGATTCGAAATGTCCAAGCACGCACTTCCTGCTCACCTGCTGTAAAAAAGGTGCCTAAGTCGAGTAAATGGTAGCTTGCCTTTATCAGCTTGTCCAGACCAGATTCAGCAATCCCAAGCTCTTCAAGGAACATTGCTTTTTCTTCAGCGTCAAGTTCAGCAATTTCTTCTTCCACTTTCGCACTGATGGTTATGACTTCCGAACCCTCTTTTTCAGCATGCGCTTTGACAGCTTGGACAAAGGCATTGGCTTCGGGCTCAGAAACCTCTTCCTCACTTACATTAGCCACATATAACATCGGCTTGGAGGTCAACAGATGCAAACCTCTTACAATAACGTATTCTTCATCACTGAATTCAAGGGCTCTTGCCGGCAGCTCGGACTCGAGACCTTCCTTCAATTTCTGCAGCACATTGTACTCAGCTGCTGCATCTTTGTCTTTCTGTCTGGCCAACTTTTCCACTCTCTGGTGCCGTTTAGCCACCGTTTCCATGTCTGCCAAAATCAACTCCAGATTAATGGTTTCAATATCATCAATTGGATCGACTTTACCAGAGACATGGGTAATGTTCTCATCTTCAAAACAGCGCACAACCTGACAAATCGCATCGACCTGTCTAATATGAGATAAAAACTGATTGCCCAGTCCTTCACCCTTGCTGGCACCTTTTACAATACCAGCAATATCCGTAAATTCGAACGTGGTTGGGACTGTTTTTTTCGGATTCACAACTTCTGTTAATTTATTTAAGCGATCGTCGGGAACTTCCACAATCCCCACGTTTGGATCAATCGTTGCAAACGGGTAATTTGCAGCTTCTGCCCCAGCTTGGGTAATCGCATTGAACAATGTTGATTTGCCGACATTGGGCAGCCCGACAATTCCTGCTGTTAAAGCCATAAAACTTTCAACTCCTTAAGGTTACCATTCATATGAACGCGTTGGTCATACCAATTATAGAGTCAACCGCCCCATTTGACAAGAAATGAAAAAGCAAAAATAGCCCCGTTGCAAAAGCCATTTTTGCTTTTTTAGCAGCAATTCCTCTATTTTGTTTCAAACAGAAGCTTCAAATAGTCATTTCACATCTGTTAGGCAAAAATTTAACCTATTTTTGAATTTGTAATATTAAAATAAATTAACCTTCTGCTTTTTCCAAAATGGTCTTCATTTTTTTCGTAAAGTCACGACGCGGAATCATGACACTGTGCCCGCACCCCAGACATTTAATGCGAATATCCATCCCCATGCGAATAATCTGCCAGCGATTCTCTCCGCATGGATGCGGTTTTTTCATTTGAACAATATCATTCAATTCAAACTCTTTATCTGCCATCAGTCTTTCCTCCCTGATCCACTCACTGTGTTCACCTTCTTAAATTCTATAACAAATTCACTTAATTTGGAAGCTTGCAGATCATGGCTTTTATTTCTTAGCCGTTTTATACCATAACGGAAATAAAAGCAGTCGTGTCAGCACATAGAGATTTAATAGTCCATATATAGGATAAATGTACCCAATTAAAGTTGAAAAACCGAGCATTGTCAATGGGAGCATCGCTAACAACAGACCTGTAACCAGAAGCCACAACGGCAGTCTGACTCTGTTTGCCATTCGTGTGACCAGCCCCATAATGCCAGATGCAGCTGTGGTAAATATGGCAAACCACAGCAAAACAGACATCAGCAATAGCATATGAAAGGAATAATGTTTAAGTATCGCAAACAATGGAATCTCATACAATAAGAGCTCTTCAGATATCTGAATCAAGCTGCTGTTATAGATGAACGAAATCGTTCCAAGGATCAGCCCACTTCCAATCCCTGCGATCATAATTTCTTTTTTAGATTTAATTTTAGAACCAATTGCCCCTAATACCGCAATGAGCGGCAATATATTTAGCGCTGTAAAAGGAAACGCAGCTGTCCAGTTGCTCTGTTCATGCCAATGGGAAAAGAGCATTAATTCCTGGTCATGCGTGAACTTTAACAACACATACAGCAGTCCACCCAAAAGCAGTGGCAATATATAACGATTAATGGCAATCAATCCGTTAATATCATTCAAAAACAACACAATCAACGCACCAACCATAACGATGATACCTGTCCAATAGGAGAAATTAAATGCCTGAGCCGTCGCCCCACTCCCCGCAATCATCACAACAGTGGTTGTAAACAAATAAATAAAAATCATAATATCATAGATTCGTGTCATTCGTTTCCCGACAATCATCTGCAAAACCGGATAATATTGCGTCGAACGCTTTTCATGACTGACCAGCATAATTACAATGCAACTTGTTGAAAAAAAGATTGCAAACAATAATATGGCCAGTCCGCTTTCATGCCCAAAGAACTGCCACAGCTCCTGTCCGGAAGCATATCCTGCTCCAATCGTTGTTCCAATGATTAAAAACATCCAGCTTAAACCGCCCCGCATCATCTATGACCCCCAGATTCAAGTATGCTCGTACATTTTTCAGATTGATGTATAGAAAGCTTTTTTTATCCGTATACTTATATCAATATGTATGTGGAGGCAAAGCTATGAATCTCGGGAAACAAATACAGGAGAAAAACACTTATGTGCGAATTCAACATACAGATCCCCAGGCCATTACCACCATAGCCCGGACGCTGCTTAACTGGACACCTACAACACCACGGGAATATGTTGTGGTGTTTGTTGGGACAGACCGTTCCACGGGCGATGCCCTCGGGCCGCTTGCCGGTTCTTACTTAGCAGACCTAAAGCCAAGACACCTTACCATTTACGGCACTTTGCACGAGCCAGTGCATGCCATGAATCTTAACGACTATAACACCCTTATCCATCAGCAACACCGAAATCCTTTTATCATTGCAGTCGATGCCTGTCTTGGGAAAACCTCCTCCATTGGGACCTTGATTGCAGAAAAAGCATCTTTAAAGCCTGGATCAGCGCTAAATAAGGCACTCCCGGAAATTGGAGATATTCATCTGACAGGCGTTGTAAATATAGGCGGTTTTATGGCCCATTCTGTTTTGCAAAACACAAGACTTTCCATTGTATATGACATGGCTAAACAAATTGCAGCTATTTTTGATATGCTCGATCGCCAATTAACACACCTCACCCCACCCGCTGTTGTAAAACGATCTGACAATCAGACGGGTTAACACAAAAAAACGACCTTCCAATACGAAAGGTCGCTAAGACATAACTAAACTATTCCATTATATTTAAAACAGATGCCTCCCCTGCGCAGTTAAACCAGTCAATGAAAAGTAGACACAAACTCCGAACCAGAAAAAACTTGGCTATACTCAAGATGAGAGTGTCGTGATTTCCGCTTTAGGGAGTCGCTTTAACTTTATCACAGTTCAAGTGCGACATCTGTTCAACTAACCTACTTTCACAGTGTCTTCTTTGCCAAGAAGCCTGCAGGACGCAGGTCGTTCGATGTTGGCGCAGGACGCGCCGGTTTTAATCGAACATCCCCTGATGCCTCCTTGCTCCTGCAAGGGATATATCCACGTAGCCAAAGAAAAGCATCTTTGCCCGGTTAGCCCCGACAAGCTTAAGAAAGAATTTGGAGTGGCGGTTTATGCCACAGAGTATTCTTTCTTAAGACAAAGATGCTGGACAAAGGGCGGTTTTAGTCGACCCTCCCTAGTCACAAGTTAGTTCGCATTTTATGGAAATAATGCTTTGTGAACTACTCCCCACTTCGCTGTGCTTGAAGAAAGAATCTTTTTGGCTAAAAAATTAAATAACACCCATCTTTTCGGAGGATGGTTTTGTTTAAAACAAATAATAAATGTAATAAATGATGGCCACTAACACAAGGGATGGTAGCAGGTTCCCAATTCGAATCTTGGTGATTTTCAAGAAGTTCAAGCCAATGGCGAGGATCAATACACCACCTATGGACGTCACTTCAGCAATCAAACCGTTCAAAAACGCCTCAGGCACCCATTTTTCGATTTGTGTTGCGAGCAAAGTAATGGTCCCCTGATAGAGCACAACTGGGATGAATGATAATAAGACACCACCTCCGAGTGTGGTCGTCAACACCAGTGCGGTAAAGCCGTCCAGAACACTTTTAGTCAGCAATACTTCATGATCACCTCGGATGCCGCTGTCCAGTGAGCCGATAATCGCCATTGCGCCAACACCGAATATGAGAGTTGCTGTGACAAAACCTTGTGAAAAGCTCTTGCCCCTTCAGTCGTGGAGCGGGCAAATCGATTCGCACACCAATTGCCGATGCGGTCCAGCCACTCTTCCACTTTTAAAAACTCACCTATCACACCACCGAGCAGCATACTCAATAACACCACAATGATAACCTCTGTTTTGAAGGCCATCTGCATACCAATCAAGATCACGACCAAACCGATGCCATGTGTAACAGTTTCTTTCACCCGATCGGGGATCTTTGAAAAAAACATTCCCAGTAAACTGCCTAAAATAATACATAACCCATTCACAATGGTCCCAAATAAAACCATAGCATCTCCCCCATTCGTAAGCGAAAGGGTTCTACTGCTCCTTATATGCTGCTGCAATATCACCAAGCGCTTGTATAAATGTATCCGTTTCTGTTTCTGTATTATATACGCCAAGGCTCGCCCTGACAATACCTGTTTCAAGTGTATTTAACACCTCATGCGCAAGTGGACTGCAATGGAGCCCTGCCCTTACTGCGATATCATAATGGGAATCCAATATCATTGCGACCTCTTGAGAATCCACACCTTGAATGTTAAACGCAATAATTGGTAGTTCCATGTGCTCTACTTCTGGTCCATACACAGTAACATTTGACAGTTGCTCCAAAGCTGAACGAATCTTTCTAGCCAAGATTGTTTCACGTGGAACAATTTCCGTTTGTCTCTCTTCATAGGCATTGAGTGCAGCATAAAGCCCTGCAATCCCAGGTATGTTTGAAGTGCCGCTTTCAAATTTCTCAGGCCACACTTGAGGCTGTTCTGGGGTCTCGGAATGATGGCCTGTACCCCCGTGAAGAATTGGTTCCAAGTCAATATCCTCTGCAACCAAAAGCAAACCCGTTCCCTGGGGCCCCATTAATCCCTTGTGACCAGGCATGATGAGCATGTCAATTCCTGTATCAGTCATATGAATTGGAAGATGTCCTGCAGTCTGAGAGGTATCAACCACTACGGTTATACCATGTTTTTTTGCTATATGTGCAGCCTTTTCAATAGGCAGAACAGTACCAGTCACGTTCGATGCATGTGTAAGCACCAATAATTTTGTAGTTGGCTTGATCGACTGTGTGATCTTGTCGAGCAAGCTCACATTATCTCCTGACCATTTTAAAAAGGAGAGCTCAATGCCCTTAGTGCGTGCCAAATGGTTTAATGGTCGACGGACAGAATTATGTTCAAAAGCTGTCGCAATCACATGGTCATTTTGCTGTAAATCAAATCCTTTTAATGCCTGATTAAGGGCAGTTGTTGCATTTGCAAAGAAAAGTACATGATCCGCTCTGGAACATCCAAATAAAGAAGCAGCCTTACGACGCGCTTTAAGCATGATTTCACCTGTTGCTTGTGCATTTCTATGTACTCCACGCCCCGCATTCCCACCGAGTCCATGCATGGCATCTACAACTGCATCAATCACAGCTTGGGGCTTAGGATGAGATGTTGCTGCCTGATCAAAATTAATCACAGAGCACCACTCCTTCCATTAAACTAAAAACACCTAACTAAAATTCAATATGATCATGCTTTTATTTGTGCGTGTTATACTTAGCTGGACCAAAAATTAAACTAGCGCGTTCTCCTGTTCGATTTTAATGCGTTTCACACGAGCCGTTGAAACACACGCCCAAATTCTACAAAGCCTAAAAAATAGGTTCTAAGTCAAATGTTGGGGTGGGCACTTAAATGCCCACTCCTATTTATGCCACTCGAGTATTAATACGCTTGTATTGATGATGTAATAAAATTCTCATACGGAAGCGATCGAAACGTTGAAACCCAAAAGCGTTACGCTTAATAACTTTCGTCTGATTGTTTAGACCTTCAATATAGCCGTTGTTAAGATCAAAGGCAAAACTATTTATGATTTCCTTTTGCCAGTTTTGCAGGGTTTCAATTGCTTTTTGGAACTCCACAACTCCGGAAGACCTGACCAGATCATAAAATTCATATAAGCGGTCTTTGATCACCTTTAGGTGATCAGCCCCTAAAGCTTTCGCTTCCTCAAACCAATGCCGATAAGCTTCTTTTAACTGGTATGCTTCTCTTAAGTAATCTGATTGACTTAAGTAATAATCCAAATACCAACGTTGTTTAGAAGTTAAATCCTCCGGCTTTTTGTGGAAGGCATGTTTCATACGTTTACACTTTTTCCTGTCATAATCTATAAATTCCTTTTGAACCTTTATTCTTACCCGTTCCAGTGCCCAATGGATATAGCGGCAAAAATGAAACCTATCAGCTATTACAATAGGCCCGCCTAACGCCTGGTCTACAGCTGCTTTAAACGATTGACTCATATCCATTACGACTTTATTAACCTTCTGTCCATGGTGGTGTAAATAAGCCTTGAGCGTATCCTTTTTACGGTCGGGTAAAATATCAAGTGTTCTTCTGTCGACTGGATCTGCAATAATGGTTTGATACTTTTCTCCACCAGCATCTCCTTTATACTCATCAATCGCAATAGTGGAAGGTAGTTCCTTTGTTTCGTTAAGCATGCTGGATCCAATGGCGTCAAAACGTCTCATCACGGTTGTAGGAGACGTCCCCATTCGTGCAGCGACATCCGCAAAATTCTTTCCATGAATCACCTCAAGACCCATTGCTTGTTTAAACTCAACTGATTGTCGTTGATAACGCTCAACGAGAGGGTTATCTTCAGGGAAGCCCTTTTTAGGGCAATCAGAGTGTTCGCATTTATACCGACGCTTACGATAAAAAATGTAAGTGTGTCTTGTAAACATCTTGGTATGCTTAACTTTTTGCTTACGATAGTCATGAACTTTATTTGTCCACCTGTGGCACACAGGACAGCGATGGGGCTGGATTTTAAGCTCCACATGGATATGAACGCAATCTTCAAATTGAAGGGAGTTAGTAATCACAAACGCTTCAAATCCTGGTAGGTGTATGTTATTATTCAATTGCACGCAGCTCCTTTTTTGGTTTGTTTGGTCTAAACAAAGTGTAACAAAAATAGGAGTTTGCGTGTTTTTTCATTTGGAATTTTTTAAAACCCCAACATATATTGTAGAGCCAAAAAATAAAAGGCGCAATGCAGGTGTGGTGATGCAGCAGCATTGCGCCTTTTGACATTTCACTTATTGGCCCAGAACCTCTATCAGACGATCAAGGTCATCGTCACTGAAAAACTCTATTTCGATTTTACCTTTTTTCTTACCTCGATTAATCGTTACAGCAGTTCCCAGGCGGTCTCGTAAGACAGATTCACGTTCCTGGATGAAAATATCCTTCTTTTGTTTCGGTTTTTCTTTCACAGGAGCTGAGTTGGCTTTGGTAATCAATTGTTCAACCTGGCGCACATTAAGTTTTTCCAACCTGATTTTATTGACAAGCGGCTTGAGTTTATCTTTATCTTTAAGACCTAAAAGTGCACGACCATGGCCCATACTGAGCTCCCCATTGTTAATGTGAGCAACAATTTGATCTGGCAAGGTAAGCAACCTCACGATGTTGGCGATATGCGACCTGCTCTTACCTAGTCTTTGTGAAAGTTCTTCTTGAGTGATGTTCAATTCGTTCATTAAATTGGAATAAGCATGTGCCTCTTCAATCGGTGTCAGATCTTCCCGCTGCAGATTCTCAAGCAGCGCAAGTTCCATCATCTTATCATCGGTCAACTCTTTGACAACGGCAGGAACTGTTTCCAGACCTGCTTCACGGGCTGCTCGGAAACGTCGTTCACCGACGACTATTTCATAGCCTTTGATACTTTGTCTGACGATAAGCGGCTGAATGATACCATATTCAAGGATGGATTCTTTTAATTCCTCGATTGCATCTGCATGAAAAGTCTTTCTCGGCTGATACGGGTTTGGCCGGCACTGATTAATTGGTATATCTTGAACCGTGTCAGAGTCGTTTTGTTCTATATCTGTAAAAATAGCATCTAACCCTCTACCCAACCTTCGTGTCATTCCTCATCACTTCCTTAGCTAATTCAAGATATACTTCTGCACCTTTTGACTTTGCATCATAAGCCATAATAGGTTTCCCGTGGCTTGGTGCTTCACCTAGTCTCACATTACGCGGAATAATAGAGTTATATACTTTGTCCTGGAAGTACTTCTTCACTTCTTCAATCACCTGAATCCCCAGATTTGTACGGGCATCCAGCATGGTGAGCAATACGCCTTCAATCGCCAGGGACTTGTTTAAATGTTTTTGCACAAGCCGAATGGTATTCAAAAGCTGACTCAGTCCTTCCAATGCATAATACTCGCATTGCACAGGGATGAGTACGGAGTCTGAAGAAGTGAGGGCGTTGATGGTTAGAAGTCCAAGTGAAGGCGGACAATCGATGATAATGTAATCATAGTTGTCTCGTATCTCATCTAATGCCTTTTTTAAGCGGATTTCTCTCGAGATCGTAGGCACAAGTTCAATTTCAGCTCCCGCCAATTGGATGGTAGCCGGAATAGCGTCGAGGTTGGCCACTTTTGTTGGCACACAGACGGCTTCTGCTGAAAGACCTTCTACTAAAATATTATACACACATTGATCCATATCGGCTTTATTGATTCCGACCCCACTTGTGGCATTTCCCTGAGGGTCTATATCCACTAAAAGGACTTTTTTATTCATTTGAGCCAGTCCTGCACTCAGATTTACAGCTGATGTTGTTTTGCCGACGCCACCTTTCTGATTGGCTATGGCGATTGTTTTACCCATTTTGGCACCTACCTCTTACAATATAAATCTATTTTATCATGTTTTGTCTTAAAAGCTCGTAAGATCCTACAAATTTAATCTATGTTTAATATTAAAAGCTTTGCATGTGTTATATTTTATCATCTGTATCTCATGAATTAAACCAACGGCATCATCAGACAAATGAAAACCCATCTCCTGCATAATAAAGATGGGTTTGCGAATCCGGGATTAATAAAGTAATTATTTCTTTTTTGGTATTCTAATGGTTATTTGATAATAATCGTCAAGATCTTCTTCATTTGATTCCACATCTACACCGGTATCAGAGACCATGTTTAACGATTGACGGATGGTGTTCATCGCAATACGAATATCTTTGTTGATGCCCTTGAGTTTAGGGCGTTTCTTCTTTTTGGTTTCAGATTTTGACTGAAGCTGAGCAATATAAGCTTCCGTTTCTTTAACGTTCAGCTCTTTCTCCTTAATAACACTGAGCACTTTGGACTGCTCTTCTTCATCGTTCAATTTAATAAGTGCACGGGCATGTCTTTCAGTGATTTCTTTATTTAACACAGCTGTTTGTACATCAACCGGTAGTTTAAGCAGTCGTAACTTGTTCGCAATGGTTGATTGATTTTTGCCAAGGCGTTGGGCGAGTGCTTCCTGTGTTAGTTCGTGAAGATCGATGAGCTGAGCATATGCTTTTGCTTCTTCAATCACTGTCAGTTCTTCACGCTGCAAGTTTTCAATCAACGCTACTGAGGCTGTCTCAGTATCTGTCATTTCTCGTACAATTCCGGGGATCTTATCCCATCCAAGCAATTGTACAGCGCGCCATCTCCGTTCACCTGCAATAATTTCATATGTTGTTTCGCCAGATTTCCTGACCACAATCGGTTGAATCATACCATGCGTATGAATCGTTTGAGATAGTTCTTGTATCTTTTCTTCATTAAAAATTGTACGAGGCTGATACCTGTTGGCATGTATATCAGCAACAGGAATTTCAATCACTTCGTCAGAGGACATTAGAGAGTCATTTTGTTCCTGTTTATCTCCTGAGCTAAAAATTCGATTGAACATCATTGACACCACCTTTCATTCACCTTTTAAAACGAATGTTCCACGTGAAACATTTTCTATATGTTAGACCCGTCAATGATTGTTAACAGACACGGAAAAACGTGTCATTATGTACAAAGCACTGCAACATGTCAGCTACTGTGCTATGTGGCAATGCTTCTATTTTATCATATTTAATCTGAGAAAGGGAGTATATTGCAAGAAAATCCAGTTGTGACAATAATCGACATGGTGTATAAATCGTTTACAGCACGTTTTACTCGAGTGGCTGCTTATTCGGTGTGCCTGGTTTTCTAGGGTACTTTTTAGGTGTTTGGCGAACTTTATCAATGGTGATGATTGTCCGTTCACTGTCTTCGCTTGGCAGATAAAATGTATGAACATCCTTCAGGCTGCCACCAAGTAACTCTATGGCATTGTGCGCTTCAGCCATTTCTTCTTCACCTTGGCTGCCTTTCATAGCAATAAACGTTCCATTCTTTTTAACCAAAGGCAGACATAGTTCACTCAAGACCGACATGCGCGCAACAGCGCGTGCCGTTACAACGTCAAATGTTTGACGGAATTTTTGATTTTTTCCAAATGTTTCTGCGCGATCATGATAAAATGCCACACCGGTTAAACCAAGCTCACTTGCGAGATGGTTTAAGAAACCGATGCGCTTTTTTAAAGAATCCACAATCGTGACAGCGAGATCAGGGAAACAGATTTTCAGTGGAATGCTGGGAAAACCGGCCCCTGCCCCGACATCACAAATTGTTTTTTCACCGTTTAAATCTACATAGAAGGCAGCTGTTACAGAATCATAGAAGTGTTTTAGATACACATCCTGTTCTTCGGTTAAAGCTGTTAGATTCATTTTTTCATTCCATTCGACCAGAATCCGGTAATATGCCGCAAACTGGTCGATTTGTTGCTGGTTTAACGTGATGCCTTTTGCTTGTAATGCGGAAACAAACTGTTCAGGGTTCAAAGCACAGTCTCCTTCTTATTCGGCTGTATAAGCCATTTTTCCTTGTTCAATATAAATGAGCAGGATGGACACGTCAGACGGGTTAACGCCAGAAATACGGGAAGCCTGCCCCACTGATAGCGGTTGGACTTCTTTCAATTTCTCCCGCGCTTCTGAGGCGATGCCTGTGATCGCATCGTAGTCAATTCTCTCAGGAATTTTCTTATCTTCCATCTTAAGCATACGTTCCACCTGGTCATTGGCTTTTTTAATATAGCCTTCATACTTAATGTGGATTTCAACCTGTTCTTTAACATGTTCAGGCAGAGTTTCTTCTGATTCAATGATCGATTCGACGAGCGCATAATTCATTTCCGGCCGTTTGAGCAAATCAGACGCTTTAACGGCTTCTTTTAGTGGCGTGGCATTGGCGCTTTTGAGCATTTCTTGAACCGAATCTGATGGTTTAATGATGATTTTCCGCAAACGTTTGATTTCCTGTTCCACACGCGCTTTTTTATCTGTAAATGCTTCATAGCGCTCATCAGATATCATACCGAGATCATGGCCGAGCTCAGTCAGTCGCAGATCAGCATTGTCATGTCTGAGCAAAAGACGGTATTCCGCACGTGATGTCAGCAAACGATACGGCTCTTGTGTGCCTTTTGTGACAAGGTCGTCGATCATGACGCCGATATACGCTTGTGAACGATCAAGAATTACAGGATCTTTTCCCTGCATTTTACGAGCAGCATTAATCCCTGCCATTAAACCCTGAGCCGCTGCTTCTTCATAGCCTGACGTTCCATTGATCTGACCGGCTGTGTACAGACCTGGAATTTGTTTCAACTCAAGTGTCGGCCACAGCTGAGTTGGCACGACCGCGTCATATTCAATCGCATAGCCAGCCCGCATGATTTCAGCATTTTCAAGCCCTTCTACACTTCTGACCATCCCATGTTGGACAGATTCAGGAAGTGAGGTGGACAAGCCTTGTACATACACTTCTTCTGTATTTCTGCCCTCAGGTTCCAAAAAGATCTGGTGGCGTGGTTTGTCATTGAAGCGAACGATCTTATCTTCAATTGATGGACAATATCTCGGTCCGGTTCCACGCTTCATGCCCGAGTACATGGCTGAAAGGGTCAGGTTATCATTAATGATTTCATGGGTGAACTCATTGGTATACGTGAGCCAGCATGGAATCTGATCTGTTATGAATTCCGTTGTTTCATAAGAAAAACCACGTGGCTCTTCATCACCAGGCTGAATTTCCGTTTTGGAATAATCGATTGTGTTGCTGTTTACCCGAGGTGGTGTACCGGTTTTAAATCGTGTCAATTCAACATTTTTCTGCTCCAGATATTCAGAAAGTTTAATGGATACGCGCTGGTTATTCGGACCACTTTCGTATTCCAGGTCACCCATTAATACTTTACCGCGCATGAACGTGCCTGTTGTGACGATGACGCTCCCTGCATAATAAGCTGCATGAGACTCGGTCACAACTCCTTTACAGACGCCGTCTTCTATGATGAGTTCGTTCACCATTCCCTGACGAAGGGTGATGTTTTCTTCCTGTTCAATCAAATGTTTCATTTCTTTAATATACTCCGGTTTATCTGCTTGAGCCCGCAATGCCTGCACAGCAGGGCCTTTACGGGTATTCAGCATTCGCATTTGGATATACGTTTTATCAATAACTTTTGCCATTGCACCGCCGAGTGCGTCAATTTCTCTGATAACAATCCCTTTGGCAGGCCCGCCAAGCGACGGGTTACATGGCATAAAAGCGATCATATCAAGGTTAAGTGTCAGCATCAGGGTTTTCGCACCCATTTTGGCAGCAGCAAGTCCTGCTTCAACACCAGCGTGACCGGCGCCAACGACGATGACATCATAACGTCCTGCATTATAGACCATAGTGTTTCATTCCTTTCTTTTGTGTGTTTATTTTCCTAAACAGAACTGGGAAAAAAGCTGGTCAATCAAGCTGTCACTTGCGGTATCACCGATGATTTCACCGAGAAATTCCCACGTTCTCGTCACGTCAATTTGTACAATGTCAAGCGGCATGCCCATCTCTAAACTATTCGTGGCATCTTCAAGTGCCGCTTTTGCTTGTTTCAGCAGCTGGATATGCCTCACGTTTGATACATAAGTCATATCCCCTGTCTCAATATTTCCGGCAAAAAAGATCTCGGCAATTGCTTCTTCCAACTCATCCACACCTTTTGCATCAATCAGCGCCGTTTCCACAACAGGATGGTTGCCGGAAAGTGCTTTAACATGTTCAAGATCAAGCTTTTTCGGCAGGTCGGTTTTGTTAATAATTACGATATAGTCCAGATCTCCAATCAGTTCCAGCAACTGCCGGTCCTCATCAGACAATGGCTCATTATGGTTCAAAACGAAAAGAATCAAATCCGACTGTTTTAAAGCCTGACGCGATCTTTCTACCCCAATCTTCTCCACGATATCTTCAGTTTCCCGAATACCCGCAGTATCGACAAGTTTCAAAGGTACCCCGCGTACATTCACGTATTCTTCAATCACATCCCGTGTTGTGCCCGGCACCTCAGTCACAATGGCTTTATTCTCCTGGGCCAACGCGTTCAATAGAGATGATTTTCCAACGTTGGGCCTTCCGATAATTGCGGTGGCAATACCTTCACGCAAAATCTTGCCCTGTTTAGCGACTGTCAGCAGTTCTTCTATATCGTCGTGCACTTTTTTCGTTTTCTCCCGCATCATGTCATGGGTCATTTCTTCCACATCGTCATACTCAGGATAATCGATATTCACTTCCACGTGTGCAACTGTTTCCAGCAATTCCTGACGATACTTGCGGATCAGGTCTGACAGTCTGCCTTCCATTTGGTTTAGAGCCACCGACATGGCTTTATCTGTCTTGGCACGAATCAGATCCATAACCGCTTCTGCCTGTGACAGATCAATCCGACCGTTCAAGAAGGCTCGTTTCGTGAATTCTCCTGGTTCAGCAAGGCGCGCACCGCTTGAGAGCAAGATATCCAGCACCCGATTGACAGCCGTGAGTCCCCCATGACAATTGATCTCAACAATATCTTCTCGGGTAAAGGTTTTTGGGGCCCGCATGACAGATACCATAACCTCTTCTGCAACATTTCCCGTTTCCGGATCTAGAACTTTACCATAATGAATGGTGTGTGAAGCAGCTTCCTCGAGCGGTTTTCCGGAAAAAACACCCGTAGCAATTGTTATAGCTTCTGGCCCGCTTAAACGAACAATGGAAATGGCCCCTTCACCTATAGGTGTGGAAATTGCCGTAATCGTATCTGTCTCCATCAGCCGCACCTTCCTTCTTTCTAATCTATTCCCATCTATATACAATACGAATTGAGCTTC
Organism: Lentibacillus sp. JNUCC-1; assembly: GCF_009741735.1. Classification (NCBI taxonomy): domain Bacteria; kingdom Bacillati; phylum Bacillota; class Bacilli; order Caryophanales; family Bacillaceae; genus Lentibacillus; species Lentibacillus sp. JNUCC-1. The sequence continues at coordinate 1,747,008 of NZ_WHOH01000001.1, forward strand.
ATTTCAACATTAGTGCCTATCCACATGTAGACAAGTCACTAACTAAATAGAATACCATAAAAAACGACAAAAATAAATCTATCCACACAAATAAATTTTACCAATAGACGAGAGAGTTATACACATGTGGATAATAATAAAACACCCTACCTTAAAGAAACAAAGCTGTTTTAGTACAGATCGTTACCACATTATGGCTCAATTTCCGTAAACTGCGAACTAAAAAGCATAGTAGGTCAAAACCCATCAACGTATATAAGAGCACCGTGATTTGCGCTCCGGGAAGTCGCTTTCCGCGGGCACGGCCTTAGCCTCCTCGCTCGCAAAAACCGCTCGCTGTGGGGTCTTCGGACTCGTGCTGTTCCCGCAGGAGTCGACTTCCCTCCGCTCCAATCACTCAATGTAATTCAGTGGCTTGGACGGTTCTATTCATATAAGAGTTAGAGAATTAACCCTTCTGACCAAGCTCGGGGAACACACGGAGACTCCTGTGGGAGGAAAAGCCTCGGTGAGACCCCGGAGGTCGATAGACCGAGGAGGCTCAGCAGCGCCCACTGGACGCGGAGTGTTTTCCCCGAGCGGTTGCCAGAAGCAGTCATTTCAAGTTTTCACTGGTTCGCAGTTTGTCCTATTATTTGTTAAGTGTTTTAGAATAGAACCGTAAAAAACGCGAAAAACCCGCAAGTGCTGGATGGCGCTTGCGGGTTTTTATATGGTTTTATTTGTGATCAGGCTTGGTCTGGTACGATTACCACGTGGCGGTGTGGGTCTCGGCCATCTGAAGTGGTTGTCACCCCGGTGTGGCCTTGCAAGGCATTATGAATGATTTTCCGTTCAAATGCAGGCATCGGTTCCAGCGCAACTTTTCGCTTCTTATAAATTGCTTTATCCGCCATCTTTGCAGCAAGTCCTTCGAGAGATTCCTGGCGCCTTTTCCGGTATCCTTCTGCATCAAGAATAACAGCATAACGGGTATCAGCATGTTTATTGACAACCAAATGAACCAAATACTGCATGGCATTCAAAGTCTGGCCGCGTTTGCCAATCAATTTACCGAGGTGATCGCCTTCAAAGGTATAGGTCACATACTGGCCTTCAACTGTAACCACCACCTGAACGTCCATATTCATCTTAGCAACAACGTTTGTTATAAAATCTTTTCCTGTTTCAATCGGATCGTTCTCATCCATCAGCTCTTCTTCTGGCTCAGGATGGCTCTCATCAGATGAAGGTGCTTCAGCTGTTTCCGGCTCTTCAGTGTCAGCGTCTTTCGCCATCACTTTCACAAAAGCTGGCTTTGAGCCAAAGACCCCTAGCAAACCTTTCTTGCCTTCATCAATCACATCAATTTCGACCTGGTCCCGTGTTGTGTTTAACTGCTCTAATGCTGATTGGACCGCTTCTTCAACAGTTTGTCCGCTAGCAGTTAGTTCTCTCACTTTTTGTCTCCTCCAGTCTCAGGATCCTTCATCATCGGTTTCCGTATGAAAAGTGTCTGAGCAACCATGAATATATTACCAACAACCCAGTACAATGCAAGTGCTGCCGGGAAGAAGAAGGCAAACACGGTGATCATAATCGGCATGACATAAAGCATAATTTGCATTTGCGGGTTTTGTGCTGCCGGGCTTCCGGACATCATCAGTTTCTGCTGCAGGAATGTCGCAGCTCCGGCGATCAACGGCAGAATATAATCCGGTGAGTCAAGCGCAAACCATAAGAAGGTCTGTCCTGCTTCAATTCCCTCTGGACGTCTCAACGCATGGAAAAGGGCAATCAGAATCGGCATCTGCACAAAGATCGGCAAACACCCGGCAAGCGGGTTGACCCCATGCTTTTGAAAGAGCTGCATCGTTTCCTGCTGCAGTTTCTGCTGGGTGTTGGCATCTTTGGAACTGTATTTTGCCTGAAGTTCTTTTAACTCAGGCTGTATATCCTGCATGGCTTTTGAACTTTTAAGCTGCTTGACGTTCAAAGGCAGCAGAACAAGACGAATAATAATCGTTACAACGACAATTGAGATTCCATAACTGCCATTAAACACATCAGCGAAATATCTTAAGGTCAGAACCATTGGCCATACAAACCAATTGTTCCAGATCCCCTCACTATCTTTTGTTATTGGTTCATTAATGTCCATACAACCGGACAACAACGCAGCAACCGCAATAAAGGCTGCGACGAGCATAAGCTTTTTGCGCAATTTCGTTCCTCCTAACAAAGACCAAATCATAACCTATGTATATTATATAATGTAAGTTTACCATTAACAGCAGCAAGCAATCCATTAAAACCATTACTATTTTTTACGGAATAATCCCTGTTTGGCAAGCAAATGATGAAGACTTCTTTTAATTTCTTCAGCACCGAGATCTTTCGTCGGTTTCCGTGCAATGATGACAATGTCATATCCACCTGAAATTCCTGGCGAAAGTGCCTGAAACGCTTCACGCAAATATCGCTTAATCCGATTCCGTGTGACTGCATTACCGATCTTTTTCCCAACTGATAACCCGACTCTAAAGTAAGACTGGTCTGGGTTTTCACGGTAATATATGACAAGCTGTCGATTGGCAAAGGTCCGGCCTTTATTGAATACTGCTTGAAATTCCTTATTTTTCTTGATTCGGAATTGCTTTTTCATCTTGTTCACCCTTACACCTATACAACCCTGATCATTCCATAAAAGTGGAAAAAAGACCACTGAATATCAGTGGCCTATGCAGATAATACTTTTCTTCCTTTACGACGACGGCGTGCCAAAACTTTACGGCCGTTTTTTGTACTCATACGTGTACGGAAGCCGTGTACTTTTTTACGCTTACGATTATTTGGTTGAAACGTTCTTTTCATTTATCTTGCACCTCCCCGAGGGATCTCAACAACCCAAGTAAAAATCAGTCTTAGTCATTATACGTAAATTATACACGCCATGTCAACTTCAAATTGATTCAAATCTCTCTCAGCATGAGAAAATATTTTATCCACATAGCTATTCACAAAGCATGCATCCCCATATTTTCCTCCCCACATATTTTCGACAAGTTAATCACAATATACAGAGCTGTTGACGACTTTTGACCACAAGGGGTGGAATTTGTGGATAACTGTCGAATAACCGTTGCACCAACAAGCTTTTTTTGATACGATATTGTTGTTTACCTTGTGTATAATTCAATCACTAGTATCTAATTATACACAGAGTGTGAACAACATGTGGATAACTATTCACAGCTTTATGATAAAGTTATGCACAATTGTGTGGACGGTGTCGACAACTGATGTTATCCTATAAAGACACTATTCCCTCGTATCCACAAGCACCCCATGTCAGGCTGATCAATTCATTTGTTCGGTTTTATAATTACATAATCGGCATATAACCAGTGACACCCTCTTTCAACTGTCATCCGAGAGAGGCTTTTTCTGTCACTCTTATCATATGGAAACATTGATAGATTTATGACCAGAAAGGAGTGACAAGCGTGGAAAATATTGAAGAGTTATGGGTTGCCACCTTAAAAGAGATAGAAGATAAAATCAGCAAACCAAGTTATGAGACATGGCTCGAGAATACGATGGCCACAGATTTGGAAGGCGACTTACTAACGGTTACAGCCCCTAATGAATTCGCCAGAGACTGGTTGGAAAACCGTTATACATCGTTAATCAGTGAGATATTAAAAGATCTGACAGGTGCAGAGCTAACCGTTAAATTTGTCATCCCGGAAAGAAAAGCTAAAGCTGCTGAAGAAACAGACACAGGTAATGAGACCGTGACGCAGATCAGCGGACAGAACGGTACCATTGCCCCTAAAACCATGCTGAATTCAAAATACACATTTGATACGTTCGTTATCGGAGCAGGCAATCGTTTTGCCCATGCTGCATCTCTGGCTGTCGCTGAAGCACCAGCCAAAGCGTATAACCCACTTTTTATCTATGGTGGTGTCGGCCTGGGAAAAACCCACCTGATGCATGCCATCGGCCATTATGTCCAGGAACATAACCCTGGAGCAAATGTGGTTTATTTGTCATCGGAAAAATTCACCAATGAATTCATTAATGCCATTATGGACAATAAAACGATTAATTTCCGCAACAAATATCGCAATGCAGACATTCTGCTTATCGATGACATTCAGTTTATAGCCGGGAAGGAATCAACCCAAGAAGAATTCTTTCATACATTTAACGCATTACATGAGGATAACAAACAGATTATCATTTCCAGTGACCGCCCACCGAAGGAAATACCGACATTGGAAGACAGGCTGAGATCGCGTTTCGAATGGGGCCTCATCACTGACATTACACCGCCGGATCTCGAAACACGGACAGCGATTCTTTATAAAAAGGCAAAAGCTGAAGCACTGGATATTCCGGATGAAGTCATGATTTACATTGCCAATCAAATCGACACCAACATCCGTGAACTGGAAGGCGCACTCATTCGTGTTGTGGCTTACTCGTCACTGGTAAATCAGGATATCGACGCTTCTCTTGCTGCCGATGCTTTAAAAGACATTATCCCAAGCAGCAGACCGCGTATGATCAACGTCCCTAAAATCCAGCAAATCGTCGGAGAAAAATACAATGTACGCATAGAAGACTTTGCAGCAAAGAAACGGACAAAATCGATTGCATTTCCAAGACAGATTGCCATGTATTTGGCGAGAGAAATGACAGACCTCTCCCTACCGAAAATTGGCGAAGAATTTGGAGGACGCGATCATACAACAGTCATTCATGCTCATGACAAGATTACCAAACTGCTTGAAAATGATGTCGAACTTGAACGCAGCATCGAGGAATTGAAAGAACAGCTAAAATCTGTTTAATAGAATTTGATTTATCCACCTGTGAATACCGTGGATGAACAGAACACATTATTAACTTTTTATACACATGTGGATATCCACGGGTTGCACACCATCAACAGGGTTATCCACATACTCACAGCCATTATTACTATTACTACTGTTTTTTAAAAAGAAATATATATAATAATATGCATTCAGGAGGCTTAAAACGATGAAGTTCACAATACAACGTGATCCATTAATTGCGAGTATTCAAGATGTCAGTAAAGCCATATCACCCAGAACGGCCATTCCAATTTTGACTGGCATGAAACTCGACGTCAGAAACCATGGCGTTACATTGACAGGCAGTGACTCAGATATATCCATCGAAGCTTTTATCCCAACAGAAGAAAATGGTCTAGTTCAAGTTGAAAACATAGAAGAAGGCTCTATCGTCATCCAATCGAGATATTTTTCCGACATCGTACGCAAGCTTCCGGAGAAAACCGTAGAAATCTCAGTGGACGAGCAGCTCCAGGTAACGATCCGCTCGGGTAAAGCCGTTTTTAACTTAAACGGTCAGGATGCTTCAGAATATCCACAGCTGCCTAAAATCACTGCAGACGAAAGTTTCAGCATTGATATCAGTTTGTTGAAGAATCTCATTAAACAAACCGTGTTTGCTGTGTCTTCGATGGAAACCCGCCCGATTTTGACAGGCATTAAATGTCAGATGACCAACAATACATTGAATTTCACAGCGACAGACAGCTATAGGCTGGCAGCGCGTGAGATCCCAGTGGAAGCATCTATTCCGGATTTCACATGTGTGGTACCAGGCAAAAGCATGAGTGAATTAAATAAAATCCTGGATGATTCAGAGGAGCAAATTGATATCAGTCTGACTAAAAATCAAATTCTCTTTCAGACGCCGCATTTATCCTTTATGTCCCGATTGCTCGAAGGCAATTACCCTGAAACTTCCCGTCTGATACCGGACGACAGCAAAACAAGTATCCAAGCCAATACAAGACAATTAATTAATACTGTTGACCGTGCTTCCCTTCTAGCACAGACAAATGACAACAGTGTTGTGAAACTTGTTGCAGAGCCTGACGGAGTTATGGAATTGTCTGGTCATACTCAGGATATTGGTCAAGTGACAGAAGAATTTCCTGCTTTGAATATGGAAGGTGAGTCATTAAACATTTCATTCAGCTCGGCTTATATGCTCGATGCGTTAAAAGCCATCGATTCTGAAGAAATTAAAATCGAATTTACAGGCGCTATGCGGCCATTCATCATCAGACCAGCAAACGACAATTCCATACTGCAGCTCATCGTCCCAGTCCGGACATACTAAACTCATGTTGCTTGTCAAATGACGCTTACCCTAAGGATTTTATGACTGCTTCTGGCGAGCCCTCGAGGGAAACACTGCGCTTTCCGCGGGGGCTGCTGCGTTTTTGGCCCACGGTAAGCGACTTCCCGGAGCAGATATCACGGTGCTGTTGAGGCGTTATATAAGTGTTCATAAATGAAAATACCATATACATCCCTGACCCTTGTTAAGGCCAGGGATTTTTTAGCTTATTTTATGGGGGAAAAATGGGAAAGGTGGTAAGTAAAAGAGCTGAAAAATCATTTTTAGGCTATTATATGCGTTTTTTAATGTTTCAAGGGTCATCCCTTCCAAATACGGTTAAACTTTAGTAAAATAGATATACGGACATTTTAACGGGTTAGTAAGCAATATTAATACATCAGAAATGAGCAATTGGCACGATCAGATCATTTCAACATGGCAGGTGATTGAGATGCATGAGGAAATTCATATCCAATCCGAGTATATTACGCTCGGGCAATTTATTAAGTTGGCAAACATATTTGAATCAGGCGGTATTGTTAAAGCTTTTTTGCAAGATGAAGGTGCTGTTGTGAATCATGAACGGGAACATCGCCGTGGGCGCAAGCTTTATCCAGGAGATATCGTGGAAATTGAAGGGGCCGGTACGTTCATTGTCGGCCGTGAATCATAAAGCGCCTATGACCCTGTCATGAATTGACCGATATCAATCAAATGAGGAGTCCACATGCATATTGAACAATTGGCATTAAAGCATTTCCGCAACTACCAGTCTCTGGACATGACTTTTAAGAATAAAGTGAATGTCATCATTGGTGAAAATGCACAAGGCAAAACGAATCTGATGGAAGCGATGTATACCCTTGCGTTTACAAAATCACATCGGACGTCAAAAGAAAAAGAACTCATTCAATGGGATGCGGATTTCGCACGCATTGATGGTCGTATTCTTAAACGCAATCAATCGATTCCACTTGACATTACGATTTCTTCCAAAGGCAAAAAAGCCCGCCTGAACAGACTGGAACAACGGCGTTTAAGTGATTATATCGGGGCATTGAATATTGTCATGTTTGCCCCGGAAGATCTTGGACTGGTGAAAGGCCCGCCGCAAAATCGGCGGCGTTTTATCGATATGGAGTTGGGGCAGATCCAGCCGAGATATATTTACCATCTTGGTCTGTATCAAAAAATACTGCGACAACGCAACCACTTGCTGAAGCAATTACAGCGCGGGCAGACACGGGACAGAACCATGTTACATGTATTGACTGATCAGCTTGCTGTCCATGCTGCGGCACTGCTGTCACGCCGGTTTAAATTCCTGGAACGCCTTAGAACGTGGGCGGAACCCATTCATTACAGCATCAGCAGAGAACTGGAAAACCTTGAAATCCTTTATATGCCGACAATAGATGTATCAGAAGAAACGAATGAGGAAAAAATAGGAAATGCCTACATATCTCATTTTCAATCAATCGAAGACAAAGAAGTTGAACGTGGGACGACATTGATTGGTCCCCACCGTGATGACCTCGTGTTTCATGTGAATGGCCGGGATGTTCAGACTTATGGATCCCAAGGCCAACAACGCACGACAGCCCTTTCTTTGAAACTGGCAGAAATTGAATTGATTTATAACGAAATTGGAGAATACCCCATCCTTTTGCTGGATGATGTGCTGAGTGAATTGGACGACTTTCGTCAATCACATCTGCTCAATACCATTCAGGGAAAAGTACAAACTTTTGTTTCAACGACAACAGTTGATGGGATAGACCATAAGACATTGCGGGAAGCTGACATTTTTCGGGTGCATGACGGAATGATTCGTGAGAGTTGAGGAGGAGATTAACGTGTTTATTCATATTGGTGGTGACAACGCGCTTCGGGTGAGTGACATCGTAAGCATTATTAACCTGGATGTGGTGACGTCTTCAACCATCACACAGGAAACAGTTGAAGCAGCAAGGCAAAATAAGACGCTCTACGGGAAACCAACCAACGCCAAGACCATTGTTGTGACGACTGAGAGAATCTACTATAGTTCTTTATCAATTAACACGTTAAAGAAAAGAACAGGTTATGGCTCTGTGATCGAAAAACTGGATGATTATACAGATTATGATGAAATAGACGAAGCATAGTGATCTGGCAAGTGAACTAAAAACTTATGAAAACAACTTTTAACTAATAGAAACGCAGGTGAAAGTAAGATGGATGAGAATTTAACAAATCAGCAAGCATATGATGCTGAACAGATTCAGGTGCTTGAAGGGCTTGAAGCGGTACGCAAGAGACCTGGGATGTATATTGGAACGACAAGTGAGAAAGGGCTCCACCACCTTGTTTGGGAAATTGTCGATAACAGCATTGACGAAGCTTTGGCTGGTTATTGTGACCATATTCAAGTGATCGTTGAGAAAGACAATAGTATCACTGTTGTCGATAATGGTCGCGGAATTCCGGTCGGCATACAGAAAAAAACCGGTCGACCGGCTGTGGAAGTTATTCTGACCGTCTTGCACGCAGGCGGTAAATTCGGCGGTGGCGGATATAAAGTATCTGGCGGCTTGCATGGCGTAGGGGCGTCCGTTGTAAATGCTTTGTCGTCACATTTGGATGTGCATGTACACAGAGATGGGAAAATTCACTATCTCGGTTTTGAGAAAGGCGTTCCACAGGGCGAACTGGAAGTAGTTGGCGAAACAGACCACACTGGAACCGTCACCCGTTTTAAGCCAGATCCGGAGATTTTCACTGAAGTGACTGTATTTGATATGGAGATTTTGACACAGCGCTTGCGTGAACTGGCTTTTCTTAATAAAAAGATCACCATCACTGTAGAAGACAAACGGGATGATTCTGAGCCTGTCAGCTACTATTACGAAGGTGGGATCAGCTCATATGTAGAGTATATCAACCGGACCAAAGAAGTGCTGCATGAACCGTTTTATGCAGAAGGCGAAGAAGATGATATTGCTGTGGAAGTTGCCATCCAGTATAACGATGGCTTTGCGAGCAATTTATACTCATTTGCCAACAATATCCACACCTATGAAGGCGGCACACATGAAGTCGGCTTCAGAACTGGTCTGACTCGAGTGATCAATGACTATGCCCGGAAAAATAACCTATTCCGTGAATCAGATCCGAATCTTTCGGGTGACGATGTGCGTGAAGGCATGACAGCTATTGTCTCCATCAAGCACGAGGATCCGCAGTTTGAGGGACAGACAAAGACAAAACTTGGCAACAGTGAGGTGCGCACTGTAACAGACAGTGTGTTCAGTGAAACATTCTCCAAGTTTTTATATGAGAATCCTTCCACTGCCAAGATCATTGTAGAAAAAGGTCTTATGGCTTCACGGGCGCGTCTGGCAGCCAAAAAAGCACGCGAACTTACACGTCGTAAAGGGGCACTGGAAATTTCCAATCTGCCTGGTAAGCTGTCTGACTGTTCTTCAAGAGATGCTTCCATTAGTGAATTGTACATTGTTGAGGGGACTCTGCCGGCGGAAGTGCTAAACAGGGTCGTGACCGACATTTTCAGGCGATTTTGCCCCTTAGAGGTAAAATTCTTAACGTAGAAAAAGCACGTTTGGATAAAATTCTGTCCAATAACGAAGTCAGAATGATGATTACAGCGCTTGGCACAGGCATTGCTGAGGACTTTGACATAACTAAAGCACGCTACCATAAAGTCGTCATCATGACAGATGCCGATGTTGACGGGGCCCATATCCGTACACTGCTGCTGACCTTCTTCTACCGGTACATGCGGCCATTGATTGAATATGGTTATATTTACATTGCTCAGCCACCGTTGTATAAGGTTCAGCAGGGCAAGGCGATCCATTATGCGTATAATGACGAGGAAATGGATGAGATTCTCGCCGGTTTATCACCGCAGCCGAAACCAGGTATTCAGCGCTACAAAGGTCTTGGTGAAATGAACGCCACCCAGCTGTGGGAAACGACCATGAATCCTGAATCACGCACCCTCCTTCAAGTGGAACTGAAGGATGCCATTGATGCGGATCAGGTGTTTGACATACTGATGGGAGATAAAGTGGAACCGCGTCGTAACTTTATCCAGGATAACGCCCGGTATGTTCAAAATCTTGATGTGTAATCAGGCACAGACAGTTTTGCTTTAAATTTAGGACGGAATTGGCCTTGAGCCAGGATTTTTCAGGGAGGTAATGAAATGGCGGATCAACAACGCCCCAATGTAAGAGAAATTAATATCAGCCAGGAAATGCGCACGTCTTTCCTGGATTACGCGATGAGTGTTATCGTCTCACGTGCGCTTCCGGATGTGCGGGACGGTATGAAACCGGTCCATAGAAGAATTCTTTACGCCATGAACGACCTCGGCATGCATGCTGATAAAGCTTATAAGAAAAGTGCGAGAATCGTCGGTGAGGTCATCGGTAAGTACCACCCGCATGGTGACTCTGCTGTGTATGAAGCAATGGTACGTATGGCACAGGATTTCAGTTACCGGAATATGCTTGTCGATGGACACGGCAACTTCGGATCTGTTGACGGGGATGCTGCAGCGGCCATGCGTTACACAGAAGCCCGCATGTCCAAGATTTCTATGGAGATGCTCCGTGATATCAACAAAGATACGATTGATTATGCAGATAACTATGACGGGACAGAACGTGAACCAGTCGTCTTCCCTGCCCGTTTCCCAAACTTGCTTGTCAATGGAGCATCAGGGATTGCAGTCGGAATGGCCACCAATATTCCGCCACATAACCTTGGAGAAACAATTGATGCTGTTCTGGCCTTAAGTCATGATCCTGATATCACCATTGAAGAATTAATGGATGAATATATTCAAGGTCCTGACTTCCCGACAGCCGGTGACATCTTAGGACGCAGCGGCATTCGAAAGGCATATGAAACTGGAAAAGGCTCGATCACCATTCGTGCTAAAGCGGACATTGAAGAGCATCCAAATGGGAAAGCGACAATTCTGGTCACTGAACTGCCCTACCAGGTGAACAAAGCCAAACTTGTGGAAAAGATTGCAGAACTGGTTCGTGATAAACGGATTGATGGCATAACAGATCTCAGAGATGAATCAGATCGTAACGGGATGCGTGTTGTGATCGAGTTGCGGCGTGATGTGAATGCCAACGTTGTATTGAACAATTTGTACAAATATACAGCACTCCAGACGTCATTTGGGATTAACATGCTCGCCCTTGTGGATGGGCAGCCGAAAGTTCTGACGCTGAAACAGTGTCTTGAACACTATTTAAACCATCAGGTTGTGATTATTAAGCGCCGTACAGCTTTTGAATTGCGAAAAGCTGAAGCACGGGCTCATATCTTGGAAGGACTCAGAATCGCCCTTGATCATATTGACCAGATTATAGCCTTAATCCGCGGTTCTAAGACGACTGATATTGCACGCGAAGGCCTTATGAATAACTTTAATCTCTCGGAAAAGCAAGCCCAGGCGATTTTGGATATGCGTCTGCAGCGTCTGACAGGTCTTGAACGGGAGAAGATCGAAAATGAATACAATGAGCTGCTTGAATTAATCAGTGAGTTGAAGGCCATTTTGGCTGACGAAGAAAAAGTTCTCGAAATCATTCGTGAGGAACTGACTGAAATCAAAGAACGGTTCGATGACGGCCGTCGAACTGAAATTCTGACCGGCGGCACGGACTTCTTCGAGGATGAGGATCTCATTCCAGAAGAAAACATTGTCATCACCCTTACCCACCAAGGCTATATTAAACGTCTTCCGTCTTCCACCTATCGCACACAAAAGCGCGGAGGACGCGGCATTCAAGGCATGGGGACCAACGAGGATGACTTTGTTGAACACCTGGTATCGACATCAACCCATGACACTGTTCTGTTCTTTACGAATAAAGGTAAAGTCTACCGGGCTAAAGGGTATGAAGTGCCTGAGTACAGCCGGACAGCGAAAGGCATTCCTTTGATCAATCTGCTTCAGATTGAAAAAGAGGAATGGGTCAATGCGGTCATATCTGTTAAAGAATTCTCTGATGATCTTTTCCTCTTTTTCACGACAAAACATGGCGTGTCAAAACGTACGACATTATCACAGTTCGCCAATATTCGAAAAAGCGGCTTGATTGCACTGGGCCTCCGTGAAGATGATGAATTGATTTCTGTGAGAAAAACAGATGGCACGAAGGATATACTGATTGGCACAGGCGACGGATATGTCATTCGGTTTAACGAAGAAGAAATCCGTTCGATGGGCAGAACTGCTGCAGGTGTCAGAGGTATCTCCCTCAGAGATGATGATGTCGTGGTCTCAATGGAAATTATTGAACCGAATGATCAGATTCTTCATGTCACCGAAAAAGGCATTGGCAAACGGACACCTGAAGACCAATACCGTAAGACCCGCCGTGGTGGTAAAGGGATCTTCACCTGCCGTTTAAATGAAGACACGGGCCGTGTGGCAGCCGTCAAGACGGTAACGGGCACAGAAGATATTATGCTGATCACCATTGCCGGCGTTTTAATCAGAACTCCTGTAGAAGACATATCGCAAACAGGACGGAACACCCAGGGCGTGCGTCTCATTCGCCTGCAGGATGATGAAGCCGTTGCGACCATTGCAATCGTTCAGGAAGATGAGGAAGATGCTGAGAATGATTCAGTGGAAGAAACGCCTAATGAAGACCAACAGCCTTCAGATGAGACGTCACAAGATGAACAAGATAGCGACACAGAATAAAGCATAAAACATCCATTGGGCGACACCAAACCACCCACCGTCGCCCAATTTTTTTATCAAGGTTAAGTGTTCAAGGGGGAATATGTATGCGGGTAAAGGTTGGTCAGATCAAGTCGGGTTTGGTACTTCAGGAAGATGTTTTTGGAAAGTCAGGAAAACCAATTGTGCGGAAAAATACAGTTTTGACAGATGAGCACGTCCGGATTTTACATATGTTTCAAGTGGAAGCGGTTTCTATTGTCCAAGGTAAAAATATACAAGGAAGAGCCGTACAAGAAGACTCTCAGCAAGTAACACAGCCCAAGGAGCCAGTGAAACAAACAGCAGTCACTGGTGCCTCTGCAGCGGACATGCCTTTTGAGGCACATTATCAGGTGGTTGTATCCGGTTATATGAAACACTTCAAAAAATGGCAAAACCAGTTGCCCATCGACCTCCCTGCTCTTCGTAAGTTGTTCTTGCCATTGATCGAGCGGATAGAAGATGTGAATCATGCGGTATATGCCCTGCATCATTTTGCTGCTAGAGACACATATCTGTATCATCATTCGGTCGCTGTCGGTGTCCTGGCCTCTTATCTGGGACGTAAAATGGGCTATTCCCATGGTGAATGGCTGCAAATTGGTCTGGCAGGTTTACTGGCTGACAGCGGTATGGCCAAAATTTCCCCTGCCATCCTTAAAAAAAACACCAAACTTAACACTGAAGAATTTGCAAGCGTTAAAACCCATACCACTCAAGGGTATTACATGGTGGAAAAGCTTCCGACATTGTCTCACGGAGTAAAGCTTGGTGTCCTCCAGCATCATGAACGTCAGGATGGGAGCGGCTACCCACTCGGTCTTTCAGGTGGAAAGGTGCATATGTATGCCCGAATTATAGCTGTTTGTGATTTGTACCATGCCATGACATGTGAGCGGTTATATCGTGAGAAAACGTCTCCCTTCAAAGTAATCGAATTGCTCCAGCGGGAACAGTTTAACAACCTGGATCCGTCTGTGATCCAAGCATTCACCAGCAGTCTGTTCAATGTGACCGTCGGAACACAAGTGATCTTGAGCAACAACCGTACAGCAGAAATTGTCTTTATTGACAGTCAGCACCCGACAAAGCCAATGGTGCGAATGGAAGATGATGATACGTTTATCGCTTTAAAAGATGAAACACAGCTTCATATCCATGATATTCTCGGTTAAACGGGGACTAACTCTCATCTGTCTTATACAAATTCTGCAAATACAAACCAAGTACATAAGGCATTTTATCAGCGGTTGTATCGAGAAACCTTTTTATAAAAGCGTCATCCATATCGGGTTTCAAACTCAGAACCTCCCCCCACCACCCTGGTTCATAGCGGGACAGCATGCTGAGGTTATAAAGAACCAGATAATGAATGACCACTTCTGGCATAGCCAAGGTATTTTGACGAGTTGTCGGGAAGAAGATTCCTCCGTCAGTCTGATTGATGAAAAAAGCGCCCGTTTCAGTGTTAAATGGCTGGAATAACTCCACCTGATAGGAACTGTCTATTTTCTCAAAGGTTTTGAGAAGGGGCAGTTCTGTTTTTATTTTGGCAAAGAAAGCGCGCTCTGTCAGATGATAGTCGTCAAGCAGTGTTTCGGGAAAATACAAGAACCTGTCCCCCATCTTCCCTACCTTTACTAATGTTTTTCGACCTTGCCATGCATAAAACGGACTCAGTTCCGGAATCATTTGTAACAGGTGGTTCATGCTGATTTTTGAAAAAGGCAGCGTGTCCATGTCGAAAAGGTGTTTACTCATATACGGCAATAGGCCTCTATGCTGCACTTTTACTTCATCCTCCAAAAAGCTATAATTTTTCTTTTTCCTTTTGCGTGCCGAGACGCCGTGCGCCAGATGTGCCGTAGATTCAGGGTAATCCGGGCGTTGAGCGAGAATACAGGCCTTGACTAAATGGACCATACCGTAAAAGTATAAGAGTGGCTTAATCCTGGCATCGGCTGCTTTCCCCTGTTTATAAAAAATTAAGCCATGTTCAAGATATGCCATAAAGACGGAAGCATTTTCGTAACTTTTCATCTCTGCGTCAGGCTCTGCCATACGTTTATAGCAGTGATGCAAGAATTCACGGCTCGATGCCTGGGACTGCAAATATGTAAGAAATGAAGGCACATGGTCGTAGTTCATTTTAAGACCCTCTTTTCATTAAAAATTTAGAATGTATTTTCTTTTTCAATGCAAATATTTGCTGTTGAAAAAGCTCATTTGATGGCGTATTCTAATGTACAATAGATATACAGTCACTCTGATTTCAGTCGCAACAACCACGGGAAATGGCGTGTTTTATTGCGCTGACATGCAGAGACTAATAGGTAAATCGATTAGAATTTAGTTTCACCCATATACACTGGTTAGTATTCATCAATAGATGGAGGAGGATTCATTTATGCGAGAGGATAAGTTTGCTAAAGAAGGACTGACGTTTGATGACGTTCTGCTTGTGCCGGATGAGTCGAATGTGCTTCCGAATGCAGTTGATGTCGGTACAGAACTGACTTCCAGAATTAAATTGCGCGCACCAATTATCAGTGCGGGCATGGACACGGTTACTGAGGCTGAAATGGCGATCGCGATGGCACGTCAAGGCGGTTTCGGTGTCATCCATAAAAATATGTCGATTGAAGAACAGGCTGAGAATGTCGACCGGGTAAAACGATCAGAAAGCGGTGTTATCACAAATCCATTCTTCCTGACCCCTGAACATCAGGTGTATGATGCTGAGCATCTTATGAGCAAGTTCAGAATTTCCGGGGTTCCAATTGTTAACAACATTGACGAACAGAAGCTTGTTGGCATTCTGACCAATCGGGATCTCAAGTTTATTGAAGATTATTCAATGGCCACTTCAGAAGTGATGACGAAAGAAAATCTGATCACAGCGCCTGTCGGAACAACATTGAAAGAAGCAGAGAAATTGCTTCAGCAGCATAAAATTGAGAAACTGCCCCTTGTTGATGACAACCAGATCTTAAAAGGTCTCATCACGATTAAGGACATTGAGAAAGTCATTGAATTCCCGAATGCCGCTAAAGATGAACAAGGACGTTTGATTGTCGCTGCGGCTGTCGGAGTCACAGGTGATGCATTTGCGCGGATCGAAAAGCTCGTAGAAGCCGGTGTCGATATCATCGTGATTGACACAGCTCATGGTCATTCTGCTGGTGTCATTGAGCAGGTAAAACGTGTTGCTGAACGCTGGCCTGAACTGGATATTATGGCAGGTAATGTCGCGACCGCTGAAGCTACAAAAGCGTTGATTCAAGCAGGCGCGACGATTGTCAAAGTCGGAATTGGTCCGGGTTCTATTTGTACAACCCGTGTAGTCGCCGGTGTTGGTGTTCCGCAAATTACAGCCGTATACGATTGTGCACGGGCTGCAGCAGAATATGATGTGCCTGTAATCGCTGATGGCGGCATAAAATATTCCGGTGATATCGTCAAAGCTCTCGCAGCAGGCGCACATGCTGTCATGCTCGGCAGCTTGTTGGCCGGTGTCGCGGAAAGCCCTGGCGACACTGAAATCTATCAAGGCCGTCAGTATAAAGTCTATCGCGGGATGGGCTCTGTCGGCGCTATGGAAGCCGGCTCTAAAGACAGGTACTTCCAAGATGCAAATGAAACGAAAAAGCTTGTTCCAGAAGGCATTGAAGGACGGACAGCCTACAAAGGCCCAGTCGCTGACACTGTTCACCAATTGCTTGGCGGCTTGCGTGCCGGCATGGGTTACTGCGGTACAGCCACCGTTGACGCATTGCGGAAAGACGCCCGTTTCATCCGCATCACCAACGCAGGCTTAAGAGAAAGCCATCCGCACGACGTTCAAATTACAAAAGAAGCACCAAACTATTCCATGTAAAACCCACCCCCCTCATACGAGAATCGTATGAGGGGGATTTTATATACAATCCAGGCTTCTGACACATCACAGTATCCGTAGACTGCGAACTAACTTATGACTGCCTCATGCAGCCGCTCGGGGGAAACACTGCGCTTTCCGCGGGCGCTGCTGAGCCTCCTCGGTCTGACGACCTCCGGGGTCTCACCGAGGCTTTGCATCCCACAGGAGTCTCCGTGTTTCCCCCGAGCTAGGTTAGAGAGAATAACTCTCTAACTCTTTTGTGATTAAAACCTTCCAAACCACTTAATACAATAGAGTGATTGGAGCGGAGGGAAGTCGACTCCTGCGGGAACAGCACGAGTCCGAAGACCCCACAGTGAGCGGTTTTTGCGAGCGAGGAGGCTGAGGCCGTGCCCGCGGAAAGCGACTTCACGGAGCGCAAATCACAGTTCTCTCATCTTGAGTATAAGTCAAGTTTTCATTCGTTCGGAGTTTGTGTCAATTATTCGTCAGTGGTCACGATTTAAAAAGCAATGTCTCCTTCTGGGAAGGGTTATATGGGCTCAGCTTAAATGGTATATATTTACCAATTATTGAAACTTGCTTTTACCATCTATGTTTCGTGAAATTGATATGGTAAAATAGACGAGATGGTTAAGGTTCTTCGAGCTGTCATAGAGAGGTATACTTAAGGTGGAGGTAGAGAAAGTGAAGAAGATGATTTTTTCATTGCGTATGATCGCAATGTTGGTGTTGGTGGGAAGTGTAATTTTGCAGCCAGCTGTTACAAAAGCGGCTGAGCAGGTAGATATACAATCACAAGCTGCCATATTGGTTGATGCAGAATCAGGAAAAGTCTTGTATGGCAAGCATCCCGATGACGCTCTCCCGGCTGCCAGTATGACAAAGATGATGACAGAATACCTCGTCTGGGAAGCTGTTGAAACAGAAGGAAACGGGATTAATTGGGACACAACAACCCAAATTAGCGATTACCCTTACAGTATTTCTGCCAACAGTAACTTTTCCGGAATAGGGCTAAGACAGAATGTGGATTACACCGTCCGCGACTTATATGATGCCATGGCGATTTATTCTGATAACGCGACAACGATTGCACTTGCTGAACTGATTGCCGGTTCAGAAGGTGAATTTGTTAGAATGATGAATGCCAAAGCAGAAGAGATGGGAATGGATAAGTATAAATTTGTCAATGCGACGGGATTAAATAACGCCCATCTTGGTGATCACTATCCAGAAGGCACCCAAGCAGATGACATGAATCTTATGTCTCCAATGTCGACAGCTTTGCTGGCCCATCGTCTCATCACAGACTATCCGGAAGCACTTGACGTATCCAGTGTGCCTGAAAAGAAATTTGACGGGCAGCTGATGATCAACTGGAACTGGATGCTTGACCATGATTCAGTCAACTTCAAACAATTTAACTATAAAGGGATCGATGGCCTCAAGACGGGCTTTACAGAACAAGCTGGGAATTGTTTTGCCGGGACAGCGCTTCGGGACGGAAGACGTCTCATTTCCGTTGTTATGAACGCTGATACGAAAGAACAGCGATTCGTTGATACGAAAGAACTGCTTGATTACGGCTATAACAATTTCAAGATGGAAGAAGTTATTGCTGCAGGCTACCAGCTGGAGGACCAGAAATCAGCCCCTGTGGCAAAAGGTAAGGAAGACACTGTGAAGATTGGCACTGGTGAGGATTTTATGCCCCTGCCCATCCAAAAAGGTGACAAAGAAAATTATACAGTCTCCTATCAATTTGATAAGAAACTATTAAATGACGACGGTGAGCTGACTGCTCCACTGAAAAAAGGTCAAGAGATTGGAACGGCTGAACTTGTTTATAATGGTGAAAGCCTCGGTAATGTGCTCCCTGAAAATGATACAATGACTGTTCCGCTTGTGGCACAGGAAACTGTTGAGAAGTCGAACTGGTTCATGCTTATGCTTGGCTCCATAGGTGACTTTTTCAGCGGTCTGTATTCGACAGTTAAAGGCTGGTTTTAGACAAAAAATATCAATTGTCCTGCTCATTCGGCAGGACAATTTCCTTTTTTTATAACAAATTTCCATAATTTTAAATCTCGCAATCCATTAAACCATTATTGCAATAAGCTTGCTTTAATTGTAATATGTATTCATATGGTTATAAAAGTATCCGTTCACATAAAGTATTCGGATTCTTTATATTATTTATAGTGGTAGGGGGGAACAACATGAACGAAGAACTTGCGGTACAGCAAGACAATCAACCTAAGAAAAAGAAAGATAGTCCTTTAAAACGTTCACTTAAAGATTTCTACAGGAAGTTGCGGAAGAATAAAAGTGCCCTTGTTGGCGGCTATCTGATTATTTTTCTGATTCTCGTCGCAATTTTTGGACCCTATTTAACAACTTTTGATCCAGATACAACGGATTACTCGGTTAAATTACAAGGTCCTTCCGCTGAACATTGGTTTGGAACGGATCATCACGGACGGGATATGTTTACCCGTATTATCCATGGACTGGGCATTACCATGAAAATTGGTGTGATTTCGACCTTTTTCGGGGGTTTGGCAGGTATATTAATTGGAATCGTTTCAGGCTATTACGGCCGCAAAGTTGACGCCATAATCATGCGTCTGATGGATATTTTGCTTGCTTTTCCTGGTATCCTGCTCGCTCTTGCCCTGATCAGTATTCTAGGGGCTTCTGAAGGAAACGTTATCATTGCTGTTTCCATCTTTGCGGTGCCGACTTTTGCCCGTATTGTAAGGGGATCCACTCTTGCAACAAGAAATCTGGAATATATAGATGCCATGCGAGCACTGGGTGCATCTGATATTCGCATTATTTTTAAACATATTTTGCCAAATATTTTATCACCAATTATTGTACAAGCCAGTTTATTTATTGCCAGTGCTATTTTGTCGGCAAGCGGACTATCCTTTCTCGGTATGGGGGTTCAGCCGCCAAACCCTGAACTGGGTGCACTGTTAAGTGACGGGCGCGACTTTATTTACAATGCAGGCCATATTGCATTGTATCCTGGTCTTGTCATTATGTTGCTTGTTCTGGCATTTAACGTATTTGGTGATGGTTTAAGAGATGCATTGGATCCAAAAATGAAAAACTAGGAAGAGGGTGCACATATGTTTCAATTTATCGTACGTCGACTGTTGCAGTTAATTCCCGTACTACTGGGGGTTACCATACTCGTATTCTCTTTGATGCACCTGACTCCGGGCAATCCCGCCCACATCATTGCTGGAGAAAGTGCACCTAAGGAGACCGTTCAACAAATTGAAGAGAGGCTTGGATTGAACGATCCAATCCCTGTACAATATTTCAGTTTCCTGAAAGACGCTGTAACGCTGGATTTTGGAAACTCCTGGCGTACAAGCCTACCGGTTACGACGGAGCTCTGGCCTAAATTCTGGGTTACATTTGAGCTGGCCGTTTACAGTACGGCATTTAGTATATTTATAGGATTGATCGCCGGAATAATTTCGGCAGTCAGACAGTATTCATTTTCAGATGTGGCGATCATGCTAGTCGCCTTATTCGGTCTTTCCATGCCGAACTTCTGGCTCGGACTCATGCTGATGCAATGGTTTGCCATTAATCTCGGCTGGGTACCGGCAACAGGCTGGGGGTCAGTCAGTCAAATTTTCCTCCCGGTTATTACACTCGGGACAATGGGAGCCGCTGTTATTGCCAGAATGACCCGTTCAAGTATGCTTGACGTGATTTCACAGGATTATATCCGTACAGCTCGTGCAAAAGGATTGCAGGAACGTCTGGTCATCTACCGCCACGCGTTAAAAAATGCGCTGATTCCGGTTGTGACGGTTGTTGGTCTGCAGTTTGGAAGCTTGCTGGCTGGTGCTGTTCTGACTGAGTCGGTCTTTGCTATTAATGGTATGGGTAAACTGATTATTGACCGCATACTGGCCCGAGACTTTCCGGTCGTGCAGGCGGCAGTTCTGGTCATTGCAGTTGTGTTCGTATTCGTAAACATGCTCGTTGATATTTCTTATAAATTCCTGAATAAACGAATTGATCTGGAGTAAGCCGATCCGGAAATTAGATAGAGGTGAGAGACTATGAATGAAGATATCATCTTGGACGTAAAAGGTTTAAAGACCTCATTCTTTGATGACGATGGCGAGATCAAAGCTGTTGACGGCGTGTCTTTTAAACTGCCAAAAGGTAAGACGCTCGGTATTGTCGGTGAGTCTGGATCCGGCAAGAGTATTACAGCACTGTCCATTTTGCAGCTGATCGACTCCAAAGGCAAAATTGTAGATGGGGAAATTAACTTTAAAGGAAATGATTTAACCAAATTAAATACAAAAGGCATTCAGCATATACGCGGTAATGAAATCTCAATGATCTTCCAGGAACCTATGACATCTCTGAATCCTGTTTATACGGTTGGACAGCAGATTCGGGAGACACTGAAGGTTCACGAAGGTCTTGGGAAAGAAAATGGCAACAAACGCGCAGTTGAATTGCTCAAGCTTGTCGGAATCCCTTCACCTGAAGCACGGATCAAACAGTATCCTCATGAGCTGTCCGGCGGTATGCGTCAGCGTGTCATGATTGCCATGGCACTTGCATGCAAACCGGATCTGCTGATTGCCGATGAGCCAACAACCGCCCTTGACGTGACAATCCAGGCCCAGATTCTTGAATTAATCAATGATCTGCAGAAAGACATGGGCATGTCAGTCATCATGATCACACACGATCTCGGCGTTGTAGCTGAAACATGTGACTATGTTGCTGTTATGTATGGCGGTAAAGTGGTCGAGTATCAAGACATCTATTCATTGTTTAAAAGCCCGAAGCACCCTTATACAGTGGGCTTGTTGAATTCCATTCCGCGTCATGATATTGACGTAGAAGATCTGGAACCGATCAAAGGCAGTGTTCCAAGTCCGAAAAACATGCCTAAAGGCTGCCACTTTGCACCACGTTGTCCATTTGCAACTGAACTGTGCAAAGAAGAAATGCCGTCGCTTGATAGTGTCGGCGGTGAAAGTAAAGTCCGCTGCTGGATTTACAACGAACGCTGGGATGGCGATCCGGAGGTGAATGTCCTTGACGAAAAAACAACTACTTAAAGTTGATCATCTAAAGCAATACTTTCCCATTAAAGGGGGATTCCTGGGCCGCACAGTCAATCACGTCAAAGCCGTGGATGATATCTCCTTTGAAATATTTGAGGGGGAGACACTAAGCGTTGTAGGCGAATCCGGGTGCGGTAAATCAACCACTGGAAGAGCGATTCTTCGCCTAGATGAGCCCACTTCCGGTGCAGTTGAATTTGACGGAGAAGATCTGTTGTCATTGAGTAAAGGTCAAATGCGCCAACGCCGTAAAGATCTGCAGGTTATTTTCCAGGATCCGTTTGCTTCACTAAACCCAAGACAAACGGTAGAAAAAATCCTGACTGAAGCCATGGCCATTCAGAATGTTATTCCTAAAAAGGAACGGCATGACAGAGCTGTAGAATTACTTGAAACAGTCGGATTGAATGCTGAGCAGTTGGATCGCTATCCCCATGAGTTCTCTGGGGGCAGAGACAGCGTATTGGAATCGCCCGTGCCCTTTCAGTCAATCCGAAACTGATTATATGCGATGAAGCTGTATCCGCACTTGATGTGTCAGTACAGGCTCAGGTATTGAATCTGTTGAAGAAGCTGCAACGACAGTTTAACTTGACCTTTTTGTTTATCGCACACGATCTTGGTGTGGTTCGCCACATCTCTGATCGCATTATCGTTATGTATCTTGGCAAAGTAGTGGAAATAGCGGATAAAAAATCTCTATTTGACAATCCACAGCACCCATATACGAAGGCTCTGCTGTCGGCAATCCCGGCACCGGATCCTGAACGGAAGAAAGACCGGATCATCCTGAAAGGCGACGTCCCTTCACCGATTGATCCGCCAAAAGGCTGCCGTTTCCATACACGGTGTCCATTTGCAACAGACATCTGTAAAACAGAAGAACCACAGCTGAGGAACCTGTCGATGATGAAAGAAGGCCACAAAGCTGCCTGTCATCACATCGAACGGATCTATGAAGGCAATCCGCCAAATGTCAGTGTGGAAGAAACAAAAAAGACGGTTAAATGATCAAGCCAATACTAAAAAAACGGTCTGTACTGTAAATACATGTACAGGCCGTTTTTTTACATATGTACCTTCCAAAACAAAAACGCCCTCTTCAAATGAAGAGAACGCAAAAAGTATCTGTTGCTCTATCTGTCTATGACATGCTGAATTAAATAACTGCCGAATTGCCATATGGAAATGGAAAATAAAATAAGTGCAAATAGTTTCAACCACTTTTTCTTGATTACAAATCCAACGACCAATAAAATCACGGCAATCGACGCAAGTATGATAACCCCTATTAGTGACATAATCCTTACCCCTGATTGTTTTTATTCTATTATATGACTAAGCTATAACAAAAGACAACCCAGGGCCATCATAGGCCCGTGGGTTGTTTTTAATATTAAAGCTTTGGAATTTAAACTTACTCCTCGATATACGCATCCTTCAACTGGTAAATACCTTGAGGATCGATGGTGAAATCTTTAACTGAGTCGTTCACACCGAGCAAGTACTCCTGGTGATGGATGTACAGCATAGGTGCGAGCTCAACAAGCATTTCCTGAGCCTCTGTATAGAGTGCCTGACGCTCTTGTGGGTCAGTTTCTTTACGGGCTTCATCGAGAATTTCGTCGATTTCATCGTTCTTCAGGAATGAGCGGTTTCCAGGGTCACCAACTGCTGATGAGTGGAACAATGGATACATGCCGTAGTCTGCGTCAGCAGTTACCGTTGACCAGCCAAGAATGAACATGTCATGCTCACCGTTAGCCGTTCTTTCAAGATATGCACCCCACTCAAGCTCTTCAATCTCTACGTCTATACCAATTTCTTTCAGCTGAGACTGAACGGCAATGGCCGTGTCAACACGCTGTTCGTTGTCGTTCGTCCAGATGGTTGTTTCAAATCCATCTTCATAGCCTGCCTCTGCAAGCAATTCTTTTGCTTGCTCGATGTTGTAATCGAGCCCTTCAACATCTTCATTATATCCGAATACCGGTGGTGCCAATGGACCGATGGCTGGAATACCAACGCCATTATATACACCCTCGATGATTTCGTCTTTATCAATGGCCA
Source organism: Lentibacillus sp. JNUCC-1 (assembly GCF_009741735.1). Lineage (NCBI taxonomy): Bacteria > Bacillati > Bacillota > Bacilli > Caryophanales > Bacillaceae > Lentibacillus > Lentibacillus sp. JNUCC-1. Next base: position 1,771,015 of record NZ_WHOH01000001.1, read on the forward strand.
TTGAAATGGCTTGACGGACTTTTACATCATCAAATGGTTCTTTCTGTACGTTAAATCCAACGTATGAAAGTGAAACACTTGGTTCTTGAACAACATGAACCCCTTCTGCCCCTTCAACCCGGGAAATATTGTTAGGTCCAATTGCATCCACGATGTGGGAAGAACCTGTTTCAAGTTCTGCAATACGTGAGCTTTGCTCTGATACCACTTTGAAAGTGATGGTATCTAATTTAGCTTCGTCGCCCCAATATTCGTCGAAGTTTTCCAGAACGATTTTATCGCCGGGAACCCATTCTTTTAGTTTGAATGGACCAGTTCCAGCAGGATTCTGGTTAATATAGGCGTCTGGGTCGCCGCCTTCTTCCATTTGTTCATAATCTTTTTCAATCGTGTCAGGACTCATGATCGCTGTACCGCTGTGAGCCAGGTTGGCCAGGAGCGGTGCGTAAGGGTATTGCAAATTAATACGGAAAGTATAATCATCTACTACTTCCCAGCTCTCCGCTGCTTCTAGTAAGAATGCACGCGGGGACGCAACTTCTTCATCAACGAGACGATCAAAGTTAACTTTGACTGCTTCTGCGTCCAATTCATTCCCATCATGGAATTTAACGCCTTCCTTAATGTGGAAGTCCCATGTGGTTTCGTCTACTTCTTCCCACTCAGCAAGACCTGGTTGTACTTCTTGATTTTCATCAAGTACCGTCAAGGTTTCATAAAGGTTTTCTCCTACGTTACTTGAAGGAACGTCGTTAGAACCTTGAGTGGATAAGGATACGGCGTCAGATCCCATGGCGATGACAATATCTCCGCTTCCGGAACCGCCTGAATCATTTGAATCCCCGTTGTCTTCAGCGGATCCATTATCGCCATTGTTGTTGGAGTTGGTATTTTCTGGTTCACCGTCTCCCGCACAAGCAGCGAGTACAAAGGCGAGTGCGAATAGTAGTGACACAAGCCAAAGCAGCTTTCTCGACTTCATAGTTTTAATACCCCCTATAATATGTTTGAATGATTGCCAAAAGGAGCAATCTAGTTACAAATATATAACAAAACGTATAAAATAGCAAGAATATTTTAATGGTTATGATCGTCAAAATCTACTTAATTCAAGCTTATCAAGGGTTATCGATTGCATAAATTTTTATTTTGTTCTATTATTGGGCATACTAATAGCAACAGCAAAGACAGGAAACAGTAGCAGTGGTTTTTTCTATAGAGAGCCAGCGGGTGGTGAAAGCTGGTGAAAAAACATTGCGAATCCATCCTTGAGCTGATCTGCAGAAGATGGGTGTTCCATTTGTAAGCAGATCCGGAGCGGCACCGTTAACGCCATGAGCCGGAAAAGACATAAGTCTTTTCAATAAGGGTGGCAACGCGGGTATACAACTCCCGTCCCTAATTTTATTTAGGGGCGGGAGTTTTTATATTTTTAGGTTTACGATTATTAATATGTTATGGAGGTATGAATATGCTGGATATGAAATATTTGCGGACACATTTTGAAGATGTGAAAGCCCGGTTGAATCATCGGGGGGAAGATTTGTCGGAACTGGAGCGGTTTGGGGAACTTGACGAACATCGTCGCAGTCTCATTGCACAGGTGGAACAATTGAAAGCCAAGCGCAATGAAGCATCTAAACAAATTCCAAAACTGAAAAAAGAAGGTGAAGATGCTGACCACATTATAAAGGAAATGCGTGAAGTTGGTGACCAGATTGCTGAATTTGATGACAAGCTGAAAACCATTGAGGACCAGCTTTCCCATATTATGCTGTCGATTCCAAACATCCCTCATGAAAGTGTTCCAGTAGGTGAAGATGAGGGCGATAATGTTGAAGTGCGCACATGGGGAGAGCAGCCTGAGTTCACCTATGAAGCACAGCCCCATTGGGATATCGCAACACAGCTTGGGATCCTTGATTTTGAACGTGCAGCAAAAGTAACCGGTAGCCGGTTTGTCTTTTATACCGGTCTCGGAGCTCGTCTGGAACGTGCACTCATGAGTTTTATGATGGATCTGCATGCAGATGAACACGGGTATCAAGAAATGCTGCCCCCGTACATTGTCAATCGTGATAGCCTGACTGGAACTGGCCAGCTGCCGAAGTTCGCTGAAGATGTGTTTAAGCTTGAAGACGATGATTTCTTCCTCATTCCCACGGCCGAAGTCCCTGTCACGAACTATCACCGGGATGAAATTTTGCAGGAAGACGATTTGCCCAAGAAATATGTCGCCTTCAGCGGCTGCTTCCGCTCTGAAGCAGGTTCTGCCGGACGTGACACCCGCGGGCTTATTCGTCAGCATCAGTTTAACAAAGTCGAACTCGTTCACTTTGCCAAGCCTGAAGAATCTTATGAAGCATTGGAAACACTGACTCAAAATGCCGAACGGGTTCTCCAGTTATTGAAACTGCCTTACCGGGTCATGAGCATGTGTACAGGTGACCTTGGCTTTACAGCTGCGAAAAAGTACGACATTGAAGTATGGATACCCGCCCAGAATCAATATCGGGAGATTTCTTCTTGCTCAAACTTTGAAGACTTCCAGGCGCGCCGGGCAGGTGTCCGCTTCCGCCGCGGACCAAAAGGCAAACCTGAATACGTGCATACCTTAAACGGCTCAGGCCTTGCAATCGGAAGAACCGTTGCTGCTATTCTGGAAAATTACCAGCAGGAAGACGGCAGCGTTCTCGTACCAGAAGTCCTACAGCCCTACATGGGCGGCAAGACAGTTATTAAATAAAAAAAGGCTGGAAGCAGTTGCTTCCAGCCTTTTTTTAAGTGCGCGCATATTCACCCGTGAATGTGCAAATCCAGGAACGAATGTGCATATCTGCCCGTGAATGTGCAAATCCAGGAACGAATGTGCATATCTGCCCGTGAATGTGCAAATCCGGAAACGAATGTGCATATCTGCCCGTGAATGTGCAAATCCGGGAACGAATGTGCATATATGCTCGTGAATGTGCAAATCCAGAAACGAATGTGCATATATGCTCATGAATGTGCAAATCTAAGAACGAGCGCGCATATCTGCCCCACAATCGCACATAACGAGCTAGTGAGCAGAACATCAAACACTAAAGAAATCCTTAATCCGAAAAATTTTCCCCAATGCGTTGACAAGTCCTTTAAAATGTTGTATATTATTAAACGTTGCACGGAGGTATACCCAAGTCTGGCTGAAGGGATCGGTCTTGAAAACCGACAGGCGGGTCAAACCGCGCGGGGGTTCGAATCCCTCTACCTCCTCCATTTAAATACTAAAATAAATCACCACCACTGATATGTCAGTGGTGGTTTAATATTGCCGCTGCCGCATCGTGCAGCGTACCTACTTTACAATTAAAACTGGGCAGTCGACGCGTTTGGCAACTTTGTGGCTGACGCTGCCAAGAACCATTTCCTGAAGGGTGTTGAGCCCTCTGCTGCCAATGATGACGACATCGTATTCATTTTTATTGGCATGTTTAACGATCGTTGGTCCAGGTTCACCGTGCAGAAAAGTAAGGTCATACGTCACATCGTATTCCTGTGCTTTTTGTTCAAAAACAGCCATACGCTGTTTTCTCAACACGGACCTGTCTTCCCCCAATGATGAATCACATCTTCTTTGGCGTGTTTTGTGTCCACGACGTAGATGATGTCCACTACCGCTTCTTCTTCATTTTTAGCTAATGCAAATGCATGGTCAGCCGCGCGTAAGGCGTGATCTGAGCCATCAGATGCCAACAAAATTTTCTTATACATGAGTGGCCCCTGTAACAATTATTCAACTCGCTAATTTATAATGCCGATGAATGCTTTTTTCACATTATAACATGAAGCAATGAAATAAAGAATGGCAGAGATAAATGGTGATAGAACTGCATGTGCACGTTTTCATGCGAATTTCACAAATTATGACTCTCCATGTATAATCTGATAGGTATGTATCAATATCCAAAATGGTTGCTGCACAGACAGAAACCTTCAATATAAAAGACTAATAGAAAGAGGATGAGATGTGAACAAACAATTATTAAAGCAAGAATGGTTTGGAAATATTCGAGGAGATGTCCTGGCAGGTATTGTCGTAGCGCTGGCTTTGATTCCAGAAGCCATTGCATTTTCTGTTATTGCCGGCGTTGATCCGATGGTCGGGCTTTATGCATCGTTTTGTATCGCTGTTGTCATCGCATTTGTGGGCGGGCGTCCAGGGATGATCTCAGCGGCCACTGGTGCCACTGCCCTTCTAATGGTCACGCTTGTGGCAGAACACGGATTGCAGTACTTGCTCGCAGCAACGATTCTGACCGGGATACTCCAGATCATAATGGGAGCATTGAAACTCGGCAAATTAATGAAGTTTGTCCCCAAATCGGTTATGGTCGGCTTTGTGAACGCCTTGGCGATCCTCATTTTCATGTCCCAGCTGACTCATTTCAAAGGTGAATCTTGGGGCATGTATGCGATGGTGGCTGGGGCTCTCGCAATCATTTATATTTTACCGCGGATCACTAAAGCTGTGCCATCTCCCCTTGTGGCCATTATCGTCATAACGGTTATTGCAATTACCACAGGCAGCGGAGTCCGCACAGTTGGCAACATGGGTGAACTAACCCAGGCCCTGCCGATTTTTATGATTCCGGATATTCCTTTGACATTTGAAACACTGCAGATTATTTTCCCATATTCACTATCAATCGCCATTGTCGGGCTTGTAGAATCCCTTTTGACAGCAACGATTGTGGATGATATGACAGACACTTCAAGTGATAAGAATAAAGAAGCCCGCGGGCAAGGCATCGCCAATATTGTCTCAGGTATGTTCGGCGGAATGGCTGGATGTGCCATGATCGGCCAATCGGTCATTAACGTTAAATCCGGGGGCGCGGTCGTTTGTCAGCACTTGTTGCAGGGACCTTTCTGATGACCCTGATCTTGCTCCTGAAGGACTTTGTCGTCCAAATTCCAATGGCTGCGCTTGTCGGTGTGATGATCATGGTATCGATCGGGACATTTGAATGGTCAACATTAAAAACGCTGCACAAAACACCAATTACAGATACAACGGTGATGGTTGCTACCGTGGGTACCGTCCTTCTTACCAACGATCTTTCAAAAGGGGTTTTGGTCGGTGTCGTGTTAAGCGCGATTTTCTTTGCGGCTAAAATTTCCAAAATCAAAGTGACCAGAATTGCCTCAGACGATTCTTCAAAAGTGGTGTATCAAGTAGCAGGCCAGTTGTTTTTTGCCTCAACAACCGAATTTACTGAGAGTTTTTCATACCAGGAAGATATTCAATCGGTAAAAATTGATCTGACTCATGCGCATTTGTGGGATGATTCGGCAGTCGGTGCCATTGATAAGGTTATCATGAAATATGAACAAAATGGTATTCAAGTCGAGATCAATGGTCTGAACCAGGAAAGCGATCAGCTGCTGAAAAAACTGGCTGTTCATCATACCGATAGCAAGTTTGAGGAAGCTGTAAACTCTTAAGCACAAACACATGCCGATGATGCATTATTGCAAATAAATCTTGACAAAAGGTCTGCCGAACTCTATAGTACTTACAAATAGGCTATTGTCATGCACGACCGTTCTGCTTTTCTAAGGGTAGAACGGTTTTTCTATAGGGGGATAAGATGGTGGGAAAGATATGCTTTGTCGGTGCCGGTTCTATGAGTGAGGCGATCATAGCTGGATTGGTGCAAGCAGATGCGTTACAGACTGAACAAATATATGTGACCAACAAAGATAATCAGGTACGGCTTGCCAAGCTTAAGAAAAAATTTGGTGTAACGTGTACAATGGATAAGCAGACGGCTCTGGATGATGCTGAACTTGTCCTATTGGCAACTAAGCCACATGATGCAGATGCAGCCATTACTTCAATCAAACCTTTCCTCACGCCGCGGCAACTCGTCATCTCTGTTGTGGCGGGGCTCTCCACATCCTATTTGGAAGAAAGATTCCATACAGACATACCGGTTATTCGAGCGATGCCGAATACTTCAGCCGCAGCGTTGGAATCTGCTACAGCCATATGCGCCGGACGTTTTGCCACAGAAAACGACGTCAAAACGGCAGAAGAGCTGTTTCAATTCATTGGTACTTCTACACGTGTTGCTGAACAAGACATGCACATCATCACAGCCATATCCGGAAGCGGTCCTGCTTATATTTATTTCTTGATTGAAGCCATGCAGCAAGCCGCAACAGAAGCAGGATTGGACCCAGATGTAGCCCAGGCTCTCCTCACTCAGACCGTTGTCGGCGCTGGCGCTATGCTCGACTCGACCACTCACGAACCTGCTCAGTTGCGTAAAAACATTACAAGTCCGGGAGGCACCACAGAAGCAGGCATAGACACATTGAAAAATCACAACTTTGAACACATCATTCAATCATGTGTAGACAGCGCTCGCAAACGCTCAGAAACACTCGGCCAATAACCAAAAAAAGTCTGAAGAAACGTCACCCAAACGTTCCTCAGACTTTTTTTAAAAGTATTTTGCTTTCAATCTATAACCCTAACGAACAATTGACACAAAATGCGAACCAGTGAAAACTTGAAATGACTACTTCTGGCAACTAACCATCACAATGAGAGTATCGTGATTTGCGCTGCGGGAAGTCGCTTTAACTTTATCACAGCTCAAGTGCGACATCTGTTCAAGAAAACCACTTAAACAGTGTCTTCTATCCGCGGGCACGGCCTTAGCCTCCTTGCCCCGGCAAGGGGTATGTCGACGTTGTCCGCAAAGGACGGTTTTAGTCGACCTTCCTTAACGTAACGCTGTGGGGTCTTCGGACTCGTGCTGTTCCCGCAGGAGTCGACTTCCCTCCGCTCCAATCACTTTATGTTTTTCAGTGGCTTGGACGCCTTCTGCTTAAGAAGGCCAGCAGAAAGGTAAACGCCACTCAAGTAGCTCGGGGAAAACACGGAGACTCCCGTGGGAGCAAAAGCCTAGATGAGACCCCGGAGCGCGCAGCGCGAGGAGGCTCATCAGCGCCCACTGGACGCGGAGTGTTTTCCCCGAGCGGTTGCCAGTAGCAGTCATAAAATCGCCTAGTTAGTTCGCACTCTACTTAAATTGCGTCTCAATTATTAGCAGGCATTCACACGAAAATATTTTTCCCCTTATATCTGCCCTGCTTTCCACTTCCGGGATTGCTGGATAAAGTGGCCGATTTTTTCAAGGATGGGTTCAACAGATCCGGTTTCTTGCACGACGTCGTAATCGGCAATGTTCAAGCGCATGATTGGGCAGGCGTTGAAGTTATTAATCCAGTCTTCATACCGCTTATACATTTCTTCCCAATAGGAAATTGGCGTGTTTTTTTCCATTTCACGGCCCCTGAGATTAATCCGTTCCATCACCTGGTCAAACGAACCTTCAAGATAAATAAGCAAATCAGGATGCGGGAAATATGGTGTCATGACCATGGCCTCAAATAAATTCCGGTAGGTGTCATAATCAGTCGGCGACATGGTGCCATTGTCGTAGTGCATCTTGGCAAAAATGCCTGTATCTTCATAAATGGAACGGTCCTGAATGAACCCGCCGCCATACTCAAAAATCTTCTTCTGCTCTTTAAAACGTTCTGCTAAAAAATAAATCTGCAAATGAAAACTCCAACGCTCAAAGTCGTCATAGAATTTTTCCAAGTAAGGGTTTGTATCGACTTTTTCAAGAGATGTTTTAAAGTCCAGCGCCGTTGCGAGGGCGTTGGTCATGGTGGACTTCCCGATGCCAACCGTGCCTGCAATGGTGATAATGCTGTCGTGTGGAATGTTGTAAGTGTTTCTTAAAATACTCATATATGTACCTCGCTTATACGTTCGATGTATGATGATTTAAATAGCCGGCGACTTCATCAATAATGGTCTCCAGATCATCCTGTTTTTTTACAAAGTCCAGCTCGTCCCCATTAATCCGGATCACTGGAATATCCGGGTGCAGCTGTTCAAATGATTCCATATAACTCTCATAATCCTTTGCCAGTTGATCCAGATATGACGGCTTAATGTTCTGCTCAATATCGCGTCCTCGTCTGTGAATGCGCTCAAGCAGTGTATCAAGCCCGGCATGGATATAAATCAACATGTTCGGCAGCGGCATGTCTTTTGTTAAAATGTGATAGATCTGCTCATATTTCTCAAATTGAGTGGCATGTAACGTCCGCTGGGCAAAGATCATGTTTTTCGATATATGGTAATCGGCTATGACAGGTTTCTCACGTGCTAAATACTTCTTCTCTATATCTTCAAGCTGTTTGTACCGATTGCACAAAAAGAACATCTCGGTCTGAAAGCTCCATTCATCAATGTCATCATAAAACTTCCCTAGAAAAGGGTTCTCCTCGACGATCTCCTTCAATAAACGGAAATCGAAATGGGTGGCTAATTTTTTGGCGAGCGACGTTTTCCCCACTCCAATCGGTCCTTCAATGGCAATAAAAGGCACGCCTTGCATAGTCATTCCTCCCAACAACGTTCGACAATATTTTTATTTTACCATAGAACATACCTGGCTTCCATGTGGAAAAAACTTTTCCTTTTCATTGATCCACTCTTTTTGTATAATAGTAATGCTTGAATTTTTGCCCCCGTAGCTCAGGGGATAGAGCAATGGCCTCCTAAGCCGTGTGCGCAGGTTCGATTCCTGCCGGGGGCGTAAAAAAAGATCGCAGCGGAACACGAGTTTGTTCAGCTGCGGTCTTTTCGGTTACACGGACATATCATCTGATAAAAACTCCGGCAGTTGAGACGCATGTTTGTCCAGTATGATTTGTTCGGATTTAATACCAGCAAGTTGTAGCACTTTAATGTTCTGTAAGAGGAATTCATCACTTCCGACAATGTAAAATAGTCCTTCTTTATCTGTGGCAAGGTGTTTCAATTTATTGTAGTACCCGTGGCGGTCAGTTACGAACCGGGTTGTAAAATTTTTATCAGGTGCAGATTGAAAGATATCAGAGAATAAGAATTCCCTGGAAGAATCGATGTTTAAAGAGTAAATGTGTTTAATGTCAGCAGTCTGATTGAGATATTTTAGCACAAGTGGTCTAAAAGTTGCTAAACCAACTCCTGAAGAAAGGAGATAAACATTTTTATTCCCCCTCTTGAGCGGTACATTCGAATGTGTCTTAAATATGGCAATATCGTCTCCTACTTCAAGGTCTTTTAATATTGTTTTAAACTCAGAACACTGATCTTTAAGTCGTGTGGTTATACCAATGGATCGTTCATAGGGAAGTGTAGATATGGACATATGACGGATCAGTTTGCGGTTTGGTCGATCACCTGCATTAAAACCAACCAATGCAAAATGGGTGTGGGCTCCTTCTTCCCATTTGAAACCCTCCGGACAGTCGAGCATGTAAGTTCTTACTTGAGAAGCTTCTTGAACAATTTTATTTATTTTAGTCCAATATATGTGCATAAGAATTCCCCTATCTTAAGTTATTGTTGAATAGACATAACTTACCATAAATGATAATGGTTATCAATTAAAACTTTGCGCTTTTGCTATTCAAAGAGAATCATTTCAACCATTTAAGTGTTTCACTTTAAAATTGTCACAAAATGTTCTAAAATGGGCTATATCGTAAAAAGATATTAGAGTGGTTGCATTTTTCCACTAAATGTAACCGATTGCAAACAAATGGGAGAGGTGATTTTGGATGGATATGCAGCGCATACCCGCACAGCAAGGAAATTATAATCTACAGGACTATGAAAAAACGCGCGAAACGTTTTCATGGGATGATGTACACAAGTACTTCAGCTGGAATGAAACTGGGAAGGTCAATATGGCCCATGAGGCGATTGACCGCCATGCTGCGGATCCGGCCAAGAAGGATAAAGTGGCTCTGTATTATTCAGCACCAGACCGCGAAGAAGCTGTTACGTTCGCTGAGATGCGTGATCGAAGCAACCAGTTCGCCAATGTCCTAAAAAAATATCAGGTTGTAAAAGGCGACAGGGTCTTCTTATTCCTGCCAAGGAGTCCGGAATTTTACGCTACATTCTTCGGGATTTTAAAAACAGGTGCAATCGCAGGCCCTTTATTTGAAGCATTTATGGAGCAAGCCGTTCGTGACAGACTGGAAAACAGTGAAGCGAAGATGCTTGTGACGACACCTGAATTACTTGAACGCGTACCGGTTGATGAACTGCCGGCACTTGAAAAAGTCGTGCTCGTTGGTGAACATGACCAAACATCTGAGCAATATATCGATTATCAGGCAGAAATGGCTAAGGCCTCAACTAAATTTGACGTTGAATGGGTTGACCTGGAGGACGGCATGTTGCTGCATTACACGTCAGGTTCAACCGGTAAACCTAAAGGTATCCTTCACGTGCACAATGCCATGGTTCAACATTACATCACAGCCTACTGGACCCTGGATCTAAGGGAAGACGATATTTATTGGTGCACAGCGGACCCGGGTTGGGTTACTGGCACGAGCTACGGGATATTCGGTCCATGGCTGCACGGGGTGACCAACGTCGTGCGCGGTGGCCGTTTTTCACCGGACGCATGGTATGGCACGATTGAAAAATATAACGTCTCTGTTTGGTATACAGCACCGACGGCACTGCGCAAACTTGTCAGTGCTGGCGAAGAAGCGGTTAAACAACATGACCTCTCTTCCCTTCGTCATCTGCTCAGTGTCGGCGAACCGCTCAATCCAGAAGTCATCACTTGGGGCATGGATGTGCTGAACCTTCGTATTCATGACACATGGTGGATGACAGAAACAGGCGGACATATGATTGTGAATCTGCCATCACAGGAAATTCGCCCAGGTTCAATGGGTAAACCTGTTCCTGGCATTGTCGCGTCAATTGTTGACCATGAAGGCAACGAAATTCCACCAAATCAAATGGGTAATCTGGCCATCAAAGAAGGCTGGCCAGCGATGATGCGAGCAGTCTGGAATAACCCCGGAAAATTTGAAAGTTACTTTGTCAACGGCTGGTATGTCTCCGGTGACAGTGCATACCGTGACGAAGATGGCTATTTCTGGTTCCAGGGCCGCCTGGATGACGTGATCAACACATCCGGTGAGCGGGTCGGACCGTTTGAAGTGGAAAGCAAACTGCTCGAACACGAAGCTGTCGCTGAAGCGGGTGTCATCGGTAAACCCGATCCCGAACGTGGGGAGATCATCAAGGCATTTGTGACATTGAATGAAGGTTATACAGAGTCTGATGAACTGCTCGAGGAGATTCGTCAATTCGTTAAAACCGGTCTCAGTGCCCATGCAGCACCACGTGAATTAACCATTGTTGATTCCATTCCAAAAACACGCAGCGGTAAAATCATGCGCCGTCTGCTGAAATCATGGGAGCTTGGCCTGCCAACAGGCGACACGTCAACATTAGAAGAATAAGTTACCATCAAAGGGGAGCATACACTGCTCCTCTTTTTATATGAATTTCACCATATACATAAAAAGGTCCAGGGTTTTTATCCCTGGACCTGAAACAGGCTAGTTAGGAATGATTTGTTTTAGCCATTGAGAGGACTGGTATTTGGTGTTAAGTTTTGAGGTGACTTGATTCTGGTTGGACCGTTTTGAGTAGAACAAGCATCAACATCACAATACTCCCCGTCTTTTTCGATGGCTGGGCGTGTTACCGTTACACGCGTACACAATATTGCTTTGAATAGCAGCAGATTAACAACAGTATTTCCTGCCGCGTCAGTAGCCAACAGATCCTGATAAAAGTCAGCTTCGACTACTGGGTCTGTTTCTGTTACCGTATCTCCAGGTCTCGCACCGGGACAGTCTGTGTGCTCCTGGAAGAATACTTGTATAGGGACACTCACTTCAATGTTACCACCAGTTACGAATACGTCTAATGTTGCCGGGATATAGCCCAGGTTAATGACTTTGTCCTTTATGACGGTTGCTTCTTGCTGGATAGCTGTGAAATCCGGGGTTACCCTTAGGTTAATGATATCACCTACTACTCCGAGCAGGGTTCCGACAGCTCCAAGGAGTGCACCAGGTGTTAACCCCCCAATTCCTCCTGGACCGAGTGGCCCAATCGCTGCTGGCAAAAGAATTTCCGCTGTTTTTTGCACTTCTTTGGTGCATACAACCCGTTGAACCATAGCCCCTTGTACTGGTGGATGCTCTGGGTGACACTTATGACATTTCTGTCCATGGTGACAGCCACAGTTGTTGTGGTGGTTATAATGTCTTTTTTTCATTCAATATCTCCCCTTGTAACAATTGTTAAGGCGTGCTTTGCTCGTGAAGCCTATTAGACAAGGACTTTCACAAGTAGAATACTGCCTTACACTGATAACTTATGTAGAAACCGATATATTGTATAGATAGACCACTCAGCATGTCCGTCCATTTTTCAATAAATGGTAGGCTAACGGTAGAATTTCCTGATGATCAACCAATAAAAACGTTATTCAGATTTTAAACATAATTAAGTATTTTTATGTTATACTCAATGAAAATACTTTAAAGTGATGGTGTTATTCTGACGAAGAGCAAAACTTTATTTGTATTGTTTCTGTTAACATTTTTTGTAGCAGTAAATGAAAGAGGATGAATGGAATGATTCTGTTCAATATGGAAAATCGTTTAGGATAACGGTCCTTATCAATGGTGAACCTGACAAACCTACAGGTGCTTCCATCGACGAACAGCGCGTTCTCTACTATAGAGACGGCAGTTATTATCGTGTTCTCAACGGCCCTATGGATCTGGATTGGTTGGATACCATGTATAGCAAAGAGTAGAAAGGTGTTGAAACCATGAAGAAAATTCTTCTTTTCATCATTTTTTTATGGGTCATTGCGTTTTTGACAGGATGCGGCGAGAACGGTAATCACACCTTAGATCCTTCAGAAGGTAAAATAAATGGTCAAATCAAAACAAACTTGTCTGGTCACCAGACGATCGAATTAATCGCCCGTGAAAAAACGTTGCCTTCAAATTTTGATGAAATGGCGTATCAAAGGTCAGAGGTACCCTATTTTCAGTATCTGGTCAGAAAAGCAGAAGATCAGAGTGAGTTTGAGGACACATGGAACTTATATGAATTTGAAGCGCAAATGCCCAGTGTGAACTTTGACAAAAAAGACATTATTTTTATTGGGGAACATGAGTCCGGCAGCTGTCCTGCGGAGATTGATCATATTAAACTCAAATCTGAAAATGAATCGATGACCATTTACACAAAAGTAGTAGGCGGTGCCGATGCTTGTACAGATGACGCGACACCAATAACCTTTGTGATTCAAATGAGCAAAGAAGTATCCAATGATCTAAAAGACATCATTGTTGCGGAAAGCAAAGTCGAAACGAGCGTACCGTTTGAGAATTAAAATCCAAGGAGGCTAAGTATTATTAAAAAAGTTTTAGGTGGCACAGCTGTTGTTTTGGGTATGATTCTATTGCTTTATATGATGGTGAAAAACTACTAGCTTCAAATAGCTGAAGAAAAAATATCAGATGACGTATTCATGCTTCAAATGAAAATGTCTTTATGGGCATTTTTGTTTGGCGTTTTGATGGAGTGGAAAGGTTTGAGAAGTACTCTTGGAAGGTAGAGCTGAATTCAATTGGAAACTTTTTATACCAGCAATCATTTTGACAATTATTATCTTTATACCAAATGCTTATTGGTTGAAATGGTACGGGGTAACACAAGATCTGTATCCCAATATCTTTCTTTTACCTGAAACGCATGTGATTTTATCTGTCCTGGCAGGAACTATGCTAATCCGGTCTTTTGCAAAGCATCAACCGTAGATGTAAAAGCTGACGCTATGAGAACCATGCTTAGGATAAACATTCAAGCGATCAATGAGGTGCAGAGATGGGAATTGGAAAGTTAAAGATCATTATCTTTACAGGTTCCGCACTGGCGATTATAGGGTTATGCTTCATATTATTCAGTGACAGCCTTGGAACTTCCCTAGCAGATGGCTGGATCGCACAATATGATTATCCTCCCAAGGTGTATGAACATAAAGTAGAGGCTAACACGAACAAGTTTCTAGTCATTGGCGGCATACTCTTTGCAACAGGGATGTCTTCAATTTTGTTTGTACTATATACGTTAATGAGTGTTAAAAGCGACAAAGATTAGATCGGGTTGCTAATCCACCAATAGGAGACCAGTTTAATTATGAAAAAAAGTATTCTGTTCCTTGTAATCTTGTTATCGGTGAGTGTGATTGGCTGTCAAGATGTTAATCATATAAGTAATCAACTTAACTTAACTGAAGATATACCAAGTATAGAAGTATATAAATGGGATATGGATACTTTGCATACGACGATCAAGGATCCTGAATTAATAATGAACCTTGTAAAAGAATTAAATATCGCCAGAACCTATTCAACAGCGGATATGGACTACCCATTGCCAGACTATAAGTTAGTTTTTAAAGATGGTGATAATGGGGAGTTGTTCCAGATTGGTTATTACAAAGAGGTTGTAAAATTAGGGGTGAAAGGGCGGTATCTTGATGTGAGTGAAGATATTATGTATCAAGTGGAACTTCAATTACCAATTTAACGTATTTCCCGAAGAAGTCTCCCTCTTCAACCGCCCCCTAAAAGAGAGGTATGTGGTGTAGAGTTCACCTCAAGCAAGTGACTAAATAGAGCTGATAGATTGAGATTGTTGCGTTTACAAACGTGTATGGGGGGATGAATTTGTTTAAGATCATTATTCTAGTTATCTTCTTGATCCTGATGTATATTTTGCTGCGAAAAGAAAGGAAGAGCATCAAGTTTTCATTTCTCATCTATTTTACTTTGTTATCTATTGTTTTTCTAATTGGACTTCAATATATATCCTCCGTCTATCAGTTATATGATAATCCTATTGACGGTGGTTTTAATAAAAAATTTGACTGGGTATACACTTTTTTGTACTTATACTTCATACCTCTACTTATTCTATTAGGGTTCAAATCAATTAAATTCACGAATAAAATGTTCGAACCCACTTGGGCGAAAATCCTGATGTATATCTTTTGGCTTGCCGTTTTGATTGTGATTGGATACGTCCTGCCCTTTATATTTATACTGATATTTTATGGATTTGCGCCATGACTTATATTGCAATTCCCAATTACATATATGGGGAGAGCTGTTATGAAAAAAGGAACCATTGGCATGATCCTATTTGCGGGATTATTTGTGGGTGTTGTGGTTTTTGTTTCTGAGTATTTATTTCCTGGTGCTAGTGTTTTTATTACAGCCATTATTGCAGGTATATCAGCTTTAATTGGTGGTTTAGTTGGAAATAAAGTGTTTTTAAGTTGAACCCCACTATCATTTCACTTGAGGAACCAGAGAGTGTTTTTGGGAAAGTTAGTGTTCTGTTTTTTAGAAATATAAGTATTAACCTTAGGAGTCATACTCATGATCAATAGCCTGTCGGGATGGAAGCATCCTGCACTCTTACTATGTTCTATAGGAATTTCAAACATCGGTAATTTTATTTATCTCGTTGCCATTAATATCATTGTCTATCAGCTTACTGGGTCGGCAGCGGCTGTTGCTGGGCTTTGGGTTATCGGTCCTTTAACAAATATTATAACGAAGGTCTGGACGGGGAGTTTTATTGACTACCGAAGTAAACGTAAGGTCATGATGGTCACGTACATCATCAGAGCCGCGTTTATTGCCATGATTCCTTTAGCAACGAACATGGTGGTCCTCTATGGGATTCTGGTTATTTTAAGTATGGCTAATGCTTTTTTCACACCATCTTCCATGACATACGTGACAATTCTCATTCCTCGAGAAAAAAGAAAACGTTTCAACTCCATGCGTTCTTTTGCAAGTTCGGGTGCATTCATAATCGGGCCGTCAGTTGGCGGATCAATGATACTTTTGACATCAATTGAAACCACATTATGGCTTAATGCTTTATTTTTTATAATCCCGGCGATTTTACTAGTATTTCTGCCTGAGAAGGAAAATATAGATAAGGCGGCTATACCTAGATTGACCGTGTCGCAGGTAATACACGACTTTACGGTCGTACGTGCGTTCATGTCCAAGCATACTTATGTTTCAGCTATTTATTTTGGCTTTATTATAATTATGATTTTTTCCTTTGCTATGGATGCGCAAGAAGTTGTTTTTACCCAGCAAGTCGTTGGCCTTTCAGAGTTTGATTATAGTTTGTTAATTAGCATAACTGGGATTGGCTCTGTTACCGGTGCAGTCTTGTTATCGATTTTCTCAAACAAATTGTCACTCAGGTATATGATTATTGTCGGGTTGGTTATGATGACCATTGGGTATGTGATTTACGCCTTTTCATGGTCATTTTCATCGATTGTGATCGGGTTTGTCATCTTGGGTTTCTTCAACGTGTTTTTAAATGCAGGGATCATGACTTTCTATCAAAACAACGTTCCTGTCGAGGTGATGGGAAGGGTCACCAGCATCTATCAACTGATGCAAAGTGCCATTCAAGTTATCTTTATTCTTGCCATTGGGATCGTAGCAGATGTGGTTTCGTTAAGACTTACGATCGTGACCTTGTCACTTGTTATGTTACTAGCAGCTTTTGTATTCACCTTTGCAGTGTTAAAGCCAAATAAAAGGCATTTTTACCAGGAGGAGGAAGAATCAAACGCAATAGCGAAATAACCCTTGTTATAAAAGTAAAGTATACGAATCATTTTTCAAATAACATTTGGTCATTTTAACGTTCCATTCAAAACCTTTAACGAATAATCGACACAAACTGCGAACCAGAGAAAACTTGGAATGACTGCTTCTGGCAACCGCTCGGGGAAAACACTCCGCGTCCAGTGGGCGCTGCTGAGCCTCCTCGGTCTATCGACCTCCGGGGTCTCACCGAGGCTTTTCCTCCCACAGGAGTCTCCGTGTTTTCCCCGAGCTAGGTAAGGAGTGTCTATCATTTCTTTTGCTTTCGTGAGCAAACAGCTCAAGCACTGATTAACATAGAGTGATTGGAGCGGAGGGAAGTCGACTCCTGCGGGAACAGCACGAGTCCGAAGACCCCACAGTGAGTACATTAAGGATGGTCGACTAAGACCGTCCTTTGCGGACAACGTCGACATACCCCTTGCCGGGGCAAGGAGGCTAAGGCCGTGCCCGCGGCTAGAAGACACTGTGAAAGTGATTTTCTTGAACAGATGTCGCACTTGAGCTGTGATGAAGTTAAAGCGACTTCCCGGAGCGCAAATCGCGGTGCTCTTATATACATTGATGGGTTTTGAGCTACTATGCTTTTTAGTTCGCAGTCTACTTATACTGTGACATAATACATATCAACAACCTATACGCAAACATTCTAATATTAAAGGAGGGTCTTTCTGGATGAAGGACCAAATTGATGAGCTGACATTATTGTTGTTGTATTTAACATCGTTTACAGAAGATTACGGACTGGGCCAAGCGCATAGAAGCTGGAAGGGCTATCCTTTTGAGTCATTGGATGAATTGAATGAAGATCAGTATATTACTGGAAGCAAAAGAGCCAAATCTGTTTATTTAACCGAAGAGGGTATTAACCAGGCAAAAGCGTTAATGAAAAAGTATAATATTGAAGAATAAAATCGGGAGGGTCTCATGATGAAAGGACGAAATGTGGTGCTCATTGTCCTAGGAGCATTATTGCTGTTTAACGGTGGACGCTGGTTTTTGGCGTACCAGGCACAGCAAGAACTTAAAGAAGACACTCTGTCTTACTTAACGGAGCAAGGCTATGACACTGAAAACGATATTGAAGACATCACTGTGGTCAATGTCGGACGGGACGGGGTGGTTTATTCCGCTGTAGTCAATTTCACCGATGAGCCTGAGGTGGATTATTTTTACGCCTATCGCCCCAATACAAAAGAAATTACAAAAATTGACGAAGAGGATCATAGAACAAATAAATGAGCAATGTGCTGCTTTCAATGAAGCATAAAGTTTGTTAGATCCCTGATGTTGTTATAGGATACATACAAATAAACATTGGAGGAATGGTCAATGGCTTCATACAAAGAACTTACGTCTATAGAAGCATATGCTGATGTTATGGAAAATACGAGCGGCAGTCCTGTGCTATTGTTTAAACACAGCACGACTTGCCCGATCAGTGCCAAAGCCTTTGAAGAATTTCAATCTTATTTGAATGACGCAGAAAGCCCTATTGATGCCTATTTGGTGAAGGTGATTGAAGATCGTCCTGTCTCCACCTATATCGCTGAATCAACAGGCGTTAAGCATGAGTCACCGCAAATATTCCTGCTGGATCATAAGCAGGTTACCTGGCACAAGTCACACAACGATATTACACAACAAAATATCGAACAAGCTGTCACTGGTGCATAAGCAAAATCCCTCAGACTCTCGGCCTGAGGGATTTTAATGTTTGCTTATGATTTTCGTATGTCAAAGTTATCCTGGAGCAGCAACCAATTTTGCGGAAAAGCGAGTCCCAGTTTCCAGTAGCTGATGCCACGGAGACCAAGTTCTTTGATCAAATCGAATTTAGCCTGAATTGATCGAGCGTCTTCAAACCATACCTCATGCTGTGCACCGTCTGTATCATAATATGTGAAAAACGGTGCTTGGGCTGTTAAATCGTATTCAATGGAGACATTTTGTTCACGTGCAAGGGCGATGGCTTGCTGAGGGCTGAGCGCCCGAGCGGGATCGCCGCCTGCCTCAAACGGCAAGGTCCAGTCGTAGCCATACAAGTTTTGCCCGAGGAGAATTTTCTCGGCAGGCATTTCGGTTAAAGCATAATTCAAGACCTTGCGCACTTCATTGATCGGTGAGACAGGCAGTGCAGGCCCGCCGCTGTAGCCCCATTCATACGTCATTAATACCACAAAGTCGGCGATTTCCCCGTGTGCCGCATAGTCATGGGCTTCATAGAGTATACCGCTTTGCGTAGCACTCGTCTTGGGGGCGAGTGCGGTCGACATTAACAGACCGGCTTGAGAGAGACGATCCTTCGCTTTACGCAAAAACTTATTATACGCCTCTCTATCTTCCTGAGGCAAAAATTCAAAATCAAAATGCACATCGGTGAACCCTTCTTTTTGGGCAGTGTTGATGATGCTGTCAAGAAGTGTGTTTTGCACGGCCTGTACGGTTAAGATAATATGGCCAAGTTCTGTGCTGAAAGACGGGCCCTCGAGGTTTGTCACGACAAGCATTAAGGCGGCATTATTGTTTTCGGCAATAGATTTAAAGTCATCCAATGGGGGCGGGGACAGTGTGCCATCGCGATTGATTCTGTAACTGAATGGTGCGAGATATGAAAGGTATGGTGTTGCTTTTCGGGCGGAGTTTTCGAGCACCTCTGATACCGTGTCACCAAACGGTTCTACGTAGGCGTTGGCTGTGACAGGCGCTTTTGGACGCGGCGGGATGTATAAACGAAATCCGATTGGCAATGTAAAGGTGACGGGAATGCTGTTGACCTGGGCGAGCCTCTGGTAAGAGATGCCGAATTTCTGACCGATTGTATATAGTGAATCACCAGGCTGGGTAAAATAAAACTGTCCGATGATTGGGATCACAAGTGTCTGACCGACAACGAGCGAAACAGATGGATCAATCTCGTTGGCATCACTGATTGCCTGGATGGTTGTGCCGTATGTATAAGCAATATTAGCTAGCGTGTCGCCTTGCTTGACCACGTATATTTGCATAAATAAAACCTCCTCCATCATTGCAAGCTTCTTTTACAATGTATGAAGGAGGCGCAGGGGTTATGCGCAGGCATTCCTGTCTTCATCGTTTATTTTTATCATCGATCCGAATTACAATACCTTGAACAATCCGCACATTTTCGTCATCAACTTTTCCTTCCTGGTCATCCTCTTCCTTGCCCCATTTTTTAAGAATCTGGAACATGGCAAAAATGAAACTGGACAGCTGAATCACTTTCAAGATCCCACCGGCAAATTGCTGGTCGTAAATAGCTGTAACAACCGGGAAGACGTCACCTGCTGCGGCTGCGTAGACAGGGTAATGCGCTTCTTGTACAATCAGAAAGAAGAAACCTATCGGCATCAGGAGGACGGCAGCGAAGAAAATATAGGCAATCCGGGTCAAATAACCGAGCTCATTCAAGCCGGGCAGTGGGTTAATGACTACCCACCACATAAAGAAGGCGTGTACAAACAATAACGTTTTCATTAAAAGGGACAAAATGACACTGTCATGAACGACATTGAACACACCTGGCATAAAATAAGCGGTAAACAAAGCGTTGAAGACGATGACTGTCGCCCAGGGGTGCCCGGCAATTTTCATAGACAAGCGTGTTTTATGATTCCAGGCATATTTCCTGAACAGTTCTGTCGGTAAGCCGATAATGATGAGCGGCACAACCACAAAGCACGTCAAGGCTACCTGCAGCATCAATCCACTGAACAGATACTGATTGGCAATAATGGAAAACGGACTGCCGTTAACGATATAAAACAAGACAAGTGCTGTGTAAAATAGTCGCGTTTTGCTTGCGGGCAATGTGTATTCATTTGAATGAACAATGTGTTTCGTATATAAATAACCAACTACAAGGACAAGAGCAAGCCACCCTGGCCCAACCAGGTCATACCAATGTGCATCTGCAAAAAGAGAGGCCAACATGTTTTCACCTCACTCATTCATTTTAGTGTCGAACTGGTATATGATTAATAAAGTATTCCCTATATCCAAGTTTAATATCTGTCTTTCTTCATAAGTTTATCAAATGTACGGGTGATTGAATAGGAAAAGCGTTGTGAATGACATCACACGCAGGGCTTTGCAGCGGAAAAGACCAAAGAAAGTGTTGTGGATTATATGGAAGATATCTTATTTATGAAAGCAGCAATTGCGCAGGCTGAAAAAGCCGGACAACTCGGAGAAGTTCCGATCGGGGCGGTGATTGTGCATGAAAATGAAATCATCGCCACGGGCCATAATTTGCGGGAAACAACTGAAGAAACCCTTTCACATGCCGAATTATATGCGATAGAAGCAGCTAACGAGAAGATTGGCAGCTGGCGGCTCGAGAACTGTACGCTCTACGTCACTCTCGAGCCGTGCCCGATGTGTGCTGGAGCGATAGTTCAGTCTCGCATTAAACGTGTCGTCTACGGGGCGCCCGATCCTAAAGCCGGGTGTGCCGGAAGCTTGCTGAACCTCTTGCAGGATGAGCGATTTAACCATCAAGTAGAAGTGACACGAGGTGTAATGGAAGCAGAGTGCAGTGCTTTGTTGAAAGATTTCTTTAGAGAGCTGCGCAAAGGGAAGAAAAAGGATAAAGACGAATCTACGTTGTAAAATGTATCCACTTGGTTAATTTCCATTGCATTTTAACTATAAGACCAGTATAATAATGAATGTCGTGCTAGGCGGGGAGGTAGCGGTGCCCTGTACTTGCAATCCGCTATAGCAAGGCTGAATTCCCACTTGAGGTGCGGCGGCTTTATGGCCTGCCCCAGTGGAGTGGTGCTGACGTTCAGGTCCTGCGCAACAGAAACCCATGAACCCTGTCAGGTCCGGAAGGAAGCAGCAGTAAGTGGTCTCTTCTGTGTGCCGCGGGAGTGCCTGGACCGAGCCACGAAGCTGGGTAACGCATAGGGCCGTCGCATCGACAGTGGGTGCACGGCATACATAACGACCCCCTTTTGCCATTATGGCGAAAGGGGGTTTCTTGTTGGCTTTACATTCTTGTTTATGCTTTTCGGGGGTGACCAACGCGCCTCCGCTTTTGTTCTATCTTTTAGGTTCACAAGCACCATCTATATCGGGTATAATGAAAGAGATATTATTGAAGGGAACGCATACTATGAGCTATCAGGCATTATACCGTACATGGCGGCCAAGAACGTTCAAGGATGTCGTCGGACAAACGCATATCACACGGACATTGCAGAACGCTATTACTCAGCAAAAGTTCTCCCATGCATACGTCTTCTCAGGCCCGCGCGGCACAGGGAAAACAAGTGCAGCGAAGATCTTTGCCCAGACGATTAACTGCGAACAGGCTCCCACAGCAGAACCCTGTAATGAATGTGCCGCATGCCGCGGGATTCAGGACGGATCTATTTCTGATGTGATTGAAATGGACGCGGCGTCACATACAAGCGTTGAGGATATCCGGGATATCCGGGACAAGGTGAAATATGCTGCGAGCTCTGTTCCTTATAAAGTGTATATCATTGATGAGGTGCACATGATTTCCACAAGTGCATTTAACGCGCTTTTGAAAACGTTGGAAGAGCCGCCGAAACATGTGGTGTTTATTCTGGCGACAACCGAACCACATAAGATTCCTTTAACCATCTTGTCACGTTGCCAGCGTTTTGACTTTAAACCAATCCCGAAACAGGCCATGGTCGACCGAATGCACTATATTATTCAGGAAGAAAATATAGATGCAGCAGACGAAGCGCTTGAATCTGTGGCACTTGCTGCAGAAGGTGGAATGCGGGATGCACTGAGCATTCTCGATCAGGCTGTGTCGTTTAGTGACGGGCATGTCGGGATGGAAGACGTCTTAGCAGTGACTGGCGGGGTTGCGCAGCACATTCTGACAGATGTCGTTAAAGCGATGCACGATGGTGATGTGAATGAAGCGCTGAAGCTTTTGGATGATGTGATACAGAATGGTAAAGATCCGGCGCGATTCGTTTTTGACTTGATTTACTATTTACGGGACGCATTATTATATAAAAGCGCCCCTGCCTTGGAAGACCGGCTGGAACGCGCTTTTGTCAATGACGCGTTTAAAGGCCTTGTCAGTGAAGTGAATAATGATTGGCTGCAGGAAGCTATGCTGACTTTGAACCAGTGTCAGCAGGAACTAAAATGGACAAACAGCCCAAAGGTATTTATAGAAATGGCCCTGCTTGCGATTACAAACCGGCTTACAGACTCAGGTGCGCCTCAAGCTGCTGAATCGTCTGTTGATCATGGTGAGATTCAGGCCCTGCAAAACAAATTGGCTAAACTTGAACAACAGATGGAAAAGCTTCAGCAGGCTCCCGCGCATGCACAGCCTGCCGCGACTCCTGCTCCAGAGCGGCGCAGACAACCAGCAAGGCAGAATAAAAATGGCTATAAAGTCCCTTATGAACGCATACGGCATGTATTAGCAGAGGCAACAAAGCCGAACCTGAAGGATGTTCATGGTAAATGGGCTGGATTTTTAAACAGTTTGAAGTCAAGAAGTGCCCCGGCGCACGCAACCATTCAAGACAGCAAACCTGCAGCAGCTTCCGAGTCCGTTCTCGTGGTGGCCTTCAAGTACGAAATCCATTGCTCGTTATTTCTTGATAACCGCGAAGTTGTTGAAACTGTGCTTGAACAAGAACTTGGGAAGCATATGGAAATCATTCCTATTCCCGCTCCTGACTGGCAGGAGCTCAGAACAGAATATCTCAAGAATCAGGAACAGAGCGCAACAGAAGATTCCGGAGAACAAGAGCAGGATCCCCTTATTGAGGAAGCTCGCAAACTTGTCGGGGATGACCTGTTGCAGATCCATGACTAGCAGATGCAATGTAATTTTATAATAGATCTTTTTAATTAAAATGAGGAGGGTTTTCCATGAAGGGAAATATGAACAATATGATGAAGCAGATGCAGAAGATGCAAAAGAAAATGATGCAGGCACAGGACGAACTGCATGAAATGTCGTTTGAAGCATCAGCCGGTGGTGGTATGGTCACCGTAACAGCGAATGGTAAAAAAGAAATTACAGACGTTAAAATTGAAGAAGATGTTGTCGATCCAGACGATGTGGAAATGCTTCAGGATCTGGTACTGGCAGCAACAAATGACGTATTGAAACAAATTGACGATAAAACAAATGACACTATGGGACAATTCACGAAAGGACTCAATATGCCTGGTGGAATGTTCTAGGAGGAACCTGGATGTATTATCCTGAACCGATTTCTAAACTGATTGACAGCTTTACAAAATTGCCGGGTATCGGTCCTAAGACCGCATCCCGGCTTGCATTTCATATCATCAATATGGAAGATGACGATGTGCTGGCATTTGCCAATGCCTTGGTAAGCGCCACCCGAGAGCTGACACACTGCTCGAATTGCGGCAACATTACCGATCAGGACCCTTGCGCCATATGCCAGGATACTTCACGAGACGGGTCTGTTATTTGTGTCGTACAGGATCCAAAAGACGTCATCGCCATGGAGAAGATGAAAGAATATCGGGGCAGATACCATGTGCTCCACGGGGCAATATCGCCGATGGATGGGGTTGGCCCAGAGGATATTAATGTGCCTGACCTCTTGGAACGGTTAAAAAATGAAGAGGTGGAAGAACTGATTCTAGCAACCAATCCCAATATTGAAGGAGAAGCAACGGCCATGTACATCTCACGGCTTGTAAAACCTTCAGGCATCAAGACTACCCGCATTGCCCATGGTCTTCCGGTAGGCGGAGATTTGGAATATGCCGACGAAGTTACTTTATCAAAGGCACTTGAAGGCAGACGAGATTTATAGAATAAGGTGACGACATGGCTAAACGAATCAAAAAACGGGAAATTGATCAAGAATTGCTAGGGGCCATTTTCAGGCTTGAAGAAGATTGGAAGAAAATGCACGCCATTTCCGAACAAAGCATTGACCCGTCATGGAACACATTATATATGGAGCACCTGGCGAGAGCAAAATACCTCTTCCTGCTCAAAGAAGCCAAGCATAGAAACGTCAGCGCCCTAATGTATCGAAGCTAACCAGTAAAGAAGGATTATTTCTTTGCTGGTTAGCTTTTTTGCTGGAAATTATACGTAAGGAAAAGAAGATGATAGGTGAGCGCATCAAATAAGTAGGCGAGCGCTTCAAATAAAGGTGTGAGCGCATCAAATAAGTAGGCGAGCGCTTTAAATAAAGGTGTGAGCGCATCAAATAAGTAGGCGAGCGCATCAAATAATGGCGTGAGCGCATCAAATAAGTAGGCGGACGCTTCAAATAGTGGTGCGAGCGCTCCATATAAAAGCGTTAGCGCATCAAACAAGGAGCGAGGCACGACACATGAATTTTCCGTGGGAGTTATATCTCTCCTTCCTCTCACATATATTTCTAGTGGACAAGTTTTCAGAGGGGTGAGATGTGATGAGCTCAACATTGGTAATATCCATTATGGTGGCAATGATTGTGTTGCTATTGTTCGTTGGCGCGCCGGTCAAGCCAATGCGCATGGTTGCTCAAGGTACAATTAAATTGGGAATCGGTGTGCTGTTTCTGTTTTTCTTTAATGTGTTCGGAGGGGCATTCGGGCTGCATATTCCGATCAATCTGTTTACATCTGTCATATCAGGTTTCCTGGGTTTGTTCGGCGTTGCATCACTGGCTGCCATTCATTTATTTGTCATCTGATAAAAAAGATTCCATGTTTCAGAGATTTTCTGTATAACAGCCACTTCTGTTGGACATACTATGGCTAACGGAGGTGGGAGACATGGAACAAAAAGTTTTACTCGAAGAACAGTGCGCCATATGTGAGGACCGGAAACAGCACGGCATTCATCTATATCATTTATACATCTGCAGAGAGTGTGAACACAATATGATTCACACAGAACCCCGGGAGGAAAAGTACGAATACTACCTTAAAAAACTAAAACCAATTACCCAACCAACACTATATTCCTAGATTAAAAGCGCCTTTGCCTGAAAACTCAGCAAAGGCGCTTTTTTTACATCATAAATGTGCATTTCAGCAAAAGGTTGTATTCACAGCTGAATATCCTAACTAACAGTAGACACAAACTGCGAACTAATGAAAACTTGGCTATACTTAAGATGAGAGGGTCGTGATTTCCGCTGCGGGAAGTCGCTTTAACTTTATCACAGCTCAAGTGCGACATTTGTTCAAGAAACCCACTTTCACAGTGTCTTCTAGTCGCGGGCACGGCCTTAGCCTCCTTGCCCCGGCAAGGGGTATGTCGACGTTGTCCGCAAAGGACGGTTTTAGTCGACCATCCTTAGTGTAGCGCTGCGGGGTCTTCGGACTCGTGCTGTTCCCGCAGGAGTCGACTTCCCTCCGCTCAAATCACTTTATTTAATTCAGAGGCTTGGACGGTTCTACTCACATAAGAGTTAGAGAATAACCTCTCATATCTAGCTCGGGGAAAACACGGAGACTCCCGTGGGAGCAAAAGCTTAGATGAGACCCCACAGCGCGCAGTAGGGGAAGGAAGGCTAAAACCGCGACGTCCTGTCGCAACGCCTTCATGACCCACATCCTGTGGGCCCGAGGCTCATCAGCGCCCACTGGACGCGGAGTGTTTTCCCCCGAGCGGTTGCCAGTAGCAGTCATAAAATCCCAAATTAAATCTACCTAGTTAGTTCGCAGTTTACGTATACTGTGCCTTAAATAACTATCCCACACGAAAACATTTAAACGAATTGGACTCAGTCTCGCATCTATTAACAATCGAAACATATAATAGATGTGACAGTTTGTTTATGTTATATTAGAAGTAGTTATACAGCTTTGGAACTTGATAAGGGGATGAAATTTTTCCCTTTCTTGAACATATAATGAAGTGATCCTTCCTTAAAGATGAAGGACTAAAGGGAGTAACGCATGTGAAAGGTTCTTTTATAACACTTGAAGGTGGGGAGGGGGCTGGCAAGACGACGGTTTTGACCAGATTGGGCACAATCCTATCTGAAAAAGGATATGATGTTGTGACGACCCGGGAGCCTGGCGGGATTGACATTGCCGAGACCATTCGCAATGTAATTCTTGACCCCGCCCATACGATGATGGATGCCCGTACAGAAGCGTTGCTTTATGCAGCATCACGGCGTCAGCATCTAGTAGAAAAGGTCCTGCCGGCATTGGAAGCAGGCAAAATTGTGCTTTGTGACCGATTTATTGATTCCAGTCTTGCCTATCAAGGATACGCCCGCGGACTGAATATGGAAGATGTGTTCAAGATCAACCAGTTTGCCATTGATGACGCCATGCCGGATCTGACCCTTCTGTTTAATATTGACCCTGCAGAAGGATTAAAACGCATTGCGGCGAATGAACACCGGGAAATGAACCGTTTAGATATGGAGAATTTGGCATTTCACCAGCGTGTTCATACGGCCTATCATACACTGGCCGAGCAGTTTGCCGACCGCATTGTGATGGTTGATGCATCTCAAACACAAGAACAGGTTACAGAGGCGGCTCTCACTTATGTGGTGGCGTATCTGAACCAATCCAAAACACATGGGAGGTAAAAACGTTGAAACTGTTAATAGCCGTTGTTCAGGACAAGGATTCTAATCGACTCGGTGATGCACTGGGTGAAGAGAATTTCAAAACGACGAAACTGGCAACAACAGGCGGTTTTTTAAAAGAAGGCAACACAACTTTAATGATCGGGTGTGAAGATGAATATGTTGAGGAGGCGCTCAGAGTGATTCGCGACAATTGCTCACAGCGTGAACAAATGGTGGCACCGATCTCGCCGATGGGCGGCAATGCGGATTCTTATATACCGAAGCCAGTCAAGGTCGAAGTCGGCGGCGCTACTGTATTCATCCTGCCGATTGAATCGTTCTTCCAATTTTAACGCAGTGTCGTAAACACAAGGGGTCGAATCTATGAAGATCAATCAGGAAATGGCGTCACAACTGGATACATCTTTGAAAAAGTCAGCCCGTACCCATGCTGGGAAAACTCCGTTTGATCAATTGGTCCGCTCGAGCTCTGTGAAATTGGAGCAGCAGGAAGTTGCTCAGCTGATGAAAGATATCACGCTTCAAGGTGATAGACTGGCCAGATACCGGTCTTTTAAAGATCTGGCTAAGTTCAAATTAATGGTAAAACAATTCCTGAAAAAAACCGTGGGCAATGCGCTTGAATTAAAGCATGACCATAGTTTTAATATGCAGGGCAACAGTCAAAAACTGGCCATCGTCAGACAAGTGGACGAGAAACTGATGATGCTTACGGAAGATGTGATGAATCAGGAGAAAAAGACCGTCGATCTGCTTGGGACAATCGGTGAAATTAAAGGTCTTCTGATTAATTTGAAAGCATAACGATAACAAGGGAAGTCTCTGTATGAAAACATGGAGCGATATGGCGGCAACACAGCCGCTCGCAGCAAAAATTATGACGAACAGCTTCAAAAGAGGGCGTATGTCACATGCCTATCTGATTCAGGGCGCGCGCGGAACCGGCAAGGAAGCGCTCGCCCTTTTGACGGCACAAACCCTCTTTTGTACTCATAAATCAGGGGTGGATCCGTGTGGAGAATGTGTCGATTGCAGGCGCATTGCAACAGGCAACCACCCGGATGTTCATCAGATTGTTCCAGATGGACAGTCCATTAAAAAAGATCAGATTGATCACCTCCAGAAAGAATTTGCTTACTCGGCTCTCGAATCCAGTCAGAAAGTTTATGTGATCCAGCGAGCTGATACACTGACGAATAACGCAGCCAACCGTATACTGAAATTCCTTGAAGAGCCCGAGATGGAGACGACCGCATTTATGTTGACGGAAAATAGTCAGGCTATGCTTGCAACCATTCGCTCGCGGTGTCAGCTCATCGACTTAAAACCACTTGATCCTGCAGCATTTCGAAAACAGCTTGTTGCAGAAGGTGTCAATGAACAAAGTGCCAGACTGCTAAGTGAAATAACGAACAATAAGACCGAAGCTGAAGCGCTTCAAGAAGATGTGTGGTTTGCAGAGGCGCGAAAATTAATGATACAATGGATGGAAATATCCTGTACCCAGCCAAAGGATCTGTACTTGTTTGTACATAACCGCTGGATGCCGCATTTTAAAGACAGACAAGAACAGGAACGTGGGCTGGATCTATTACTGCTTGCATATCGGGACATATTGTATGCGCATTTGGATAAATGGGATGGACTTGTCGTGTTCTCACCTGAAGATGAACGAATCGAACAAGGTGTTATGACATTCACCCAAGAGAAGCTGCTTCGCGTTTTACAGGATATTCTTGCGGCGAAACGGCAGCTTCAGCAAAATGTGCATCAGACGCTTGTAATGGAACAGCTGGCACTTCAAATACAGAGGTGAACAAATTTGATTGAAGTTATAGGTGTCCGCTTTGAAAAGGCGGGTAAAATATATTACTTCGATCCAGCCGGGCATGAGATCAGCACAAATGATTATGTGATCGTTGAAACGTCCCGGGGGATTGAGTTTGGTAAGGCAGTAATGGCAAAACGCGAAGTCGATGAGGAAGATGTTGTGCTTCCTTTGAAGAAAGTCATCCGTTTAGCTGATGAAGCCGATAAACGGACGGTTCTTGAAAACAACGAGGAAGCGAAAGAAGCGCTCGAAACCTGTTCCGATAAGATTACAGGACACGGATTGGATATGAATCTGGTCGACGTGGAGTTTACATTTGATCGCAATAAAATCATTTTTTATTTCACAGCAGAAGGCCGGGTCGATTTCCGAAGTCTCGTAAAAGACTTGGCTGCCCAGTTCAAAACGCGTATTGAACTGAGACAAATCGGTGTACGTGACGAAGCGAAAATGCTTGGCGGAATAGGTCCTTGTGGGCGCATGCTTTGCTGTTCCACATTTTTAGGGGACTTTGAACCTGTGTCTATTAAGATGGCCAAGGATCAGAACCTCTCTCTTAACCCGGCGAAGATCTCCGGGCTTTGCGGACGGCTGATGTGCTGCCTGAAGTATGAGAATGATCAGTACGAAGAGGCAAAACGAGAGCTACCGGACATGGGCACCTCAGTCTCAACAGCATATGGAAACGGAAAGGTTGTTGGGCTGAATATGCTTGAGAAGCTTGTGCAGATCGCAATTGGCGGCGAGAATGAACGTGTGATCGAATACACCGTGGATGAACTCATCGAAGAAGGTATTATAACTGCCCAAGCCACAAAATAGTGGGGTGAGAGAAGCATGAAAAAAGGGGAAATATTTGACCAAGTCTCAGACATGGAAAAGCAAATCGGGGAACTGTATGAGCAGCTTGGCGACTTGAAAAAGAAGCTGAGGCATGTTCTTGAGGAAAACAACCGCCTCGAGATGGAAAACCATCATTTGCGAAATCGTCTGGATGCAGAAGTTGAACAAGAAGCTGACCAAGAAATGAAAAAAGGGTTCACTGAAATCCCCGGTGAAGGCTATGATAATCTCGCCCGGCTGTATGAGGAAGGTTTTCATATATGCAACGTCCATTTTGGAAGTCCGCGCATGGATAAAGATTGTCTGTTTTGCCTTGAATTTTTGAACAAGACGAAGTAAACTGCCATAAAAGCTGTCCCGCATCGTGCGGGGCAGCTTTCTCAAATCAAAAAGAAATGGATGGTTTTCATGTGTGAATTATATGATGACGAGCGAATCGATTATGCAACAGCTGATGAGTCAATGAAGATCATCCAAAGCCCCAGTGTATTTTCATTCTCACTGGATGCGGTTTTACTGGCAGATTTCGCTTATATGCCTATAAAAAGAGGACGCATTCTGGATCTTGGAACAGGCAATGGGATCATCCCCCTCCTTTTGTCGCGACGCACACAGGCTGAGATAACTGCTGTCGACATTCAGCCCCGCCTTGTGGATATGGCAAGACGGAATGTGAAGTTGAATCACTTGGACGAGCGCATCACAGTGCTTGAGGGGGATTTGAAAGAGCTTCAACCTGTGTTAGGTCATAGCAGCTACGATGTGGTGACCTGCAATCCGCCCTATTTTAAAACCCCTGCTGCAACAGAACATAATCTGAACGAACATTTAACCATTGCCCGTCATGAATTGTATTGCACACTAGAAGATGTGATAAAGGCTTGTAAGCTTCACGTGCGACCGGGTGGCAAGGTATCGATGGTCCATCGACCGGGCAGACTGGTGGATATCATCACTTTATTCCGAAAGTACAAGCTGGAACCTAAGCGACTCAGATTTATTTATCCGAAACAGGGGCGGGAAGCGAACATGCTTTTAATTGAAGCAGTCAGGGACGGACGACCCGACTTAAAAATTCTGCCGCCGCTGTACATATACAACCATGCAGGTGATTATACGGACGAAGCCGAGGCGATCATCCGTGGATAAAGTGCATACGGTTTATATGCTCGAATGCAAAGACGGATCACTGTATACAGGCTATACGAATGATTTTGCCAAGCGATTGAAGGTTCACGAAGATGGGAAAGGGGCTAAATATACCCGTGGCAGGGGCCCATTCAAAGTTGCGCTTAGAAAAACGTTTTCGACAAAAGAAGAAGCCATGCAGATAGAATATCAGATCAAGCAGCTGTCAAGAAGCGCCAAGCTTGATTTGATCAGACAGGAAGGGGAGCCGCACGCTTATGCAGATCCAAAAAAGCTTTGATGCCGCACAGGGAGGAACGCTTTATATCGTGCCGACCCCAATTGGCAATCTGGAAGACATTACATTCCGGGCACTGAAAGTTCTGGAGACAGCTGCCGCTATCGCTGCTGAGGATACACGACATACGAGACGATTGCTCACCCATTTTAATATTAAAGTTCCCCTTGTCAGTTATCATGAACATAATAAACGCGCGCGTGAAGCTGAGCTTATTTCCCGTCTGGCAGCAGGTGAGAACATAGCCCTGGTGAGTGATGCCGGCATGCCTGGGATTTCAGACCCAGGCGAAGCGCTTGTGCAGGCGGCGATTGCAGAAAACCTGCCTGTCGTGGTGCTCCCTGGGGCCAACGCAGCACTCCTGGCACTCGTCGGATCAGGTCTTCCTGCTTCTGAATTTACGTTTATCGGGTTTTTGCCGAGAAAAAAGAAGGACAAACAGACGGAGTTGGAGCGCTTAAAAAGCCAACGGGCAACGATGGTTTTTTATGAATCCCCTTTTAGAGTAAAGGACACGTTGCAGGCGATCGCTTCCGTGCTGGGCGAGCGGCAAGTGGTGCTCGCACGGGAATTGACCAAGCGGTTTGAAGAATATATTCGGGGCACGGCTCAAGAGGTGCTGGAATGGGCTGATGATGAAGCGTTGAAGGGTGAGTTTTGTATAGTGGTTGAAGGAGCGGATGAAGCAGATCAGCAAACGGCAGCAGAAGACTGGTGGGCTTCCTATGAGGTTAAAGACCATGTTCAGCATTATATCGATGGTGAAGGCATGACAAGTAAAGAAGCAGTCAAACAAGTGGCTAAAGACCGTCACATTCCGAAACGGGACGTGTATCAGGCCTATCATGTTGAAGGGTAAACCATAAAAAAAAGACTGGCATATGCCAATCTTTAGTTGGATTCTCCAAAATATTCGTTAATGTCCTGAGCAATCTTTCTGGCTTCGCTTCGGCTTAGGACAAGCTTACCATCTGCGAGCCGCAAATTGTCTTCAGATACCTCACCGGAGATATGGGATGCAAGTTTAGGTTCATATTTTTTTAATATAATATGATCCCCGTCTACATAGATCTCCATGGTGTCTCCTGATGCAATACCTTGTGAAGTCCTGAGTTCTTTTGGTATGACAATCCGGCCGAGCTCATCAAGTTTTCTCGTGATGCCTGTTGATTTCATAAGCTGTGCCTCCTGTTGGATGGTTATTTGTATTGTGAGAAAAAGATTTTTAACATCGTATCAATAAATGTTGCACCCGTCAATATATATAGATACCCAAAAAGAACATAGATGAACCCTGTTTTGTATTACATAAAAGCCAAATGTGGCATTATAAATGAAAAATCGCTACAATAGGAAGTAGTTTTTACCCTGAACTTTCTACACGATTTAAGGAGGATGAACATGACCAGTGATCAAAAGACTTTTTATATAACAACACCGATCTATTACCCTAGCGGCAATCTTCATATCGGGCATGCGTACTCCACTGTTGCAGGTGATGCGATCGCACGGTATAAGCGCCTCAGAGGTTATGATGTAAGATATCTGACAGGAACTGATGAACACGGTCAGAAAATCCAGCGTAAAGCCGAAGAAAACGGTGTAACACCACAAGCTTATGTGGATGACATGATCGGCCGCATCAAGGCCCTCTGGACAAAACTGAAAATCACGAATGATGATTTTATCCGTACGACAGAACCGCGTCATAAAGAGATCGTTGAGAAAATTTTTGCCCAGTTAATGGAACAGGGTGATATCTACCTCGATGAATATGAGGGGTGGTATTGTACGTCCTGCGAATCCTTTTTCACCGAACGCCAGCTTGATGACGGTCATTGTCCCGATTGCGGCGGTCCGGTTGAGAAAGTCAAAGAGGAGTCGTATTTCTTTAAGATGAGCAAGTATGTCGACAGGCTCGTCGATTATTATGAGCAGCACCCTGGTTTCATTCAGCCGGAAAGCCGGAAAAATGAAATGCTCAACAACTTTATCAAGCCGGGCTTGGGTGATCTGGCCGTCTCTCGGACAACATTTGACTGGGGCATTAAAGTTCCGGGCAACCCGAAGCACGTGATCTACGTTTGGATCGATGCGTTGACCAACTATATCACAGCTCTCGGCTACGGAACCGATAATGATGAGCTGTTTCAGAAATACTGGCCAGCCGATGTGCATCTGATGAGTAAAGAAATTGTCCGTTTCCATACAATCTATTGGCCAATTATGCTGATGGCACTCGACCTGCCACTGCCGAAGAAGATCTTCTCACACGGGTGGATTTTGATGCGCGACGGCAAGATGTCCAAGTCCAAGGGCAATGTGGTTGACCCTGTGAAACTTGTCGATCGCTACGGGCTGGACGCCTTGAGATATTACCTGCTGCGGGAAGTGCCTTTTGGACATGATGGTGTATTTACCCCGGAAGGATTTGTCGAGCGGACCAATTATGATCTAGCCAATGATTTGGGCAATCTGCTGAATCGGACTGTTGCGATGATCGACAAATATTTTGACGGCTGCATCCCGGCATT
This sequence comes from Lentibacillus sp. JNUCC-1, assembly GCF_009741735.1. Lineage (NCBI taxonomy): Bacteria > Bacillati > Bacillota > Bacilli > Caryophanales > Bacillaceae > Lentibacillus > Lentibacillus sp. JNUCC-1. The sequence continues at coordinate 1,804,891 of NZ_WHOH01000001.1, forward strand.
CCGTCAAGGTGAGACAGAAGTCGATACAGACCTTGAGACATTCGCTAATGACACGACTAAACACGTGGAAGAAGCCATGGAGAACATGGAGTTCTCTGTTGCCTTGTCTTCGATCTGGCAATTGATTAGCCGCAGCAATAAATATATTGATGAAAATGAACCGTGGGTACTTGCTCGCGATGAAGCCAACAGTGAGCGTCTCGGCAATGTTATGGCCCATTTGGCTGAAACACTCAGAAAGACAGCTGTTATGCTTCAGCCATTTTTGACAGAGTCACCGAAAGAAATCTTCAAACAGCTTGGCATTCAGGACGAATCCCTGATGGAATGGGACCGCCTCAGTGAAAATGGCCTCATCCAAGAAGGCACACAGGTCCAGAAATCAGGACAGCTGTTCCCGAGACTCGACGTGGAAAAGGAAGTTGAAACAATAAAAGGTATGATGGCCAAAACCGCTCCTGAGAAAAAATCTCAAAAAGCAGAACAGCCAGCGCAAAAAGAAGAAATTGTCTATGACGACTTTATGAAACTCGATATGCGTGTAGCCGAAGTGGTCAAAGCCGATCGAATGAAAAAAGCCGACAAACTTCTGAAGCTGCAGCTTGATCTTGGGTCAGAAAAGCGCCAGGTTGTCTCAGGCATTGCCGAGCATTATGACCCAGAAGAAATCGTTGGCAAAAAAGTCATTTGTGTTACAAACCTAAAACCAGTGAAACTGCGCGGGGAAATGTCACAGGGCATGATTCTGAGCGGTGAAGACGAAAATGGAAAACTGGCACTGGCCTCGGTAGAACAAACACTGCCGAACGGCTCAGTTGTGAAGTAATACAAACGTCCAATTTTCCAACCCAAAAAGGCTGCCTGTTCAGAAGGCAGCCTTTTCAAATTTACAGTTCCTTCCCCAGGGAAGTTGATTTTACATCTAACCTTGACCAATAATCGACATAAACTGCGACATAGAGAAAACTAGAATCTAATATTATAGAAGAAACCTCACTTACTTAACGAGAATGACACTAACCACTACAATGAGAGTATCGTGATTTGCGCTGCGGGAAGTCGCTTTCCGCGGGCACGGCCTCAGCCTCCTCGCGGAAAAACCACCGCTGCGGGGTCTGCGGACTCGTGCTGTTCCCGCAGGAGTCGACTTCCCTCCGCTCCAATCACTTTATGTTAAAACAGTGCTTTGACCGTTCTGCTTACAAAAGTAATAGAGAAAGTTTTGCATTCTCACCAAGCTCGGGGAAAACACGGAGACTCCAGTGGGAGGATAAGCCTCGGTGAGACCCCGCAAGCGCGTTAGCGCGAGGAGGCTCAGCAGCGCCCACGGAACGCGGAGTGTTTTCCCCGAGCGGTTGCCAGGAGCAGTCATAACATCTGCTTAGTTAGTTCGCAGTTTATGAATGCTGTGTCTTAATTCAGTAATAGTAAAAGTCTAATTTTTAAAAGGAAGTGATGAGATGCTTTTTGATACGCACGTGCATTTGAATGCGGATCAGTTTATGGAGGATCGCGAGGAAACGATTGAGCGGGCAAGGGCAGCTGGTGTGGAATATATGGTCGTCGTCGGCTTTGACCGTAAAACAATTCCTTTGGCTATTGAAATCGCGGAACAATATGACTTTATCTATGCCGCGGTTGGCTGGCACCCAGTTGATGCAATCGATATGACCGAAGAAGATCTAAACTGGATTGAGGAATTATCAGCCCATCCAAAAGTGGTTGCACTCGGTGAAATGGGCCTTGATTATCATTGGGATAAATCACCCCATGACGTACAGAAAACCGTCTTTGCCAAGCAGATCCGGCTCGCCAAAAAACTCAATATGCCGGTTATCATTCATAATAGAGAAGCAACTGAGGACATTATAACAGTGCTTCAGGAAGAAAATGCTGCAGAAGTTGGCGGCATTATGCATTGTTACAATGATTCTGCAGATTATGTGCAAACCTGCCTTGATATGAATTTTTATATCTCATTAGGAGGCCCTGTCACATTTAAAAATGCCACAATGCCAAAAGAAGTTGCTAAAATTGTACCGGGGGACAGACTGCTCATCGAAACGGATGCACCGTTTCTTGCGCCTCATCCAAACAGGGGTAAACGAAACGAGCCAGCCTATGTCGCACTCGTTGCGGAAAAAATTGCCGAGTTGCGCGGGGTGGATGTCAAGGAACTCGGGAGAATAACAACTGAAAATGCATTTCGATTATTTAATATAAACCCTCATAAAAAGTAAGCAGAATTTGAAGACCGGGTCAGACAATGGCTCGGTCATTTCAATGTAAAAAAACACCTTGTCCACCTTAAAAAATGCAATTCCCCCCTAAAAAAATCCAGTAACTCTTCTTTTTGAAATCCCCTCTAAACCCGGTCGTGACAACACTTCAAACTCTTTCTCCAAACCTGTAATATGTTTGTAAACCAAACGTAACCCTCCTGGCTTTGACTTTACTTTAGGACCCTAATATAATCGGAGTCGTTGAAAGGAGGCAAAAGCATGAAAAATATTTCCAAGCTCTTGCCAGCCGCAAAGTTAAAGCTGGTTGTTTCAGGAATAGGTGTCATGATGCTTGCATTGTTCGCGGGGTATATGGTGTATGAATCCTCAAAGGCCGAAGTAACCGTTCATGCGAATGATGAGACTCAGACGGTGAACACACATGCAGATACGGTAAGTGTGCTGCTGGATGACATCGATATAGCAGTCGGCGAGCACGATTATCTGTCCCATGCACCGGAAGACAAGGTTGAAGACGGCATGACCATCGATTATGAAACAGCTAAAGAAGTTACATTATCCATTGATGGAGAAGATAAGACCTACTACACAACTACAGAAACCATTCAAGAATTCCTTAAAGAACATAACATAGCTTATAATGAAAAAGATGATATATCACTTGATCTGGATAAAGCAGTAGAAGACGGAGAAACGATCACAATAGACAAAGCATTCCAGGTTGCCATTAACGACGGTGGAAAGAAGAAAAACGTCTGGACGACCGGAGGGACCATCAAAGGATTGCTTAAAGAAGAAAAAATTGACATAGGTGATCTGGACAAAGTTAAGCCGAAGCTTGGTAAAAAATTGAATGAGGACACTACCATCGCCATTACGAGAGTGGAAAAACAATCTGAAGAGGTTGAGCATAACGTTCCATTCAAAACAGAAACAAAGCATGACAATTCACTTGAAAAAGGGAAAAAGAAGGTTGTCAGCAAAGGTAATGAGGGCAAAGTTGTCAAAACGTACGAAATCACCATGGAAAACGGTGAAGAAGTTTCACGCGACCTTGTGAAAGAGGACGTTGTTCAAGAAAGTTCAAACAAGGTTATTGCTGTCGGAACGAAAGAACCTAAACAGAACCTTGTAACGTTGGCCGATAAGAAGAGCAATCATACAAATACTTCAAAGACATCAAATGCATCAAAGTCGTCCAAACAGGAACCTTCCAATGGCAGCAAAACAATGACCATGACTGCAACAGCTTACTCAGCTTATTGTAACGGGTGTTCCGGCGTGACCCGGACCGGCATCAATTTAAAAGCCAATCCAAATAAAAAGGTCGTTGCAGTGGATCCAAATGTGATTCCGCTCGGCACCAGAGTGTGGGTTGAAGGCTACGGTATTGCAGTAGCTGCTGACACTGGCGGCGCCATCAAAGGCAACCGGATTGATCTCCATGTGCCTTCACAAAGCCAGGCAATGAGTTTTGGATATAAAAAAGTCAAAGTAAAAATACTTGATTAACATAAAGCCCTTGTCATGATTCTATGACAGGGGTATTATTTTTCTTAGTGGTACTTTACCCTGAGTACTTAGATATAAACAGCAATATAATAAATTCAGCCATTAATGCAGATGAATATAGAAAGAGGTACCCCAGTGAGAATTAAAGAAGTCATTGTCGTTGAGGGGCGCGATGACACGGCTAATATTAAGCGTGCCATTGCGGCAGACACGATTGAAACCAATGGATCAGCTTTAAACAACACAATTCTGGAACAAATCCGCCATGCACAAGCTAAGCGTGGGGTTATTGTATTTACTGACCCGGATTATCCTGGCCAGCGCATTCGCAGCTTGATTGACGAAGCAGTGCCAGGATGCAAGCATGCTTTTATCGAACGTGATGAAGCCCGTTCAACACGGCATTCGAAAGCAAGTCTTGGCATTGAACATGCCTCACCTGAAGCGATCAAGCAAGCCCTGGATGCGGTGTATGAGCGCCAGCCCGAATACACCAGTGACATCTCTCGCGAGGATCTTGTCATGCACGGCCTGATTGGCGGAAAAGAAGCGGCTAAACGGCGTGAGCGGCTGGGGTCGTTGCTTAAAATTGGACATACCAATGGCAAACAGCTTCTCAAACGGCTGACGATGTTCCAGATTACAAAATCAGAACTGGATGCGGCCATGACAGCCATAACGCAGGAGGAACATACAGATGAGTCGTAAAAAGTATATTGCCACACCGACACAGACAAAACAGATTTTAGATCAATATCGGTTCACATTTAAAAAGAGTCTGGGACAAAATTTCCTGATTGACGTCAATATCCTAGAAAATATTATCCATCATGCTGGTATCGATCAAACATCAGGTGTCATTGAAATCGGGCCTGGCATCGGCGCCCTGACTGAACAACTTGCTATTCATTCAGACCATGTGCTAGCCTTTGAAATTGATCAGCGGCTCTTGCCGGTACTTAAGCACACATTAAGCGATTATGATAATGTTTCTGTGGTTCATCAAGACATTCTGGAGGCAGATGTCAATCAAGCGATCAAGGCGCATTTTCATCCTGAGCAGCCCGTTCACGTCGTAGCGAATCTGCCGTATTACATTACAACACCCATCCTAATGAAATTGCTGCATGAAGATCTTCCTGTATCAACGCTGACGGTGATGATCCAGAAAGAAGTTGCCCAGCGTATGGCTGCTTCTCCGAGCCAAAAAAGTTATGGCTCCCTGTCAATTGCTGTCCAGTATTATACCGAAGCCCAAGTCGTCATGACGGTTCCCAAAACCGCGTTTATGCCGCAACCCAATGTGGACTCAAGCATTTTGAAACTTGTAAAACGACAAACGCCGCCTGTTGACGTGGTCGATGAGGATCTTTTTTTCACCTTGGTCAGAGCGAGTTTCGCCCAAAGGCGCAAAACACTTCGAAATAACCTTAATGCTTTTTACAAACAACGCCTTGATAAACAAGCGATCACTGACTTGCTGGAAGAGGCAGGAATTGATGGCACCAGACGTGGGGAATCACTCAGCATGGAGGAATTTGCCCAACTGACCAATACATTCGTCCAGGCGACACAAAATTAAACCGTATTTAAACACAAGAACAGCGTCTCATGATCAGACGCTGTTTTTTATGGAGAAAAAAAGAGCAACGACTTCACGTTATCTGTCACTTATTTTTCCAAACTCGCATAGGCTGATTGTCAAGGTCAATGTGTATTCGGGAAAGGGCGGTGAGGTGATGATATGCAATTGGCACAAGGTGAATTGGTGACACGGATTTCTTATGGTCATGACCTGTTGTTCAGAGTTGCTTCCATTCAAAATCAGAATGCGATTCTTCATGGTGAAGAGCTGCGACTGGAAGCAGATGCACCACTGGATGATTTAAAAAAAGCTGATCAGAAGGAAGTGCGGGAGATTCGGGAAACAAGCCGCAAACATGAAATGTATTCATACAGATTGTTCAGGCAGGATTATCAGCTGTTAAAAGAAAAACGTGAGTATGAATCCACGCAAGGCTATAACAAGGATATATCGTTTTTTCAGCTGCCAGCACAAGTACTCCATATAGACGGAGATCCAGTTTATTTGCGTAAATGCGTCCAGCTTTATCAGCAGCTTGGTCTGCACGTCCACGGGGTCCACGTTCACGAAAAGGAAATGTCCCAGCAAGTATCGTCTTTAATTGAGAAAATCCGACCTGATATTCTTGTCATTACCGGCCATGACTCTTATTCCAGAAATAAAGGCAAGCGGAATGACTTGCGTGCTTACCGGCATTCTTACGAGTTCGTTGAAACGGTTCGCAAAGCTCGAGAGACCGTATCGCAGCTGGATGAACTCGTCATTTTTGCAGGTGCATGCCAATCCCACTTCGAAAAACTTATCCGGGCAGGTGCTAATTTTGCCAGCTCTCCCACAAGAATCAACATTCATGCGCTGGATCCGGTATACATCGCTGCCAGAATTGCCTACACCTCTTTCATGGAGAAGGTTGACGTCTGGGATGTACTCCGCAATACACTGACAGGCGAAAAAGGGGTCGGTGGCATTGAAACAAAAGGGTTTTTGCGAACTGGCATACCGCATATTCAAGAAGGCGATGATGAAAAAGATACCACCGAAGAAGACGACGAACAACAGCATTCTTCTTAAAGCGTTGGCAATATTTTTTCCACTATCACAAAAAATAACAATAGGGATACATATTTTGTTAACATTTAGCAATAATATTAATGACAAATCGTGTATCTCTATTGACACAGTTTGTAATGTGTTGTTATAATTAAATATTTTATTTGACTACGATGCCAAAATGTGGTATAGTCAATACAGTGAGGTGGAGTATAGTGGGAAAAACATTAATCGAAATTAAGCAGCATCTCGAAAGCCGTATTGGTGATCGCCTAACACTCAAAGCCAACGGAGGCAGGAGAAAGACGATAGAACGTACAGGCACACTTGCAGAGATGTACCCGTCCGTTTTTGTTGTTGAACTTGATCAGGATGAGAATGCATTCGAGCGTGTTTCTTACAGCTATGCAGACGTACTGACAGAAAGCGTAGAACTTAGTTTTAGCAAAGATACATCAGAAGTCATCGCCATCGAACAGTAAACCCTCGCGTTTACTGTTTGTTTTTTTATAAAGTAAATAAGCTGGCCTTAGAGGTAAACAAATAGTGATGTATCATATATTAAGTATAATTGGGGGAAGTGCATATGGCAGAACAGTCGGTACATAATATGTGGCAAACGATTGAAGAGAAACTGAAAAACAACCCTGCACCGCATCAGAATATGCAGGGTGTATATGAAGTTCAGCTTAAAGATGAAACAGACGGTGTTTACCAACTCGAATTTGACCATGGGGAAATCACAGTTTATACAACAAAAGAAAAAGAACCGTTGTGCATTCTTAAAATGAAAACCGCCCATTTTAATGCGTTTCTAAAAGGTGAGTTAAACAGTACAACCGCTTTTATGACGGGCAAGCTGAAAATTGATGGTCAGATTGGACAGGCTTTAAAGCTTGACCAGCTCCTTAAGCAATACGATTTCAGCGACATATAAGCTTTGGCTGGATATGCCAGGTGTGATTTCTGCAATCCTGCACAAACTATGTGTGTCGCCAGGAAACTCAGGTGAAAGGGGTTGTCTGACGTGGCGAGACGCGGCGGAATCATGTCACAACAGATGAAAGAAGAAATAGCCAGGGAATTGGGTTTTTACGACACGGTTAAACGGGAAGGTTGGGGTGGCATCAGAGCAAAGGATGCCGGAAACATGGTGAAAAGAGCCATCGAAATAGCAGAAGAGCAAATGAACAGACCCTGAATAATTCAGGGTCTGTTTTCATTTATACCCAATTGTTGTGTTATTTTGGGCAGCAATTGATTTTCTGCTACATCAAACATGTGAATTATGATACAATCTTACATATAATCTTGCGAATGGGTGAGGAGCGATGGTCCTTTTCGAAAAAGCACCGGCAAAGATTAATTTGTCATTGGATATATTGAATAAACGTTCGGACGGCTATCATAATGTTGAAATGGTCATGACCACCATTGACCTCGCTGATCGGATCTCTCTTTATCCTGTTCAGGACACAGGCATAACGGTCATGGCTGACAATCAATATGTCCCCAATGATGAACGCAATCTTGCTTATAAAGCAGCCGAATTATTTAAAAAAACATACCGCATTTCCCAGGGCATTCACATTCACATTGAAAAAAACATCCCCGTGTCTGCTGGGCTTGGCGGTGGCAGCAGTGATGCAGCAGCTGTTTTACGCGGGTTAAGACGGCTGTGGAATCTTGAGACTGTTACAACGAATGACCTAGCCGATTTGGGAGCTGAAATTGGTTCAGATGTGCCGTTTTGTGTTTATGGGCACACCGCACTCGCTACAGGAAAGGGAGAAACGATTACATCATTACCAGCGCCCCCGCCTTGCTGGGTCGTACTGGCAAGGCCCGACATTGGGGTGTCTACACGCAATGTTTTTCCTCAATTGAATGTAGCACAATTACCGCCTCCATACACCGCCGGCGTTATGGATGCATTGAAAGCAAATAATTTGGACGCGTTATGCGCACATATCGGCAATCACCTGGAATCCGTCACATTAAAGATGTATCCTCAGGTCCAGCATATTAAAAGTAAAATGCAGCAGTATAACATGCCAGGTGTATTGATGAGTGGCAGCGGGCCTACCCTTTATGGACTGACCCCCTATTACAGCAAAGCGAGACGTGCGTATAACGGTTTGAGCGGTTTTTGCCACGATGTTAAATTGGTGCGAATAATGGGATGAGTATTGCCTGAACCCGAACATTAATGATATATTAGATCTAAACATTCGGTTCTGAGGTGTAAGTATGAGAAGAAGCCAACGTTTGGTCGTGTTAACACAGTTTTTTTTAGAAAATCCCTATACTCATATCCAGCTTTCGTCTTTTGTGTCCAGAATGGAAGCATCAAAGACATCCATCAGTGAAGATTTGGGTATACTCAATGACGTATTTACAGCTGAAGGCACAGGATATCTGGATATAACTGCAGGAGCGCAAGGCGGTGTTAAGTATATCCCTTCCATGTCTCATGACAACATTCATGATTTTATCGGCGGGCTGTGCAAACAGCTGGAAGACCCTTCACGCCTTTTAACTGGCGGATATTTATATATGAGTGATATTCTTGGCTACCCTCATACTGTCCAGCAAATTGGACGTACGTTTGCTTCAGAGTTTGCAGATCGTGATATCGACCTCGTCATGACTGTTGCCACTAAGGGCATACCACTGGCATACGCTGTGGGCCAATATCTCGGGGTTCCAGTTGTGATTGCCCGCCGTGACCCGATCGTCACAGAAGGATCCTCTGTCAGCATCAATTACATTTCAGGGGCGACCCGAAAGATTCAGACGATGGTACTGCCGAAAAGGAGCCTGACAATTGGCTCAAATGTATGTATCGTCGATGACTTTATGAAAGCAGGAGGTACCATAACCGGTATGATTAATCTGCTGAAAGAATTTGATGCGAATCCTTCCGCTATAGGTGTTCTGGCTGAAGCCGATGATGAAGAAGATGAACGCATTGTAGAAGATTACACATCTTTAATTAAAATCATGGATGTTGATGACAGACAGGGTAGGATTTCTGTCCAGCCTGGTAACATTATCCAACAGAATAAATAATGCCTAAACCTTCTTTATTAGTCGCATATAAAGAAGGTTTTTTTTACATAGTGGTATTTTTCTAAAAAAAATATTATTTTTTTGATTTAAAAAGAGGAATTTATGTGATTATGTAGAATATAGTAAATAGGTTCATATAAATTAAAGGGGTGGATCATCTTATGGAAGTTACTGACGTTAGACTGCGCCGCGTGAATACAGACGGAAGAATGCGTGCGATTGCTTCGATTACATTGGATGACGAGTTTGTTGTTCACGATATTCGAGTCATCGATGGTAATAATGGCCTATTTGTGGCTATGCCATCAAAGCGCACACCCGATGGAGAGTTCAGGGATATCGCACATCCAATTAATTCGGGAACTCGCGGAAAGATCCAGGATGCTGTTCTGGCTGAATACAATCGCGCAGGTGAAATGAAAGAAGAGGAAACTTACGAAGAAGCTGGCGTTTCATAATAGGTATAAAGAGAAGTCTTATCCAACCAGGATAAGACTTCTTTTTTGCATTTTACATTCAGCTTCAGGATCTGCTCCCGTTTTTGTTTCTTTATTGTTGAAATGGCGTGCTATTTAAGATATTATTTTAATGGACAAATTGAATGGAGGTTACTTCATGACACAACGCTACGCAGTGATACTTGCAGCAGGTCAGGGAACACGAATGAAGTCAAAACTCTATAAAGTGCTGCACCCTGTAATGGGAAAACCAATGGTTCAGCATGTCATTGATCAGTTAACACCAGCAAAACTTGACTCAATCATAACGGTTGTAGGGTTCGGGGCGGAATCTGTTTCAGAACAAATAGGCAATCAAAGTGCTTATGTGGTGCAAAAGGAACAGCTTGGAACAGCCCATGCTGTACAGCAGGCAGAAGACATATTAAAAGATAAACAGGGAACAACGCTCGTTGTGTGCGGGGATACCCCTCTTATTACACATGATACATATCAAGCTCTCATCGAGTTTCATGAGCGAAACGAAGCAAAAGCAACCGTGCTGACCACCAACGTATCTGAGCCAACAGGTTATGGACGGATTGTCAGAGATGCAGATGGGCATGTAGAACGAATTGTTGAGCATAAAGATGCAAGCAATGAAGAGCGGCTGCTGACAGAAATCAACACGGGCACCTATTGCTTTGATAACGCTGCATTATGGAAAGCAATCCAGGATGTATCCAATGACAACGCTCAAGGCGAGTATTATTTGCCGGATGTGGTGGAGATCTTAAAGGACAAGGGTGAGAAGATCGGTGCTTATATGACTCCGGACCCCGACGAAACGCTGGGTGTGAACGACCGTGCAGCTCTCGCTGAAGCGGAAAAAGTCATGAAAAAACGCCTTAACCATATGCATATGAAAAATGGTGTCGCCATTATTGACCCAGATCACACGTACATTGAACCGGATGTTGTGATTGAGGCAGACGCCGTCATCCAGCCAGGGACCATTATACGCGGCAAATCTGTAATTCATGCTGATGCCCAAATCGGTCCACATACGGAGATTATTGATTGTGAGATCGATGAGGGAGCGGTTGTGACACACAGCGTTGCTAAAAACAGCCGGATCGGCAAGCGGGTTCAAATTGGACCTTATGCACATATTCGTCCAGAGGCGGATATTGCCAATGATGCTAAAATCGGCAATTTTGTCGAGGTTAAAAAAGCAACGATCGGTGAAAAAAGCAAAGTATCTCATTTAAGTTATATCGGTGATGCTCATGTGGGAAGCCAGGTGAATATCGGATGTGGTACAATAACAGTGAACTATGATGGTAAGAACAAGTTTTTGACAACCATTGAAGACGATGCTTTCATAGGATGCAATTCCAATTTGATTGCACCTGTGACCATTGGCAAAGGATCGTATGTAGCAGCTGGTTCCACAATCAATAAACATGTTCCGGAAGACTCACTTGCGATTGCACGAGAGAAGCAGACGAACAAAGAAGGCTACGCAGCAAAGATTAAAAACAGACAAAAAGATTAATGGAGGGTAATTATCATGGCATCCAGCTACAAGGATTCATCGTTAAAAGTATTTACGTTGAATTCCAACCGCGAACTGGCAGAAGAAATTGCAAATCACATTGGTACCACTTTAGGCAAATGTACGGTGTCCACATTCAGCGACGGTGAAATCCAGATTAACATCGAAGAAAGTGTTCGCGGCAATGATGTATATGTTGTTCAGTCAACATGCCCGCCGGTAAACCAGCACATTATGGAACTGCTGATTATGATTGACGCACTTAAGCGCGCGTCTGCACGTTCCATTAACATTGTCATGCCTTATTACGGCTATGCAAGACAAGACCGTAAAGCGCGTTCAAGAGAGCCTATTGCAGCGAAACTCATGGCAGATCTTCTGCAAACAGCTGGCGCCGACCGTGTCATCATGCTTGATTTGCATGCACCACAGATTCAAGGCTTTTTCGATGTGCCAATCGATCATTTGCAAGGTGTACCGATTCTGGCCAGCCATTTTGAAAAGATGGACCTGGAAGAAGTCGTTGTCGTATCCCCCGATCACGGCGGTGTGACCCGGGCGCGGAAAATGGCCGACAGACTGGGAGCCCCTATCGGCATTATTGATAAAAGACGGCCTGCACCGAATGTGGCGGAAGTCATGAATATAGTCGGTAATATTGAAGGCCGAACAGCTATTTTGATTGATGATATTATTGACACAGCTGGCACGATTACCCTTGCCGCAAACGCATTAATAGAAAATGGCGCTAAAGAAGTGTATGCTTGTTGTACACACCCGGTTTTATCCGGTCCAGCTATTGAGCGGATTGAGAATTCCCAGATCAAAGAGCTGATTGTCACGAATTCGATCCCGCTTCCTGATGAGAAAAATATCGGTAAAATCACCCAACTTTCGGTTGCTTCACTAATTGGTGAGGCCATCATACGAGTCCATGAACTGAAATCTGTCAGCAAGCTGTTTGATTAACAAGAATTCAGGTTATGGTATACTACTAAAAACGATTACTACGGAGGTAAATAAGATGACAGTTACATTAAAAGCAAGTCAAAGACACGATCATACAAAATCTGAAACAAAACAAATCAGAGAGAAAGGCCACGTGCCATCAGTTCTTTATGGCAAAGATAAAGAAGCCAAATCCATCTCTGTTGATAGCATTGAGCTGATTAAAACAGTCCGTGACGAAGGACGTAACGCCATTATTTCACTCGATGTGGATAACGGTGAAACAGTAGACGTTATGCTGCATGAATATCAGATTGATCCTATTCGCGATCAGTTAATCCATGCAGACTTCTACATCGTTGACATGAAATCTGAAATGGACGTTGAAGTTTCTATCCGTCTTGAAGGCGAACCAGAGGGTGCGAAAGAAGGCGGTGTTCTGCAGCAGCCAATGTACGTATTGCAGGTCCGCGCAAAACCAAGAGATATTCCAGAAGAAATTGTTGTTGACGTTTCAGAGCTTGGAATCGGTGATGTGGTTTCGGTTGCAGATCTTCCGACATCTGACAAATACGAGATTCTTGACGAAGAAGACACAACGATAGCAACAATCCTTCCGCCAACCACTGAAGAGGAGCTTGAAACAACAGCCGGTGACGAAACAGCTGAACCGGAACTGGTTGACGCTGACGAAGACAAAGAAGAGGAATAATCATACAGCAAATCAGACAACCCTCCTGATATTTCACAGGAGGGGTTGTTGTGTTTGCCCCGGTGAAACTGAAGTTAAAGGACGCAGATAACATGAAATGTATTGTAGGGCTGGGTAATCCCGGCAGAAAGTATAAAAAAACGCGCCATAATATTGGGTTTATGGCTGTAGATGAACTTCTGAAGCGCTATGGCTGGAAGCTGAATCAGGGCAAATTTGAAGGTAAGTATACAGTTGAGCATGTTTCGGGACAAAAGATTCTGCTGGTGCAGCCGCAAACGTTTATGAACCTGTCCGGTAAATCTGTAGGCCCCCTGGCTGATTATTATGGGATCGAACCCAAAGATATTGTGGCCGTTTACGATGATCTTGACTTACCAGCAGGCAAAATTCGTCTGAGACAGCAAGGCGGCCATGGCGGGCATAACGGCATCCGCTCACTAATTGATCATCTTGGGACAAAGTCTTTTAACCGCATACGAATTGGGATCGGCCGTCCTGAGGATCGTACGCCAGTGGTTGATTATGTGCTCAATCCATTTGCCAAACATGAGAAAGAATCTGTTGAAGCAAGTATTCATAAAGCTGCAGATGCGATTGAGAGTTGGATGGAGAAGCCTTTTGTTGAGGTTATGAATGAATTTAACGGCTAAGTGATGCATATACCTGAAAAAAGGGTATGTAAGTGATAAGGTTATGCCAATGTATGTGATGGTGGTATAAATTGGTGTTGTTCGGACAAACTTTGAAAGACCCCGATTTTTTTCGAGGAGGTTTGTCTATGATGATCATATATTTATGCAACCATTGCGGACAGGAAATTGGCAGACTTGAGAACAGCACGGTTCCGGATGCATCAATGCTTGGCTGGGATGGATTGTCTCAAGAAGATAAGCAGCAAATGATTCAATACCAGGATAATGGGGATGTTCATGTTCACGCCATCTGTGAGAGTTGTGAGGAATCCCTGGGCCGCCATCCGGGCTACCATGAACTGGATCATTTTATACAATAACATATAAGCTTAAAATGCTTTGGCAGCTGCCCAAGGCGTTTTTGCTTTTATTTTTTGGGATGTTTGAATAACTCGGGGGTAAGAAGATGAAAGCAATTCGACAGTATTTACAGCAAAGTGAAGACATACAATCAATCATGTCAGGGATTGAAAACGGCATGATGGAACAGCTTGTAGCAGGTACTTCGGGATCGGGACGCAGTTTGACAGTCTCGATGATTCATGAAGCTGCCCATAAACCTGTTCTGCTTGTGACGCATCAACTTGCCCAGGCACAACAGCTTTATGACGATTTGTCAGAGCTCGCACCGGATACAGACATTTTTTTATACCCGGTCAACGAACTGATTGCCTCAGAGATCGCTGTTGCCAGCCCAGAATTGAAAAGCCAGCGCATTGACGCATTAACAGAGTGGACGACCAGGCAGTCGGGCATATTAATAGCCCCTGTTGCTGCTTTAAAACGGACTCTCCCTCCCAGTAAATATTGGGCACAATACCAATTGTCGTTTAGTGTGGGAGATGTTATCGATATTGACGCTTATTTAAAAGCGTTTATTCATATGGGTTATGAGCGGACAGACATGGTGGATACACCAGGTCAATTTAGCATGCGCGGAGGCATTATTGATATTTATCCTTTAACGGAAAGTGATCCGCTCAGGATTGAATTGTTTGATGATGAAGTGGACTCCCTTAGGACGTTTGATGCTGAAACCCAGCGCTCATTGGCTAAAAAAGACGTTTTAACAACCGGCCCAGCCACGGAATGGCTGTTGAGTGAAGAGGATATGATGCGGGCAGGGCAGCGGCTTGAAGCCTCCCTTGCCGAAACACTAGGGAAACTTTCGACGAACGATGAGAAGGAAACACTTGCAGGTGTGATCGAGTATGATATCGAGCAATTTAAAAGTTTGAACCCGTTTGAAGGCATGTACAAGTACGTTGACTTATTCTATGAAAAGCCAGCAAGTTTACTAGATTATTTACCCGATAATGGTTTGGTGATTCTTGACGAAATGAGCCGTATTCAAGAGACAGCCACATACTTGGATAAAGAAGAGGCCGAGTGGTACAGCTCCTTGCTTGAATCAAGTCAAATGGTACGTGATATGCGTTTTTCTTATGATTGGCAAACGATTTGGGACAACATGACCCCGCGTCAGCGCATTTATCTGAGTGTTTTTCTGCGTCATATTTCAAATACCCAGCCACAAAACATCATAAATATGTCCTCACGTCCCATGCAGGAATTTCACGGTCAAATGAACTTGCTCAAAAGCGAATTGCAGCGTTGGGAAAAAGGGGAGTACTCTGTCGTCATACTGGCACCGAATGACCATCGGGCTGATAAAATCCAGTCGATCCTCCATGATTACGATATGTCTGCAGCTGTGTCACATGAACTGGAACTGCCGTATCAAACAGAGCCGGTTATCACGATAGGCGCGATGCATGCTGGTGTTGAATTCCCTATGCATAAGCTGGTCATTATAACCGAAAATGAATTGTTCAAAAAGAAAACGCGTAAACCGCGTAAACGTCAAAAAATATCCAATGCAGAACGCATTAAAAGCTATCAGGAATTGAAGACGGGTGATTATGTCGTTCATGCCAACCACGGCATTGGGAAATATTTAGGGGTTGAAACACTCGAGGTTGCTGGCAAACACAAGGATTACATGCTGATTCGATACTCGGGTGACGATAAATTATATGTTCCGATTGACCAAATTGATCTGGTTCAGAAGTTTGTCGGCTCTGAAGGCAAAGAACCAAAACTGTATAAACTGGGCGGTTCTGAGTGGACTAAGGTGAAACGTAAGGTCCAGTCGTCTGTCGAGGATATTGCTGATGACCTGATTAAGCTATATGCAGAGCGGGAAGCAAGAAAAGGATACGCCTTTTCCAAAGATACAGCCCTTCAGGAAGAATTTGAAGCAGCATTTGCTTACCAGGAAACAGAGGATCAGATCAGATGTGTTGAGGAGATCAAAGCGGATATGGAACGCGAACGCCCCATGGACAGGCTTTTATGTGGGGATGTGGGTTATGGGAAAACAGAAGTGGCTATTCGAGCGGCCTTTAAAGCAATTGCAGATGGCAAACAAGTGGCCATTTTGGTGCCCACTACAATTCTTGCTCAGCAGCATTTTGAGACCATTCGTGAACGGTTCCAGGAACAGCCTGTGGAAATTGGCATTCTAAGCCGCTTTGGTACAAAGAAACAACATCAGGAAACGCTGCGCGGCCTGAAGACAGGGACAGTTGATCTGGTCATAGGCACCCACAGAATTCTGTCCAAAGATGTTCAGTATAAGGACCTTGGGCTTCTCATAGTGGATGAGGAACAGCGCTTTGGAGTTAAACATAAAGAAAAAATTAAACAGATGAAATCAAATGTCGATGTCTTAACATTAACTGCTACACCAATCCCGCGTACACTGCATATGTCTATGCTCGGGGTTCGGGATTTGTCGGTGATTGAAACCCCGCCTGAGAACCGTTTCCCGATTCAGACATATGTGACCGAGTACAATCCGATTGTTCTCAGGGAGGCGATTGAACGGGAAATGTCACGCGGGGGACAGGTTTTCTTCCTTTACAACCGTGTTGAACATATTGATAAGATGGCCAGGGATCTTTCGATGATTACAGAAGATGCCAGGATTGCGGTAGCACACGGACAGATGAATGAGACAGAACTCGAGAATGTCATGTTCGGCTTTTTGGAAGGGGAATACGATGTTCTTGTCAGCACGACTATTATTGAAACCGGTGTTGACATCCCGAATGTCAACACGCTTATCGTGTATGATGCCGACCGGATGGGTCTGAGTCAGCTTTATCAGTTAAGAGGGCGTGTCGGACGCTCTAATCGCGTTGCTTACGCGTATTTTACCTACCAAAAGGACAAGATTTTAACCGAAGTGGCTGAAAAACGCTTGCAGGCGATTAAAGAATTCACTGAACTGGGGTCAGGCTTTAAAATTGCCATGCGTGATTTATCCATTCGAGGGGCAGGGAATTTGCTCGGGTCCCAACAGCACGGCTTTATCGACTCGGTTGGTTTTGATATGTATTCTCAGATGCTTAAAGAAGCCATCGATGCTCGAAAAGCCGGAAAAGAATTGGACGAAATTGAGCTGTTTGAACCTGAATTGGCCCTTCAGCTGGATGCGTATATTCCTGATTCATATATTGACGATGAAAAACAGAAGATTGCGATGTACAAAAGGGTTCAGGCTGTGAGCAGTCAGGATGATATTGAGGCTCTTCAGGAAGAATTGATCGACCGGTTTGGAGATTATCCTGAAGAAGTTGCTCATTTGCTGACGGTTGCGGCAACTAAAATGCTGGCCAAGCGCGAACGGGTCGAGTCTGTTCGAGAAGTCAATAAAAAGATTGAATTGCTGATTGAAGCTAACCGGAGCCAGAGAATCGATGGTGCGAAATTATTTCAGCTGGCAAATGAATTTGGCAGGCATGTCCAGCTCGGTACAGAGGACAAACAACTGAAAGTGATCATCCGTTCTTCCAAAGATATTGACCACAATCGGTATGAAACGGTTCAAGCATTAATCGATCGTCTCAGCGAAGTAGACAGACTAGAATAGAATTCCGTTTTACAATGAATAGTTCTTTGGTGTTGCTTCATACTAAACCCATAAATGGTGTTTTTTACACACTTTATGAATGACTCACATGTCGATACATGCTGAATCAATCATTGAAGGAAAGAGAGGCTTTAATATGAAAGCAACTGGTATCGTAAGACGCATTGATGATCTGGGCCGGGTTGTTGTCCCGAAAGAAATTAGAAGAACATTGCGTATTCGCGAAGGTGATCCACTGGAGATTTTCGTTGATCGTGATGGCGAGGTCATTTTAAAAAAGTACTCACCGATTAATGAACTGGGTAATTTCGCTCAGGAATATGCCGAGGCATTGTTTGATTCATTAAATCATCCTGTGCTGATTTGTGATCGGGATGAGGTGATTGCTGTTGCAGGGGAATCAAAAAAGGATTATCTTAACAAACATATCGGGCCGGAGCTTGAGAAAGCATTGGAAAACCGTACGACCCTCTTGGAAACAGATACATCAGCAGTGGAATTACTGGAAGACAAAGAAGAAGATATTCAATCCTATTGCTTGAGTCCGATTATTGCCAATGGAGATCCGATCGGCAGCGTTATCCTTTTCTCAAGAGAAGAAACGATCGGGGAAGTGGAAGAAAAATCTGTCGCCACTGCAGCAAGCTTCCTTGCCAAGCAAATGGAATAATTCAACTTCAAAAACAGTATAGATACAAAACAAAACCGCAGCACTTCATAAGTGCGCGGTTTTGTTTCTTTCTGTTCCCCGCAATTCTCTGTGCTATAATAAAACCAGACAAGGTCGGAACATAACTTACCGGCAATGAAAGGCGTTTAATCATGAAAGCTGAACAATCTCAAGGCCTTATTAAAGGCGCACTGCTGCTGACAGTGGCTGGGTTTATTGGCAAGATGCTCAGTGCAGGCTACCGAATTCCCCTGCAAAACCTCACCGGTGACACCGGATTTTACATCTATCAGCAAGTGTATCCCATTCTTGGTGTGGCACTGATGCTCGCTCTTTACGGATTTCCTTCAGCTGTTTCAAGGCTTACTGCAGAAAACGATAGGGAACTTGGTTCCGGCAGTAGAGCATTTTACGGTCGCATCTGGCTGGCATTGGCTATTTTGAATGGTCTCTTTTTCATTATGTTATACGGAGGCGCACAGTTCCTTGCACATATGACCGGTGATCCAAGTCTTGCGAATGGGTACCGGGTGACCGCCTTTGTGTTTTTGCTGATCCCTTTTACATCGCTTCTTCGTGGGGTTATGCAAGCTCATGGGAATATGGTAGCTATCGCTGGTTCACAGGTGACAGAACAGTTTGCGAGAGCCCTGATCATTACATTCGGTGCTTTTCTCATCACCCAAACAAGCGCAAATCTTTATGATATTGTGGTCATCGGTGCGGCGGCTCAAATAACAGGCGCCGTCCTCGCTATCATCGTACTGGTCTTATTTTGGCGGAGAGATAGCGCTGTTTATCAAACAAAAGCCGTTGCTTCAAGCCTCTCAGGGTTTTACATATTTAAAGTGATTGCCGGGTTTGGTTTGCTGGCTGCACTTAACCATATGACATTGATTGTCATTCAGGCGGTGGATATGCTGACACTGGTACCGCACCTTGAAGATTATGGCCTTACGAAACAGAATGCGATGACAGCAAAAGGCATCATCGACCGGGGGCAGCCGCTCGTTCAGCTCGGTACTGTCCTGGGCTCTTCATTCGCCCTTGCGCTGGTTCCCACCATTACAAAGCAGGGCTTAAAACAAGAGGGTCCCATACGGCGTGCTTTGGCGTTTAGTTTTTATCTGGCAGGTGGCGCGACGATTGGTCTGGTACTGATTTTTCCGGAAACGAACACATTGCTGTATGAAAATGGCGAGGGGACTGGCGCGCTGCGAATACTGGGACTGGCTCTCCTGCTGAGTTCGATCTCAATAACAGGTGTATCGATTTTACAAAGTATCGGACTTATGAAATGGACCGGATTGTTAATTGTATCGGCAGGCATAATCAAGTGGATCGGGAACATGGCGTTTGTGCCGATGTGGGGCCTGAAAGGAAGCGCTGCTGCGACGGTCGTGGCACTCGGACTCCTGACTGCAGCGGTACTGGTGCTGCTTTACATCAAGCTTCCGGGGCTCTCTTATAAAGGTGTGATCAGATGGCGGGCTTTCAGTTTAGCAGGGTCCGGCATGGCCGGATTGCTTTTAGCTGTGAAGGTCCTGCTGCCATTCTCGCTCATCACCTCCCGTCTTGTTCTGACCCTTTACGTGACAGGGCTTGTGGGAGCGGGCGCAGTGGTTTATATCACCATCCTCATTAAGCTTAGAGCGCTTGACGATGATGACATCAGCATGCTTCCTTTTGCTTCAAAACTTATGAAACTCCGGAAAGGATGATTCGAATGACGCATCACATCGATATTATTGGCCTTGGAGGAGGAGATCTTGACCAGCTGCCTCTTGGCGTCTATAAACAGTTGAAAGCCGAAAACCGGCCAGTCTACGCACGAACCGGAGAGCATCCAGTCATTAAAACGTTGGAAGCTGAGGGTGTAACATTCCATACCTTTGATCACATTTACGAATCATATGATACATTTGAAGAAGTCTATGAAGCCATTGTGAACGAACTGCTACAGGCGGGTGAAAAAAGCCGTGTGATCTATGCCGTGCCCGGTCACCCCATGATGGCAGAAAAAACCGTCCAGCTGTTAAAAAGCCATCCTGACGCTGCTGTCACAATCAGTGGTGGGCAAAGCTTTCTTGATGATCTATTTACATCACTCGGCATTGACCCTATTGACGGCTTTCAGCTGCTTGACGCGACCGGTTTTAAACGAGAGGACATCAAACTCGGTCAAGGGATCATTTTTGCTCAAGTGTATGACCGAATGATTGCTTCCAATGTTAAACTGGCGCTTCTGGAAGAGTTGCCGGCCGACTATATCGTTACGGTCGTCGATGGTGCAGGAACATCCGAGGAAAAAGTGATATCCAAAACCCTCAGCGACCTGGATCATGAGAACATCTTTAATAACCTGACAACGGTTTATATCCCGCCGGTTCCAAATGCTCTGCTGAATCACACCTTTTCACGTCTCAAAAACGTCATTGCGGAATTGCGCGGACCGGACGGCTGTCCTTGGGATAGAGCTCAGACACACGAATCGTTGAGAGAACATGCCATTGAAGAAGTGTATGAACTGATTGAAGCTATTGATGAGCAGGATGATGAGGGCATTGTAGAAGAGCTTGGAGATGTGCTTCTTCAGGTTATGCTCCATAGTCAGATTGGTGCGGACAACGGATTTTTCACAGTTGATGACGTAATCAAAGGGTTGACCGATAAAATGATACATCGTCATCCCCATGTTTTCTCAGACGTACAGGCAGATACCGTCGAAGAAGTCTATCAAAACTGGGACCAAATTAAAGCAGAAGAAAAAAGCGCCACCCGTAAGTCGTTGCTCGATGGGATACCACAGGGACTTCCGGCACTGGTCCATGCTTATAAGCTCCAGAAAAAAGCCGCTAAAGTTGGATTTGACTGGGATGACGAAACTGAAATTTGGGATAAACTGACTGAGGAAATGGATGAGGTTAAAGAAGCCATTCAACATGAAAGCCCGACAGCTCTCGAGAAAGAATTAGGAGATATGTTGTTTGTTATGGTTAATTTGACGCGTCACATTGGCTTTAATCCTGAGTTGGCTTTAAATACTGCTAACACCAAATTCGCAACCCGCTTTCGCTATATTGAAAATAAAATCACTGAACAACATTTAAATCTCCAGGATGTTCCGCTCCGACAGATGGATCAGTACTGGGATGAAGCTAAGACAAAGGAAGGGGAGTAATGCATTATGCGTTTGGATAAATTTTTGAAAGTATCACGATTGATCAAGCGACGTACCTTGGCTAAAGATGTTGCAGAGCAGGGAAGGATCACAATAAATGGTCAAAAAGCCAAAGCATCTGCCAATGTAGCGGTCGGTGATCAGGTTACCATTCAATTTGGGCAGAAGCTCGTAACCATTGAAGTGACTGCTATGAAGGAACATGTGAAAAAAGACGAAGCAGAAATGTTGTATAAACTCATTAAAGAAGAAAGATTGGCTGAATAGAATAGTTCTACCCTTGTCCATCCGTGCATACACTGGTATGGACAAGGAGGGCTTAGCGATGAATTATTATAACAAGGAAACCACCGTTCCGCCACGTGCTGAAAAGGAACACCACTTAAAGATTATTAACAGAAAAAGCATTGAGATCACAGGGGTTAAAGAAGTCGACAGCTTTGATAATGAAGAGTTTCTTTTGGAGACGGTCATGGGTTATCTGATCGTGCGCGGACAAAACCTGCACTTGAAAAACCTTGATGTCGCTGAAGGTGTGGTCTCAATTAAAGGCCGGATCTACGAGTTGTCCTATGTGGACGAGCATTCACAGGAGAAAGCTAAAGGCTTCTTTAGCAAGCTCTTCAGATGACATTGAGTGTTCAGCTGATGACGATGATCGCCATGATTTCAGGAGGTTTTTATCTGGGCATGGCCCAGGATACACATCGGCGGTTGTCCATTCACTGGAAAAATCGCCTGCTTCTTTTATACGTCATGGAGATTTCTTTTTGGCTGGTGCAGTCACTTCTTTTGTTTTATGTTTTATTTCTGGTTAATAACGGGGAACTTGGGATATATGTATTTCTTGCCGGTTTGCTCGGTTACTCGGCCTACCGGGCACTGGCTGCCCCAACTTATAAACGAATCCTTGAAAAAGCAATCGCCATCATACGACAGATCCTTCATGGACTGCACCGGATTTTCCGAGTACTGTTTGTCCTCCCCCTAAAATGGCTGTTTCATGTGCTTGTGGTGACTGTCTTATTTATATTGAATCTATTATTTTCTATTTTCATTTATCTATTTAAAGTGATATACTGGCCTGTAAAATGGATGTTCAAACTGATTTATCGGTTGATGCCAGAGTGCGTTCAGAGATTCATCCACAAATTGGCAGGGTTTTATAGTACAATAGAGAATATCATCAAAAAACGAGCTGCCTATTTCATCAATAAATGGAGGTCATAATCAGATGTCTGCAAAAAGAACAGTCACTAAGTTAGAATCCAGTTATATGAAGCAATATGACGCACATGTTGAACGTCAAAACAGAAAAAGACAACGACTGATCAGACGGCTTGTTCTTTTTGCAGTGATTATGCTGCTGATCGTAGGCGGCATGACAGCCTATCATGTGAAACAGAGGAGTATCCAGTCAGCGAAACAGGCCGAGTACGAACAAATGACTGAGAAACTGGAAAAATTAAAGTCAGCTGAAGTTGATTTGAGGGAAGAAATCAAGCTGTTAAACGATGACGAATATGTGCTTGAAATCGCTAGAACAAATTATTTCTTCTCAAAAAAAGGTGAATTAATTTTTAAACTGCCGAATGAAGAGCCCTCTTATTGACACACTTTTATAAAATTGACTATACTATATAGAGGATGTATCAATTTGACACCTTTTTACGCGATGTCAAATTCTCAAAAATCTAAGGAGGAGCATTTTCTTTATGTCGATCGAAGTAGGCAGCAAACTGCAGGGTAAGGTGACCGGAATCACACATTTCGGTGCATTCGTGGAGTTGGAGAAGGGTACGACGGGGCTTGTGCATATCAGTGAGGTCGCCGACACCTATGTCAAGGACATCAAAGACCATCTTTCAGTGGGAGATGAAGTGACGGTTAAAGTGCTCAATGTGGAAGATGACGGCAAAATCGGGCTATCCATTAAAAAAGCAAAAGATCGGCCGCCGCGCCAGAAAAAGCCACGGGAGCGCACGGAATCATTTGAATCGAAAATGAATCAGTTTCTCAAAGACTCAGAAGACCGTTTGGCCTCTTTAAAGAAGCACACGGAATCCAAACGCGGAGGTCGAGGTGCTAAAAGAGGATAGCAGTTGCTGTCTATTTAAATATGCTCATTTATATAAAAAAGCAGGGACCACATATGTGGTCCCTGCTTTTTTCGGCTCTACAATATATGTTGGGGTTTTAAAAAATTCCAAATGAAAAAACACGCAAACTCCTATTTTTGTTACACTTTGTTTAGACCAAACAAACCAAAAAAGGAGCTGCGTGCAATTGAATAATAACATACACCTACCAGGATTTGAAGCGTTTGTGATTACTAACTCCCTTCAATTTGAAGATTGCGTTCATATCCATGTGGAGCTTAAAATCCAGCCCCATCGCTGTCCTGTGTGCCACAGGTGGACAAATAAAGTTCATGACTATCGTAAGCAAAAAGTTAAGCATACCAAGATGTTTACAAGACACACTTACATTTTTTATCGTAAGCGTCGGTATAAATGCGAACACTCTGATTGCCCTAAAAAGGGCTTCCCTGAAGATAACCCTCTCGTTGAGCGTTATCAACGACAATCAGTTGAGTTTAAACAAGCAATGGGTCTTGAGGTGATTCATGGAAAGAATTTTGCGGATGTCGCTGCACGAATGGGGACGTCTCCTACAACCGTGATGAGACGTTTTGACGCCATTGGATCCAGCATGCTTGACGAAACAAAGGAACTACCTTCCACTATTGCGATTGATGAGTATAAAGGAGATGCTGGTGGAGAAAAGTATCAAACCATTATTGCAGATCCAGTCGACAGAAGAACACTTGATATTTTACCCGACCGTAAAAAGGATACGCTCAAGGCTTATTTACACCACCATGGACAGAAGGTTAATAAAGTCGTAATGGATATGAGTCAATCGTTTAAAGCAGCTGTAGACCAGGCGTTAGGCGGGCCTATTGTAATAGCTGATAGGTTTCATTTTTGCCGCTATATCCATTGGGCACTGGAACGGGTAAGAATAAAGGTTCAAAAGGAATTTATAGATTATGACAGGAAAAAGTGTAAACGTATGAAACATGCCTTCCACAAAAAGCCGGAGGATTTAACTTCTAAACAACGTTGGTATTTGGATTATTACTTAAGTCAATCAGATTACTTAAGAGAAGCATACCAGTTAAAAGAAGCTTATCGGCATTGGTTTGAGGAAGCGAAAGCTTTAGGGGCTGATCACCTAAAGGTGATCAAAGACCGCTTATATGAATTTTATGATCTGGTCAGGTCTTCCGGAGTTGTGGAGTTCCAAAAAGCAATTGAAACCCTGCAAAACTGGCAAAAGGAAATCATAAATAGTTTTGCCTTTGATCTTAACAACGGCTATATTGAAGGTCTAAACAATCAGACGAAAGTTATTAAGCGTAACGCTTTTGGGTTTCAACGTTTCGATCGCTTCCGTATGAGAATTTTATTACATCATCAATACAAGCGTATTAATACTCGAGTGGCATAAATAGGAGTGGGCATTTAAGTGCCCACCCCAACATTTGACTTAGAACCCTTTTTTCATCTGACCGGACAACCGGTCGCTACTGCTTTTTCGTAATAGCGGCGGAGGGGATCGAACCCACGACCTTACGGGTATGAACCGTACGCTCTCGCCAGCTGAGCTACGCCGCCAAATAGTCAACAAAAAATATCATACAACACTCATGGAGTTGTGTCAACAGAAAAAATAGTTTTTGAACAGTTTCCTTCATCTGTTCACGCTATGTAAAAAAATGCCGTTCTCTCTATCAAAGGCAACAAATTTCTACATATACCTTTGTTAATCACACCGCAAGCATGTTCGCTTTCAGTTTCACCAGTGTGGGATATGGATCTCTCCTTTTCAAGTCAATCGGTTGCTGCCAGCCGTTTATGACCCGGGGGACAGCTTTCGCCCGGAACGTTGATAAGCCCGAAACACGTCGAACGATTTTCAGAGCCTGTCCACTCATTTTGACAAAAAAAAGAACCTGACTATGATTTAATAACGGTCATAGGAGGCGTGATTCGTATGATTGAAACGGTAGCAGTAGCAGGTGTCGACCAGAAACGTGAGAAAGTTAAGAAGGCATTCCATCAACGCATTACAAACCAGCTGAAGCATGTACTGCTTGTAAAAGGCTGGGTATATGTGATCGTCGGGTTTTTGCTGGGACGAGCGGTCATTCTTTCGGAAGTTTCTCCGTTTGCAGTCGCTTTTCTTGCAACGGTTTTCTCGATCCATAAACATTATGCACCCCGGGTGATGCTGGCATTGATCGCTGGGGCGCTGACGTACAGCGTGGTGCACGGTTTATTTGTGACGCTTGCGTTAATTGTATTTGTTTTTCTTGCCGGTGTATTCAAACAGTCGAGTAAAAAATCCATTCTTATTCCTGTGTTTATTTTTCTATCCACGGTTTCAGCACGGCTGTTTCTCTATTCGATGACAGGGGTGATCTCATCCCATCAATGGATGTTGATGGTCGTGGAAGGTGTACTTGGAGCAGTGCTCATACTTATCTTTATGCAAAGTATTCCACTCTTATCACCAAAAAAGTACCGACCAATTCTTAAAAACGAAGAAATTGTATCAATGATTATTCTTGTAGCCTCTGTTCTGACCGGAACGATTGGTTGGGAATTGTATGATGCGTCCTTTGAACAGGTTTTCTCCAGATATGTTGTGTTAATCCTAGCATTTGTTGGAGGGGCAGCGATTGGATCCACGGTCGGTGTTGTAGCAGGATTAATCTTATCGCTTGCCAATGTGGCAGATCTGTATCAAATGAGCCTGCTTGCTTTTTCCGGACTGCTTGGAGGTCTTCTTAAAGAAGGGAAAAAAATTGGTGTCAGCGCCGGTCTTGTTGTCGGAACTTTCCTTGTTGGTATTTACGGGGAAACGTCCGTTCTTCTGCCGTCAATGATTGAATCATTTGCAGCTGTGTTTCTGTTCTTGCTGACCCCGGCAAGCATGTTCAAGCAGATCTCGCGCTACATACCCGGCACTGATGAGTATACAAATGAACAAGAACAGTATTTACAAAAAGTACGAAATGTGACGGCTAAACGTGTTGAGCAATTTTCTGATGTGTTCGAAGCGTTGTCGAAGAGCTTTTCAGGCTATAAAGATCATGTCATGGAAGAAGAGGATGACAGACGTGAAACAGACTATTTCCTGAGTCAAGTGACCGAAAGCACATGCCAGCTTTGTTTTATGAAAGATCGCTGCTGGCAGAACCAGTTTGATAAGACCTATACACTGATGGAAAATCTTAAAGAAGAACTTACAGAACACCAAGCCCCTTCCAGCACACTGAACAGACAGTTTGAGAACCATTGTGTAAAGTCTAAGAAAGTTATTGATACCATGAGAGAAGAATTATCGTTCTTTGAAGCCAATCGAAAGTTGAAGAAGCAAGTGTTTGAAAGTAAGCGGTTTGTCGCTGATCAGCTTCAAGGTGTTTCTGAGGTGATGGACGACTTTTCCCGGGAAATATTAAAGGAACATCAGCAGCATGAAAGACAGGAAACGGAAATTCTCCAGGCGCTTGAGGCGATTGGTATAGAACTGGAGAAGCTGGATATATTCCGGCTGGAAAAGGGCAATATCGATATTGAGATGGTTTTATCTTTTTATGAGTACCACGGAGAAGGGCCAAAAGTAATTGCTCCCATGCTTTCAGAAATCCTGGATGAAATTGTGGTCGTTAAGCAAGAAGAGATCTCACCTTTTCCAAACGGGTATTGCTATCTGTCATTTGGTTCGGCCAAGGAATATGAAGTTCATACCGGTATTGCCAACGCTGCCATGGGAGGCGGAGTCATTTCTGGTGACAGTTATACGACGATGGAGCTCGGGGAAGGGAAATACGCCATCGCGATTAGTGATGGTATGGGCAATGGCAGCCGTGCGAGGGAAGAGAGTGGAGAAACACTCAGGCTGTTGCGGCAAATTCTGCACACGGGCATTCCGGAGCACGTTGCGATTAAATCCATCAACTCTATCCTGGCTCTGAGAACAACAGATGAAATGTATGCCACCTTGGACCTTGCCGTGGTCAATCTGCATAATGCCTACGTGAGATTTTTAAAAATCGGCTCAATGCCCAGCTTCATTAAGCGCGGGCAAGAGGTGTTTAAAATCGAAGCAAGTAACCTTCCGATGGGCATCATTGAAGAGTTTGATGTGGATATTGTTCATGAACAACTGCAATCTGGAGATCTGCTGATTATGATGAGTGATGGTATATTTGATGGGCCCAAACATGTTCAAAATACGGATATATGGCTAAAGCGCAAAGTCCGTGAAATGCAGACAAATGATCCGCAAACCATAGCTGATCTGCTGTTGGAAGAAGTCGTCAGAACGCGGGGAGGGGAAATTGCGGACGATATGACTGTCTTGGTCACAAAAGTGGTGAAACACACACCTGAATGGTCATCTATACCAATCTATCAGCAAAAAGCCCGCTAAAGAGGCCGACACCTCCAACTGCATGTATATGAGCATCATTTTTCGGTGATGATGGTAGTGGAATAATTGGAGGTGCAGAATATGCAGAGAGGAACATTGAAGCAAATACTATTGATTACGGATGGGTGTTCGAACAAAGGTGAAGATCCGGCTGCAGCGGCTGCATTGGCTAGCCAGCAAGGAATCACTGTTAACGTAATTGGCATTTTGGAAGATGGTCAAAGTGAACAGCCCCATGGTCTTCAGGAAGTTGAAGACATCGCGGCATCAGGCGGCGGGGTCAGTCAACTTGTCTATAAAGAAATGCTGGCTCAGACTGTCCAAATGGTGACCCAGCAGGCGATGACCCAAACACTTCAAGGGTTTGTGAACCAGGAGCTGAAACAAATCCTTGGCCCGGGCAAAGGTATGGAAGAATTAGAGCCCGATAAGCGCGGAGAAATTATGGAAGTGGTTGAAGAGATGGGTGAAACGAGTGACTTAGAAGTCCTGGTCCTTGTGGATACCAGTGCCAGTATGTATGACAAGCTGGAAATGGTCAAAGAAGCATTAATCGATTTATCAATCAGTCTCAATGCCCGAATAGGACGCAATCGTTTCAGTATCTTCAGTTTTCCGGGTAAACGCAAGCCAATTGACAAAGTGTTTAATTGGTCTCCGAAGCTTGATGCGGTGTCAACAGTATTTCCAAAGCTGACGAGTGGCGGTATCACGCCAACAGGTCCGGCTATTAAGGAGGCTATGCATCAGTTTGGCAAAAAACGGTTGTTGAGGAGCATGCGGCATGAATCCGACATCGACGAAGCCAGATAATCATATCCGTCCGGGAGCTACCATCACCGGGAAATGGCATCAGCATACATATGTGATTGATAGACAACTTGGATCCGGTGCCATTGGAACGGTTTATTTAACGAGGCGAGCAGGCAAGCAAGCCGCACTTAAAATAAGTGAACAAAGTGCATCTCTCACGGTGGAAGTCAACGTGCTGAAATCTTTTGCAAAGGTCCAGGGCAAACGTCTTGGGCCTTCTTTGCTTGATGTAGACGATTGGGTGGCGCCGAATGGTCAGCGTTATACATTCTATGTGATGGAGTATATCAATGGGTACCCATTGCATACATTCGTCCGGTCCAGAGGTCACGAATGGATTGGCGTTTTTCTGATGCAGCTCTTGGACGACCTCGGGCATTTACATCAATCGGGCTGGGTATTTGGTGATTTGAAGACAGATAATTTACTCGTCACTCAGACGCC
Organism: Lentibacillus sp. JNUCC-1; assembly: GCF_009741735.1. Taxonomy (NCBI): domain Bacteria; kingdom Bacillati; phylum Bacillota; class Bacilli; order Caryophanales; family Bacillaceae; genus Lentibacillus; species Lentibacillus sp. JNUCC-1. The sequence goes on from NZ_WHOH01000001.1 coordinate 1,834,252, forward strand.
CATTCGTCTCAGGTGGGTGGATGTCGGGGGCACCACACAGATCGGACGTGCGGTAAAAGAATATACGGAGTTCTTTGATCGTGGATACTGGCAAATGGGGTCCCGGAAAGCGGATCCCGGTTATGATTTGTTTGCAGTCGCCATGGTTGCATTGCATCTTGGCTACCCACGGCGGTTTGAAAAAGGTGCAAATCCAAAAGCGACACTCATGAACAAATTGCAAAAAGCACGCCCGCTGGCTATGTATCGTCCAGTGTTAATGAAGGCTCTAAACGGGACCTATCAATCAAGCCACGCCATGAAGCGGGATATATCTCAATTGCTCTACCGAAAACAAAGAGAAAACTTCCGTTTGGGACCAGGGTCCGGCATTCCTTCCAGACGAGCGTTGTATCAGGACTCTGGGGCAATTGCAGTTATTGCCCTTTTGTATTACGTAACATCACTTCTTTTTCCCTAATCAAACTTTCATCATTCAGAAATACATTTGGCTGTGTTAAAATAGTAAGGACGGAATATACTAATGGGGCGAACATAAAATGAAAGAAATTGTGAAGGCATTTATCAGACGTCATCAGATGATCGAGTCAGGCTCCACTGTGCTTGTCGCAGTGTCAGGCGGTCCGGATTCGATGGCCCTTTTGCATTTATTAAAAACCATGCAGGAAGAATATGATCTGACCCTCAAGGCTATCTCTGTGGACCATCAGCTGCGTGGTCAGGACTCGATGGATGACTATGCTTATGTGAAACATATCTGTGACGAGTGGGGTATTAACTTTATTGGAACCTCTGTTGATGTTTCATCGTATAAATCAAAGTATGGTACCGGAACACAAGTGGCAGCACGCCATTTGCGCTATCGGTTTTTTAAGGAGCAGATGTTGTTGACACACGCCGACCATCTTGCTCTTGGGCATCATGGGGATGATCAGGCCGAGACAATGCTCATGAATCTTACCCGTGCAAGCAGTTCTCGTGCACTTTCCGGTATACCGGCTGTGCGGCCATTTGCGGGCGGAACCATTATCAGACCGCTGCTTACAGTTTCCAAAGAAGATATTGAAGCATATTGCCGAGCAGCGCATATCGAGCCGCGGCGTGATGCTTCTAATGAAGAAACGGATTATACACGCAACGATTTCCGCAAACGTGTAATCCCTGTGCTTAAAGAGAAAAACCCTCTCCTCCATATCGGTGTCCAGCATTTAAGTGAAGCACTCCAGGCAGATGAGGCGCATTTATATACTGAGGCCGAAAACGCAGCTGAAGAAATGGTGTCATTTTCCGAAATGGGAGACAAAGCTGTCTTTAAAATTGATCGTTTTAAATTGTACCCGATTGCTTTACAAAGACGGGTATATCATCTAATATTGAAATATCTGTATAATGAAGTGCCCGATCATTTATCTTATAGGCATGAATCTATCTTTTTTGCGCTGCTAAACAGCTCTAAAAGTAATCGTACTCTTGATTTTCCGAACCAATTGATGATCAGTAAATCGTACGGAGAAATGTCTTTTTACTTTAGACGTCATGAGGAAGTGCGTGAATATGAGCAACAGCTTGATATTCCAGGGGATACAGTATGGGCTGACGGTTCAAGATTCACTGCTGTTGTGACAGATACCCCGGCAGAAGCGACACCTTGCCGTTTTGTCAGTCCTACCGCGCAACTTACTTTGCCGCTACATATCAGAACGCGCCGCCCCGGAGACAAAATGTCCTGGAGAGGGTTAAGCGGCCGCAAGAAAATCAAAGACATATTTATTGATATGAAAATTCCGCTCCACAAGCGAGATGCCTGGCCCGTCATCGTTGATGGAGGCGGACGGATTCTCTGGCTGACGGGATTGAAGAAAGACGAGGAGGGCCAGAACCGCGATGCAGAAGGCCCGTATATTCAGATTGATTATTTTGAAGGAGACTCATAGGAGGCGTTTGCGTGCATAACGACATAAAACACACACTTATTTCAGAAGAGGAAATCAGAAAAAAATGCGAGGAAATCGGTCAACAGCTTTCCCAAGAGTATGACGGCAGGTTTCCCCTGGCAATTGGTGTGTTGAAAGGGGCCATGCCCTTCATGGCGGATGTTTTAAGACATATGAACATCCACTTGGAAATGGATTTTATGGATGTGTCAAGCTACGGGAGTGGAATGCGCTCTTCCGGAGAGGTTAAAATTGTCAAAGACCTTGATACAAAAGTGGAAGGAAGAGATTTACTGATCATTGAGGATATTATTGACAGTGGGTTAACACTAAGTTATCTCGTTGATTTGTTTAAGTACCGGAAGGCCAATTCAATTAAGATTGTGACGCTTCTCGATAAACCATCAGGACGGACTGCTGATATTAAAGCAGATGTCATCGGCTTTGAAGTCCCTAATGAGTTTGTTGTCGGGTATGGACTGGACTATGACGAGAAATACCGGAATCTCCCGTATATCGGCGTTCTTAAACCTGAGATTTATGGTGGAACGGAAGCGTGATCGAGCCTGTTTTTGTTCCGTGTCAAGGCAAACACAGCAATGCGGTTTTTGTCTTTATATTTTAGTAAGCGTAATTAGTTGTGCCGGTACTTTTTACTATGGTACTATGTAATATAGTTTTTCCCCGTTTGGAGGAGGTTGCAAATGAGCCGTGTAATACGACACGTTGTCTTATATGTGTTTATATTCCTTGTATTAATAGGTATTTTAAGCCTGTTTAAAGGACAAAGTGATAAAGCTGAAGAATATAATGTGCAAGAGTTCATGGATGCTCTAAGCAATGGAGAAATCCATGAAGTAACGTATCAGCCTGTTAACGGAATCGTTCGATACACAGGTACTTTGAATGATGGTAAGAAACCATTTGTTGCACAGGTTCCGGATAACACTGATTTGAATTACGATATCATACAACAGGCACAAAATCAGAGTGTGTTAAAGACGAAAGAGCAGGAACAGCCCAGCGGCTTCTTGACCTTGTTGACCACGATGATTCCATTTCTGATCATCGGGTTAATCTTTTTCTTCATTCTGAGCCAGGCCCAGGGCGGCGGTGGCGGTGGTCGCATGATGAACTTTGGCAAAAGCAAAGCCAAACTCGTCAGCGATGAAAACGCCAAGGTTAAATTTGGCGATGTCGCCGGCGCTGATGAAGAGAAACAAGAACTTGTTGAAGTTGTTGAATTCTTGAAGGATCCTCGCAAATTCTCTGCACTTGGAGCACGTATTCCAAAAGGGTCTTGCTTGTCGGTCCTCCGGGAACAGGTAAAACGCTTCTCGCTCGTGCGGTAGCTGGTGAAGCTGGAACACCGTTTTTCTCAATCAGTGGTTCTGACTTCGTTGAAATGTTTGTCGGTGTCGGGGCGTCCCGTGTCCGTGATTTATTCGAAAATGCCAAGAAAAATTCACCATGTATCATTTTTATTGATGAAATTGATGCAGTCGGTCGTCAACGCGGCGCTGGTCTCGGAGGCGGTCATGATGAACGTGAACAGACGCTGAACCAGCTGCTCGTTGAGATGGATGGCTTCGGTGTGAACGAAGGTATTATCATTATCGCAGCGACAAACCGCCCGGATATCCTTGACCCTGCACTTCTACGTCCTGGACGTTTTGACAGACAGATTCCAGTTAACCGTCCGGATGTTAAAGGCCGTGAGCAAGTACTTCAAGTTCATGTGCGGGATAAACCGCTTGATTCCAGTGTAGATTTGAAAACCATTGCCATGCGTACACCAGGATTTTCAGGGGCTGACCTTGAGAATCTGATGAACGAAGCGGCACTTGTTGCTGCACGTGGTGATAAAAAGACAATCGATATGCTCGATGTGGATGAAGCAATCGATCGTGTGATTGCCGGACCCGCTAAGAAGAGCCGTGTCATATCTGAAAAGGAACGCAACATTGTTGCCTACCATGAAAGTGGACACACCATTATCGGTATGGTCTTGGACGAAGCAGACACGGTCCATAAGGTGACCATTGTGCCACGCGGCCAGGCCGGCGGATATGCGGTCATGTTGCCTAAAGAAGATCGCTACTTCATGACAAAGCCAGAGCTGTTTGATAAGATTACAGGGCTCTTGGGCGGTCGTGTTGCTGAGGAAATCATTTTCGGGGAAGTCAGTACAGGTGCTTCCAACGACTTCCAGCGCGCAACGAGCATTGCCCGCCAGATGATTACCGAATACGGCATGAGCGACAAAATTGGTCCGCTACAGTTTGGGGGCAGCGGAGGCGAAGTCTTCCTCGGCCGAGACATTCAGAACGAGCCAAGCTATAGTGATAAGATTGCTTATGAAATTGACACGGAAATCCAAAGTTTCATTAACTACTGCTATGACAGAGCGAAAACGATTCTGACAGAGCACAAGGAACAACTTGAATTGGTTGCCAAAACCTTGCTTGAAGTGGAAACCCTTGATGCGAAACAAATCAAATCTCTGTTTGATGATGGCATACTGCCTGAACCCGAGGAAGAGGAAGAAGAACCACCATCAAAAGATGGAGATGTTAAAGTTAACATCAATAAGAAGGAGTCTGATCCCGTTTCCTACGAAGAGGCAAAACAAAAAGCCGAAGAAAAACACGAAAAAGAACGTGAAGAGACGAAAGAAGAGCATGGAGACGAAAGCTCAGAAGAACCTGACACATCAAGTACAAATCAGGATCATGATTCCCCATCTGATGATGAGGATAAGAAAGACTAAAAAAACCACAACCTCCCATACTAAAATGGGAGGTTGTTTTTAGCTTCTTCTTCTTTTAGTGAACCAAATTATGTTATATTTATAAGAAATAGGTTCGAGCAACGCCTGCTCTAAAAAACAATTGTGTTCTATATGAACAATGCGTATTCTGATCGGTAAAATAATTATAGATTATGAATGGAAGGTATGGTTGATGTGATATTTGTAGTGGATGTAGGTAATACGAATACTGTGCTTGGGGTGTTTGAACAGAATCATCTTAAGTATGAGTGGCGGATTAAAACAGATCGTCACCAAACAGAAGACGAACTTGGGATCTTGATTGAATCTTTACTGAACCACCGTCAAATAAAACCGGCAGATATTAAAGGAATCGTTATATCTTCAGTTGTGCCGCCCATTATGTTTGCGCTTGAGAAGATGTGTCGGCTGTATTTTGATATCGAACCGCTGGTGATCGGGAAAGCTGACTTCTCATCCATCATTAAAATGACCTATCCCAATCCCCAGGAGATCGGGGCAGACCGAATTGTCAATGCTAAAGCGGCTTTAGCGGAATACGAGCCACCGCTTATTATTATTGATTTTGGTACGGCCACAACCTTTTGTTATATAGATGAGAAAGCACAATACACAGGGGGACTAATTGCTCCCGGGGTGAATGTCTCACTTGAGGCGCTTTATCAAAAAGCTGCTAAATTGCCTAAAATTGAGATCCAGACACCGGAGCGGGTTGTAGGTACGTCTACAGTTTCTGCCATGCAGTCCGGTGTCTACTGGGGCTATGTCGGACAAGTTGATGGCATTGTTACCCGGATGAAACAAGAAGCATCCCAAACCCCAACCGTTATTGCAACAGGCGGGCTGGCACGACTAATTTCACATGGGTCGGAAACCATCCAGCATGTTGATAAACACTTGACCCTTAAAGGGCTCAACATGATCTATCATCAGTTACATAAAGGAGCGTCATTATGAACGATTATCTAATCAAGGCAACTGCCTACAACGGATTTGTACGGGCTTATGCGGTTCAATCCACGCAAACAGTGGAAGAAGCGAGAAGACGCCAGGATACATGGGCAACTGCAAGTGCAGCACTCGGAAGAACAATGACAATCGGAGCCATGATGGGTGCGATGCAAAAAGGCGATGACATCGTAACATTAAAAATAGAAGGTGACGGCCCAATGGGTGCGATCATTGTGGACAGCCGCGCCAATGGTGATGTGAGAGGATATGTCATCAATCCGCACGTAGACTTTGATTTAAATGCTCAGGGGAAACTGGATGTGGCCAGAGCTGTCGGAATAAATGGGCAGGTGAGTGTTGTAAAAGACACCGGGTTAAAAGATAAGTTCACAGGCCAGGTCCCGATTACTTCAGGCGAAATCAGTGAAGACCTTACTTATTACTTTGCTCACTCGGAACAAATACCTTCCGCTGTCGGAGCGGGTGTTCTGGTAAATCCTGACCACACAATTGCAGCTTCTGGCGGATTTATCGTTCAGGTCATGCCTGGCGCAGATGATGATGTTGTCAGCAGCCTTGAGGAACAAATCAGCTTGTTTCCGCCAATTTCACAATTAGTATCAGAAGGACGTACACCTGAGGAGATCCTGGAGAAGCTGTTGGGTGATAAATCGCTTAAAATTCACGACCACATGCCTATTCAATTTAACTGTCACTGTTCCAAAGAACGGGTTCAACAAGCAATTATTGGACTTGGTGCAGAAGAAATAGAGGCCATGATCCAAGAAGATCATGGAGCGGAGGCGACTTGTCATTTCTGCAATGAGACGTATCATTTTACAGAAACTGAACTTGAAGCACTGAAGCAATCTATAAATCAGTCCTGAAAGGAAGTCACCCATGTCAAAAAAGTTTTTATTCAGTCTGATCATTGTACTTTTGATCACAAACATCGCAACGATTATTCTATTGGGTGATGGCGACGACGAGACAACGGTTTTACCTGATAAAGAGGAAAACATCGACGTTGAAAAACCAGCAGCAACCATAAATGGCGAAAACATTTCTTATGAAGCTTGGATGAAATCATTGCGCAGTGAATATGGCCAAATGCAATTGAAACAAATGATAGACCATACCCTAGTTGAGCAGCTTGCTGAAGAAAAGAACATTGAGATCTCTGAAAAAATTATAGATCGGGAACTGGCCCAGCTCGTTTCGATCGGCGGTGTTATGTCTGCGGAAGAAACTAAAAAGTGGAAAGAGAAATGGCGTGAAGATATTATTTACCGGTTCCAGCTGGAAACCCTTTTAACAGAAGGTGTATCGATTCCTGAAGAGGAGATCCAATCCTTTTACGACAAATACAAGAATCAATACGATTTCAGTGAAAGATTCCAGATCTCCCATATCATTGTCAAGGACCTTGCAACAGCTGAGAAAGTGAAAGCAGAACTGGATGAAGGTGCATCGTTTAATTTACTTGCCAAAGAGTACTCGATTGACGAAGAAACACGAGAAGATGGCGGCTATTTGGGGTATTTCGTTTCGACAAGTCAGTTTATTCCCCATGGCTATAAGGATATTGTACAAGACATGGAGCCCTATTCTTATAGTGATCCGGTTGAAATAGGGAAACGTGTTGCGATTGTTTATGTACACCAGACCCTGCCGGAGATCTCCTTCACATATGAAGAAATGAAACCTTATGTAAAAAACGAACTTGCTCTTGATCAGATGGACCAGAACCTAAATGCCCAACCTTTGTGGAATAATGCTGATATTGAGTGGGTATATGAAGACTAGGAATGTTTTTGACAATGAATTGATGGAAGTTGCATACGATATAAACGTCTTAAAGTAAAAATGACTTTTAAACAGGAGGCTTTTTCTATGAGAAACGTTGAAAATATCACACAACTTATTGGTCAGACACCAATTGTCAAATTAAACCATGGCAAAAAAGATATGGCTGATATTTATGTGAAGTTGGAATTCATGAATCCGGGCAGTTCTGTAAAGGACAGGATTGCGCTGTCTATGATTGAAGCGGCGGAAGAAGCAGGAACACTTGCTGAAGGTGATACGATTGTAGAACCAACCAGTGGAAATACAGGGATCGGGCTTGCAATGGTTGCTGCAGCCAAAGGATATCGCTCGGTTTTTGTTATGCCGGATACAATGAGCCAGGAGCGTCGCAACCTGCTCCGTGCCTATGGAGCAGAGCTAGTCTTGACCCCTGGCGCAGAAGGCATGAAAGGCGCCATCCAGAAAGCTGAACAGCTTCAAGAAGAAAAAGGTTATTTTATGCCACAGCAATTCAATAATCAAGCAAATCCTGAGGTCCATGCCCGCACAACTGGCAACGAAATTATCGAACAGATGACTGACGGTCTGGACGGTTTTGTTTCCGGCATTGGAACTGGCGGAACAATTACAGGTGTTGGTAAAGTGCTGAAGGAAAAGTTCGAGGATATTAAGATTTATGCAGTAGAACCTAAAGATTCAGCGGTTTTATCCGGTGGCTCACCCGGACCGCATAAATTGCAGGGCCTCGGTGCGGGATTTGTACCTGACATTCTGAATACTGACATCTATGATGAAGTGATCACAATAACCAAAGAAGAAGCTTTTGAAAACGCCCGTGAGACGGCTGTTTCTACAGGCATCCTCGGCGGTATCTCTTCCGGAGCAGCTATCGCAGCAGCCAAGAAAGCAGCCAAACAGCTCGGAGCCGGCAAAAAAGTGCTCGCGATCTTGCCGGATAATGGCGAGCGTTACCTATCAACGCCCCTTTATCAATATGATGAGAACGAATAAATAGAGAAAAAAGCAGTGGCAGCCTCTCTTTGGACCACTGCTTTTTTTGAAAACAAACACGCGTATGGTACGATTAAGAACGAATACTTTATGAAAAGGACTTATGCATATGATTACATCCGCGACAAACTTAACACCAGAGGAAATGAAATTGCACAAAAAGACACAGGTTATGGGGATCCTGAATGTCACTCCAGATTCTTTCTCAGATGGGGGACATATGTGACGCTTGAGAAAGCAGTGTCGCACGCCATGCGCATGGAGCAGGAAGGTGCTGACATGATTGACATTGGCGGAGAATCGACCAGACCTGGACATGCTCCGGTAACGGGAGCCGAGGAGATCGAACGCGTTGTCCCGGTCATTGAAGCTATTACCGCTGCAAACCTCAACACCCCGATTTCTGTTGATACGTATAAAGCGGAAACTGCCCGACGCGCTCTGCTGGCAGGCGCTTCCGTCATAAATGATGTTTGGGGTGCAAAAAGAGATCCTGAGATTGTATCTGTAGCTAAAGACTTTGATGTTCCGATTATTTTAATGCATAACCGCACCAATAAGAACTACACCCACTTGATCAGTGATATGCAGCGGGATCTGCATGAGAGCATTGATATTGCCATAAAGGCTGGTGTTCCAGAAAGAAACATCATGCTCGATCCCGGAATTGGTTTTGCTAAAACACAAGCTGATAATCTCGTCGTTTTGAATAACCTGGACCACTTGACAACGATGGGTTACCCAGTTCTTCTGGGCGCTTCCCGCAAATCATTTATTGGGACTATTTTGGAGACGACCCCAAATGAGCGTGATATTGGCACAGGAGCCACGACCTGCCTTGGAATCAGCAAGGGTGTTCACATGGTTCGGGTGCATGATGTTAAACTGCATGTTCAGCTCGCTAGGATGATGGATGCCATGATGGCGGCGGAACGTATTGACACACTAAATTAAATACGTAAGATATGAGGAAGTTAAAGGAGCTGTGCACATGGATAAAATTATTCTCAAACAGATGGCTTTTTATGGATATCATGGTCTATTTCCACAAGAGAACCACCTTGGCCAGCGGTTTTATGTTGATTTGGAAATGTATACGGATTTAAAAGAAGCTGGCCAGACCGATGACATGAATGCTTCCATAAATTATGGCACTGCCTATGACGTGGTAAAGGAAATCGTGGAAGGCGAGGCGAAGCACCTGATCGAAGCGGTGGCTGAAACAATTGCGGACGCCCTTTTCACAGAATTCAACACCCTGAAGCGTTGTGTTGTCAAAGTGAGTAAGCCTGAAGCTCCGATCCCCGGGCAGTTCGAATCGGTGGCTGTTGAGCTCGACCGGGAGCGATTAAAATGACTGGGATCTATATAGCGCTTGGGACAAATATTGAACCACGGGAAACATACTTGAAGGAAGCGTTGCAGCTGTTGCAGCACCACTCCGCCATTACGGTGGCTGAACAGTCCTCCATTTATGAGACAGCACCTGTTGGTTATACCGATCAGGCTTATTTCTTAAATATGGCTGTCAAAATTGAAACCAGTCTTGAACCTGTTCAGCTGTTGGAAGCTTGTCAGGCTATTGAGAATGAGCTGGGGAGAAAGAGAACCATACGCTTTGGCCCCAGAACCATTGATGTTGATATTATTTTATATCATGATTTAACCGTCCACACAGACCGATTAACCATCCCCCACCCACGCATGCATGAACGTGCTTTTGTGCTCGTCCCGCTTACAGAACTGTCGCCTGACATATACGTACCGGGGTTTGAACAGCGCGTCAGTGGTTTATTGGGCAAATGTCCTGAATCTGATATAAAGGATGTTGTACAATGGAGAAGGAACAGCTCGGAAGACGCATAAAAGCGTTCAGGAAACTGAAGGGTTATACTCAGGTGGAGTTTGCCGAATCGCTTCATATTTCTGTTGCTATACTAGGCCCTGTTGAACGGGGCAAGACGTCTCCAGACGATCAGTTATTGGAGCGGATCATCGAAACCCTGAATATCTCCAAAGCAGAACTTTTGCTCGAGGATAAGGAAGAACGATAGATGGAGGCAAAAAAGGCAGTCATCATAGGGTGGATGAAGTTTGCAAGGCTTTGTTCACAGTAAAACATGTTATACTGTGAACACTACATGATAGAGATCGATTCAAATAAGAACAGGAGTGATCACAGTGTCAGAAGAGTTAAATGAACAAATGCGGGTCAGGCGCGATAAACTTGATGCTTATCGTGAACAGGGTCTCGATCCTTTTGGCGATGAATTTCCACGTACCCATGTTGCCGAGGACTTACATAAGGCTTATGAAGCATATACGAAAGAAGAACTTGAAGAAAAAGAAATTAATGTCACGATAGCCGGGCGCGTCATGACAAAACGCGGAAAAGGAAAAGCGGGTTTTGCTCATATTCAGGATGTGAGCGGCCAAATCCAGCTCTATATCCGTAAAGATGCGATTGGTGATGACGCTTATGATATTTTCAATACCATTGACAGAGGCGATATTGTTGGCGTCAGCGGTACCATGTTCAAGACGAAAGTGGGAGAGCTGAGTGTCAAAGTCTCTGACTTTCATTTGTTGACGAAATCTTTGCGGCCGCTGCCTGAAAAATATCACGGTCTAAAAGATATTGAACAGCGTTATCGTCAGCGTTACCTCGACTTGATTACCAATCCAGACAGTCGGGATACGTTTGTCCTGCGTTCTAAAATCATTCAATCCATGCGCAAGTATTTGGATCACCATGGATTTCTGGAAGTTGAAACACCGATGATGCACGGAATCCCAGGTGGTGCAACTGCACGACCGTTCGAAACACATCATAATGCGCTCGATATTCCTTTATACATGCGCATTGCCATCGAGCTGCACTTAAAAAGACTGATTGTCGGTGGACTGGAAAAGGTATATGAGATTGGGCGTGTTTTCCGTAATGAAGGTGTCTCTACCCGCCACAATCCTGAGTTCACGATGATCGAACTGTACGAAGCATATGCCGACTATCATGATATTATGGAACTTACGGAAAACTTGATTGCCCATATTGCTGAAGAGGTTCTAGGCACAACCGAAATTGTTTACAATGATTTGGAGATTTCGTTGAAGCCAGCCTGGACTCGGCTGCATATGGCAGATGCCGTTAAAGAACACACAGGTGTGAACTTCTGGGAGCATATGACAGATGAAGAAGCGAGACAGTATGCTAAAGAACATGGTGTGGAAATTACTGAGACAATGACATTTGGACATGTACTTAATGAATTCTTTGAACAAAAAGTGGAAGATAAGCTCATCCAACCGACGTTTGTCCATGGGCACCCAGTGGAAGTCTCTCCACTTGCCAAGAAGAATAAAAAAGATGGACGCTTCACAGACCGATTCGAACTATTCATCGTCGGACGGGAACATGCTAATGCTTTCAGTGAGCTCAACGATCCAATTGATCAGCGTCAGCGCTTCGAATCTCAAGTTGAGGAACGTGACCAGGGAAATGATGAAGCACACCTGATGGACGAAGATTTCCTTGAAGCTCTTGAATATGGAATGCCGCCAACCGGTGGATTGGGAATTGGCATCGACCGTCTCGTGATGCTCTTAACGAACTCACCATCTATAAGAGACGTCCTGCTCTTTCCGCAAATGCGCAATAAATAAAAGTTACACTATACGAAGTGACATCCATCAAAGTGATGGGTGTCTCTTTTTGTATAAAGTGAATAGGACGTAAAGACCCGTGGATTAAAGGTTTTATTGCCACTAAAAAAAATACCATAAATTTCATGTTAAATATCCTTGCTATTTGGGAATAATCATGGTAAATTAAATATCGCCCGTCAGCGAGACGAAACAAAAACAAAAAGTTTTTATAAAAAGTAGTTGACGGCGAAAGCGTAAGATGTTATATTTATAAAGTCGCTTTTGAAGAGCGCACAGCAATTTTGTTCCTTGAAAACTGAACAAACAACGAAGCAGATGTCTGTAAAACAGATGTCAGAGGTAAGAAGTTATAAACTTTAAACCCTGAATCAATTTTTTAAGAAGCTAAGACCGTTCATCGATTGGTGTCGATGAACACCCAAACTTTTATGGAGAGTTTGATCTTGGCTCAGGACGAACGCTGGCGGCGTGCCTAATACATGCAAGTCGAGCGCGTGAAGCAGGTAATTGCCCTTCGGGGCATGCGCCTGTGGATCGAGCGGCGGACGGGTGAGTAACACGTGGGCAACCTGCCTGTAAGACTGGGATAACTCCGGGAAACCGGAGCTAATACCGGATAACACCTTTCATCGCATGGTGAGAGGATAAAAGATGGCCTTTGGCTATCACTTACAGATGGGCCCGCGGCGCATTAGCTAGTTGGTGGGGTAAGAGCCTACCAAGGCGACGATGCGTAGCCGACCTGAGAGGGTGATCGGCCACACTGGGACTGAGACACGGCCCAGACTCCTACGGGAGGCAGCAGTAGGGAATCTTCCGCAATGGACGAAAGTCTGACGGAGCAACGCCGCGTGAGTGATGAAGGTTTTCGGATCGTAAAGCTCTGTTGTCAGGGAAGAACAAGTGCCGTTCGAATAGGGCGGCGCCTTGACGGTACCTGACCAGAAAGCCCCGGCTAACTACGTGCCAGCAGCCGCGGTAATACGTAGGGGGCAAGCGTTGTCCGGAATTATTGGGCGTAAAGCGCGCGCAGGCGGTCCTTTAAGTCTGATGTGAAATCTTGCGGCTTAACCGTGAGCGGTCATTGGAAACTGGAGGGCTTGAGTGCAGAAGAGGAGAGTGGAATTCCACGTGTAGCGGTGAAATGCGTAGAGATGTGGAGGAACACCAGTGGCGAAGGCGACTCTCTGGTCTGTAACTGACGCTGAGGTGCGAAAGCGTGGGTAGCAAACAGGATTAGATACCCTGGTAGTCCACGCCGTAAACGATGAGTGCTAGGTGTCAGGGGGTTTCCGCCCCTTGGTGCTGAAGTTAACGCATTAAGCACTCCGCCTGGGGAGTACGGCCGCAAGGCTGAAACTCAAAAGAATTGACGGGGGCCCGCACAAGCGGTGGAGCATGTGGTTTAATTCGACGCAACGCGAAGAACCTTACCAGGTCTTGACATCCTCTGCCAGCGCTGGAGACAGCGTGTTCCCTTCGGGGACAGAGTGACAGGTGGTGCATGGTTGTCGTCAGCTCGTGTCGTGAGATGTTGGGTTAAGTCCCGCAACGAGCGCAACCCTTAACCTTAGTTGCCAGCATTCAGTTGGGCACTCTAAGGTGACTGCCGGTGACAAACCGGAGGAAGGTGGGGATGACGTCAAATCATCATGCCCCTTATGACCTGGGCTACACACGTGCTACAATGGATGGTACAAAGGGCAGCGAAGCCGCGAGGTGTAGCAAATCCCATAAAACCATTCCCAGTTCGGATTGCAGGCTGCAACTCGCCTGCATGAAGCAGGAATCGCTAGTAATCGTGGATCAGCATGCCACGGTGAATACGTTCCCGGGCCTTGTACACACCGCCCGTCACACCACGAGAGTTGGCAACACCCGAAGTCGGTGGGGTAACCTTTATGGAGCCAGCCGCCGAAGGTGGGGCCAATGATTGGGGTGAAGTCGTAACAAGGTAGCCGTATCGGAAGGTGCGGCTGGATCACCTCCTTTCTAAGGATATCTAGCATAGATGCCCGTCAAACGGCATCACAGCTAAATTAACGGAAAGACATCACTTCGTTTGTTTGTTCAGTTTTGAGGGAGCAAATCTCTCGAAACTTTGTACCTTGAAAATCAAATAAGAGCAATCAAGACATCAAATAAATCGTATGTTTATTCATTGAAATCAAACACGCCAGTTAAGTGAATAAGGGCGCACGGTGGATGCCTTGGTACCAGGAGCCGAAGAAGGACGGGACTAACACCGATATGCCTCGGGGAGCTGTAAGTAAGCTTTGAACCGGGGATTTCCGAATGGGGGAACCCACTGTTCGTAATGGAACAGTACGCACATCTGAATACATAGGATGTGTGAGGCAGACCCGGGGAACTGAAACATCTCAGTACCCGGAGGAAGAGAAAGCAAAAGCGATTTCCCAAGTAGCGGCGAGCGAAACGGAATCAGCCCAAACCGGCAGGCTTGCCTGTCGGGGTTGTAGGACACACCATATGGAGTTACAAAGCTGTTTGTTAGACGAATCGATCTGGAAAGATCAGCCAAAGACGGTAACAGCCCGGTAGTCGAAAAGAAGCAGCCTCCGGTGTGGATCCTGAGTACGGCGGAACACGAGAAATTCCGTCGGAATCCGGGAGGACCATCTCCCAAGGCTAAATACTCCCTGGTAACCGATAGTGAACCAGTACCGTGAGGGAAAGGTGAAAAGCACCCCGGAAGGGGAGTGAAAGAGAACCTGAAACCGTGTGCCTACAAGTAGTCGGAGCCCGTTAATGGGTGACGGCGTACCTTTTGTAGAATGGACCGGCGAGTTACGATTGCATGCAAGGTTAAGTGGTAGACACGGAGCCGCAGCGAAAGCGAGTCTGAATAGGGCGTTTGAGTATGTAGTCGTAGACCCGAAACCGTGTGATCTACCCATGTCCAGGGTGAAGGTCAGGTAACACTGACAGGAGGCCCGAACCCACGTATGTTGAAAAATGCGGGGATGAGGTGTGGGTAGGGGTGAAATGCCAATCGAACACGGAGATAGCTGGTTCTCTCCGAAATAGCTTTAGGGCTAGCCTCAAGATCAGAGTACCGGAGGTAGAGCACTGATTGGACTAGGGGCCCTCATCGGGTTACCGAATTCAGTCAAACTCCGAATGCCGGATACTTATGCTTGGGAGTCAGACTATGGGTGATAAGGTTCATAGTCGAAAGGGAAACAGCCCAGACCGCCAGCTAAGGTCCCAAAGTATACGTTAAGTGGAAAAGGATGTGGCGTTGCACAGACAACCAGGATGTTGGCTTAGAAGCAGCCACCATTTAAAGAGTGCGTAATAGCTCACTGGTCGAGTGACACTGCGCCGAAAATGTACCGGGGCTAAACGTATCACCGAAGCTGCGGATTGTTCTTCGAACAATGGTAGGAGAGCGTTCTAAGTGCTGTGAAGTCAGACCGTGAGGAC